>NZ_CP131914.1:4197914-4502532 GCF_040529045.1 Xanthomonas indica | reverse complement strand
GGCGAGCGCGGCATCGAGGCCTTGCTGCTCGGCCTGACCCGTTTCGGCTGGGAGCCGGTGCGCGAAGCCGGGCACACCATCGCCCTGCTGCGCGATGGCGCCTCGGTGACGCTGGAGCCGGCCGGCCAGCTGGAACTGTCCGGCGCGCCGCTGCCGACCATCCACGACACCTGCGTGGAAGTGGGCAGCCACCTCAACGAGGTCAAGCAGGTCGCCGACGAACTGGGCCTGGGCTTTCTCGGCATGGGCTTCCAGCCGAAATGGCGCCGCGACGAGATGCCGTGGATGCCCAAGGGCCGCTACAAGATCATGCAGGCGTACATGCCCAAGGTCGGCGCGCTCGGCCTGGACATGATGACCCGCACCTGCACGGTGCAGGTCAATCTGGACTACGCCAGCGAAGCGGACATGATCAGGAAGTTCCGCGTGTCGCTGGCGCTGCAGCCGATCGCCACCGCGCTGTTCGCCGATTCGCCGTTCGCCGAGGGCAAGCCCAACGGCTACCTCAGCTACCGCTCGCACATCTGGACCGACACCGACGCCGACCGCACCGGCATGCTCGATTTCGTGTTCGAGGACGGCTTCGGCTACGAGCGCTACGTCGACTACCTGCTCGACGTGCCGATGTACTTCTCCTACCGTAACGGCACCTACGTGGACGCCAGCGGGCAGAGCTTCCGCGACTTCCTGCAGGGCAAGCTGCCGGCCTTGCCGGGTGCGTTGCCGACCCTTCGCGACTGGTCCGACCACATGACCACCGCGTTCCCGGAAGTGCGCTTGAAGAAGTACCTGGAAATGCGCGGCGCCGACGCTGGCCCGTGGGGACGGCTGTGTGCGCTGTCGGCGTTCTGGGTGGGCCTGCTGTACGACGATGCCGCACTGGATGCGGCCTGGGACCTGGTCAAGGATTTCAGCCTGGTCGAACGCCACGCGTTGCGCGACGGCGTGCCGAAGCTGGCGCTGAAGCTGCCGTTCCGCAACGGCACCGTGCAGGACCTGGCCGCCGAAGCGGTGAAGATCGCCCTGAGCGGCCTGCGCCGCCGCGCGCGGTTGAACCGCGACGGCCAGGACGAGTCGCGTTTCCTGGAACCGCTCGTGGAGATCCTGCACGCCGGCGAGACCGCGGCCGAGCGCAAGCTGGCGCTGTACCACGGCGCGTGGCAAGGCGACATCGACCACGTGTTCCGCGAATTCGCGTACTGAGCGTCCTGAGCGTCGCGCCGCACGCCGGTACGCCAGCACGACGATGGCCGCGAACGAGGGCATGGCGGGCCTGTTCCAGGACGAGCCGCCCACATGGGGCGGCCGTGGCGATCCGTATCTCTGGGAGGAAATGGCGTCGACCCTGGCCGGCGTGCCGCTGCCGGCAACGTCGGCACAGTGCGAGGCGCTGCTCGCCGACACCTTCGCGCGCCTGGTCGGCACGGCGCTGGACGACGCCTCTGTCGAGTCGGTCTTCGTGCCGCGCCTCAGCCACGGCGGCATGTCCTCGGGGTACGTCAGCCTGGTGTTCTGGCGGGCGACCGTCATGCCGCTGTTGCGGGCGCGCCATGCGGCGGCCCTGGCGCAGCGACGTTAGGCGATGTTGGCGCCGTCATGACGGCGCCGGTGAGCGTCTTTTGGCCTGTCGGGTGTCCTGCTTGCGCGCGACCGTAGCAGCGGCGGCGACCGCCGCCTGCGCATGGCAACGCCGCTAGAGAATTCGGCGACCGACGGGTCCATGTATTTCGTCGGAATTCGGCAATCGGATGTGGCTGCAGGTGATTGGCGCGGTGAGCGGCCAGGCGTCACTATTGTCGACTCGGCTTCAGGGGCATGTATGCACCAAGCACCACCGCGGTCCAGCTTTGTCACCATCCTGGCCTGGATCTTCATCGCACTCTCCGGTTTCGGGACGGTGGTCGGCGTCATGCAGGTTTTCGTTCTGTTCGCCGTGTTCGATCACGTGCAGTTCGCCGATCTGATAAGGAGGCTTCCGCCAGGGATGCCGCCCACGACGGCCTTCATTTTTTCCAACTTCCGGTGGTTGTTTCTTGGAACTGTGCTGTTTTCGGTGTGGACCCTGGCGAGTTCGATCGGGCTTCTGCGGCGGCTGAACTGGGCGCGGTGGTGCTTCATCGGTGCCATGGTGCTGGTGATCGCATGGAATCTGGGCGGCGCAGTCGTGCAGGTGCAGATGATCGGGTTCATGCAGAAACAGCTCGCGGTTGCGCAGATGCACGGCGCGCCGGATATGCAGGCGATGATGTGGGCGATGGCGGCGATCGGCGTGGTCTTTGCTGCGGTCTTCGTCGCCCTGCATGGCTGGATCATCGCGCGCTTGCTCTCACGACCTGTCGCTGCCGAGTTTCGGCGTTCATTGCCGACGGTGGGCGGCAGCGGCGCGCCAGCGAGGCGTTGATCTGCAGTTTCGTGCTTTGCAGTAAACGGTGCTTCAGGCAGGGGAAGGGGGACTCCGTGGTGCGCGGTCGCCAGCGGCCTGCTGCCTGTGCGTGCACGTGGTGCGGCGCGCGCGCGGGCTGCGCCAGTGGCGGCGCGTGGCGGTCGTTCTGGCCGGCGTCGTGGCGATGCTGCTGCGATGGAGCGGCTGCCTGGTTTTGGCGATTGCGTGGCTCTTCATGCGGTGCTAACACTGCCAGCCTCGGCGCATGCGCGCCGGGGCCGCGGTCCGCGGCGTCACGGACCAGCATCACCAGGGGACACCGATGACCGATCCATACAATTCCTCGCCGCCGCGCGCGGTGGCGGCTTCGCCGCTCACCGATGCGATGGTGACCACCGCGCTGGAGCTTCCCGGTTACCGCATCGTGCGCAACCTGGGCATCGTGCGCGGCATCACCGTGCGCTCTCGCTCCATCGTCGGCAATTTCCTGGGTGGGCTGCAGACCATCTTCGGCGGCAATATCACCATCTACACCCAACTGTGCGAGCAGGCGCGCCTGGAGACCTACCGGGACATGCTGCAGCACGCGCGGCAGATGGGCGGCAACGCCATCGTCGCGGTGCGCTACGACGCCACCGAGCTGATGGCCGGGCTGACCGAGGTGCTGTGTTATGGCACGGCGGTGGTCGTCGAGCCGAATAGGTAGGCGAAATTCTGCCTGTCGGGCGCCAGCGCACTGCTGATCAAACTTGGCTAGCACCGCTTGGTGCGTCAACGCGCATGCGGCCTGTGCCATCAGGCCGTATGCGCGTCCGGGGTAGTGAGCGAACTGCGCGGTGGCATCCGCCGATTCGGCGTCGTCGCAACCAGAAGCAGAAACCCTGCCAGGACCGCGACGAAGGCGAACACGCTGCCTTCCGGACCCACCGCGCCCCCTGTGATCCAGTGTGCGTCGCCCGGAGTGAAGGTGAGAACATGCCCATCGACGTAGTAGCCGCTGCCGGACGCGCCAAAAATCGGGGCGCTCGCCCAGTTCCACCCCGTGTGATATCCAACCGACCACCAGAACGAGCCGGTGCGATACACCGCATAGGCCAGTAACACGCCCTGACAGAGAAGGCGGGTGAGCCATATTCCGGTTGCGCCAGGGTTGTCCAAATGCAGTGCGGCGAACATCAGGCCGGACGCGATGAGCGCTCCGCGCCAGCCAGCGAGGCGTTCGGCCACGACGAGGACTGCGACCCGCACCAGCAACTCTTCTCCAAGCGCTGCAAGCCCTTCGAAGGCGAGCCAGCCGCTTGCATTGCGCACGGCACCTGTGAAGGGCTGGGGTGACACCGACACACTGGCGTTTCCGGTGGCGATGATCGCCAGAATTGCGCCGCTCATGACCGCCATGCCGATCGCCAGTCCCGATACGGCCATTTTCAGCATATGCGGGCCGAGTAGCGGAAATCCTCTGAACTTTCGGTTGAGCGTTTTATATACGAGGACCACGAGGAAAAAGTCCAGAATCAATCGCACTGCTCCGACCACCCCGAACGGGAGAAGGTGGATGGTATTTCCGGAGACGATGGTCAGATTCAGTGATGTTGCGATGAATCCATAGATGGCGCTTGCTAGCGGATTTATGAAGAAATATGCCGCAATGATCAGCGCGACGCCGGCAATGCTTCTCGCCTGATGGGCTGGCGCAGCGCCTGTTAGGTTCTTCATGGTTCTCTTGCCTTTTCTTCTCTACTGCGTCGTGCCAGTTGGACATCGATCGCGGGCTGCACGTCTTCGTGCCACTCGTCCAGATCGCAGATCAGGGGGTCGAGCGGTGGTTCGTGAATCACTTCGGACTGTAGCGGAAGGGCGGGGGCCGTGGCGGCGCCCGGCTCAGCCGCCCATCGCCTGGCACGGCAGCCGCACGCTGACCCGCAGGCCGCCCTCGGGGCGGTTGTCCAGGGCGATCTGGCCGCCGTGCGCCAGCACGATGCTGTGCGCCACCGACAGGCCCAGGCCGATACCGCCGGTGTCGCGGTTGCGCGAGTTCTCGCCGCGGAAGAACGGCAGGAACAGCTTCTCGCGCTGCGCGGGATCGATGCCGGGGCCGTCGTCGTCGATCCACAGCAGGCATTCGCCGGCGTCGTGACGCAGTTGCAGGCGCGCGCGCTTGCCGTACTTCAATGCGTTCTCCACCAGGTTCATCACCATGCGCCGCAGCGACAGCGAGTCGCCGTCGAGGGTGATGGCGTCGCCGAGCAGCAGGACCACGTCGGCGCCGGTGTCGCTGGCGTCGTCGACCACGCTCTCCACCAGCAGGCGGAAATCCAGCGGCGAGCGGGTGCCGCGGCGGCTGTCGTTGTGGATGAAGTCCAGCGCCGCGGAGATCATCGCCTTCATCTCGTCGATGTCGGCCATGGTCTTCTCGCGCAGCGGCGCCTGCAGGTTTTCCAGGCGGAACGCCAGCCGCGCCAGCGGCGTGCGCAGGTCGTGGGCGATGGCCGCGACCATGTGCGTGCGCTCGTTGATCAGCCGGTTCAGGCGCGCCTGCATGGCGTTGAACGAGTCGGCCGCCTGCACGATCTCGCTGGGGCCGCTGCGCCGCAGCGGCTGCGCGTCGGGGTTGCGCCCGAGCTGGTCGGCCGCCTCGGCGAAGCGCCGGATCGGCGCCGACAGCGCCCGCGAGAACCACCAGGCCAGCGGCAGCATCGCCAGCATGCCGACCAGGAACAGCATCACCACCTGGGTCTTGAATGCGTTGGAGAAGCGGCGCGGCGGCGACATCACGCTGCGCCAGTGGCCGTCGGGCTGGCGCAGCGCCGCGGTGAAGCCATCCAGCAGCGGCACCGCCGGGGCGAAGCCGCGTTCGCGCCAGCCCACTGCGCGCATGGTCGCGCCAAACGCCTCGGTGCGCGGTGCCTCGCCCGGTGCCGGTGGCGGCTCCAGCGGCGGTGGTTGCGGCGCGTCGGGCGGAGGCGCCAGGTCGTCGGGTGCGGGGATGGCGTCGTCGGCAGCGAGCGCATGCGGCGGCGGCGGCGGGCGCTCGCCCAGGCGCAGGCGCAGGCGTTCCAGGCGGCCGTCGCTGTTGCGGTAGAAGCGCACCTGGTCCGGCGCCACCTCCAGCCAGTGCGCCATCACCCGTTCGGCATTGCGGTCGCGCACCTGGTCGCGCGCCGGCAGCGGCGCATGCGTCGTGTCCTGCACCTTGAGGGTCTGGGTGCCGGCCGGCATGCGCGTGCTGAGCAGGGCGATCACTTCCGGCGGATGCACCGGCATCTCGTAGACCGGGGTGCGCAGCACCAGGGCGATGCCGATCAGCTGCGCGGTGAGCAGCGCCACCACCAGCAGCAGGAAGGCGCGGGCGAAGATCGGCACGCCGCGACGGGCGCGCGTGGGCCCGCTCACAGGCGGGCGACGCTCGGCAGCAGCATGTAGCCTTCGTTGCGCACGGTGCGGATCAGCTCGGTCTGCACGCGTTCGTTGATCTTGCGGCGCAGGCGGCTGATCTGGCTGTCGATGGCGCGGTCGTAGACCTCGGTGTCGCGGCCGCGCGCGTAGTCGAGCAACTGGTCGCGGCTGAGCACGCGCTGCGGGTGCTCGACGAAGGTGCGCAGCAGCGCGAACTCGCCATCGGAGAGATTGATGAAGATGCCGGTGGGGTCGCGCAGGTCGCGGCGGATCACGTCCAGCCGCCAGCCGGCGAACTCGTAGACGTTGCCGCGCGCTTCCGGCGGCAGCGTCGCCGCCTGGCTGCGCCGCAGCAGGGCGCGCACCCGCGCCAGCAGTTCGCGCGGATTGCAGGGCTTGGCCAGGTAGTCGTCGGCGCCGACTTCCAGGCCGATGATGCGGTCGGTGTCGCTGCCCAGCGCGCTGAGCATGATCACCGCCGGCGCGCCGCGCTCGCTGGCGAGCTGGCGGGCGGCGCTGAGGCCGTCCTCGCCGGGCATCATCACGTCCAGGATCACCAGGTCCGGCTGGCGCTCGGCCATCCGCAGGCGCATCTCCGCCACGGTTTCGGCGGTGTCCACCTGATAGCCGTGGTCGCTCAGGAACTCGCTGATGAGTCGACGCAGATCCGGATCGTCGTCGACGACCAGAATGAAGGATTTCATGTCCACGATCTTGAAGGGCGGCCACACGGGAGTCGCCCAGTCTAGACGTGGCCGCGGCTGCCTGGAACTGGGGGCGGGCAGGGACGTGGCCGCCGGAGCCGGGGCCCGTGCTTGACCGCATGGCCATCATAGGCAGCGCCGGCGGCGCGAACATGGCCGGTTCGTGTCTTGTGCCGACACGCATTGCCATGCGCCGGCACTAGCGCTGTCGCGGCCTCCGGCGGCGGCTGGGGCCGATCTGGCGGGCGTCGGCACGGGGCGGGCATTTCTTTTTTTCGGTCGTGCGGATACTATCCCCCAGTATAGTTCCCGGGTTCTTATCGCATGCCACACACCCCGCACGAGAAGAAGCGCGTCCTGGCCCGCATCCGCCGCCTGCGCGGCCAGACCGAAGCACTGGAGCGCGCGCTGGAAGGCGGCGCCGAGTGCGCGGCGGTGCTGCAGCAGATCGCCGCCATCCGCGGTGCGGTCAATGGCCTCATGTCCGAGGTGATGGAAGCCCACGTCCGCGAAGAATTCGGCCAGCCGGCCAGCTCCGACGCGCAGCGCGCCGCGCGCGTGCGCGAGATGGGCATGCTGGTCCGCTCCTATCTCAAGTGATCCACACCCCACACCCAGTTCCTCAGCCAGGAGAAAGCGCATGAAATCCCGAGCCGCCGTTGCCTTCGAAGCCGGCCAGCCACTGCAGATCGTGGAGATCGATGTCGAGCCGCCGCGCCAGGGCGAGGTGCTGGTGCGCATCACCCACACCGGCGTGTGTCACACCGACGCGTTCACGCTGTCCGGCGACGACCCGGAAGGTATCTTCCCGGCGGTGCTCGGCCACGAGGGCGGCGGCATCGTCGAGGCGGTGGGCGAGGGCGTGACCAGCGTCAAGGTCGGCGACCACGTGATCCCGCTGTACACGGCCGAGTGTCGCAAGTGCAAGTTCTGCCTGTCCGGCAAGACCAACCTGTGCCAGGCGGTGCGTGCCACCCAGGGCAAGGGCCTGATGCCCGACGGCACCACCCGCTTCTCCTACAACGGCCAGCCGATCTATCACTACATGGGTTGCAGCACCTTCAGCGAGTACACGGTGGTGCCGGAAATCTCGCTGGCCGTGGTCAATCCCGAGGCGCCGCTGGAGAAGGTGTGCCTGCTCGGCTGCGGCGTCACCACCGGCATCGGCGCGGTGCACAACACGGCCAAGGTGAAGGAAGGCGACAGCGTTGCGGTGTTCGGCCTCGGCGGCATCGGCCTGGCGGTGATCCAGGGTGCGGTGCAGGCCAAGGCCGGGCGCATCCTGGCCATCGATACCAATCCGGGCAAGTTCGAGCTGGCGCGCAGCATGGGTGCCACCGACTGCATCAACCCCAAGGACTACTCCAAGCCGATCCAGGAGGTCATCGTCGAGTTGACCGACGGCGGCGTGGACTTCAGTTTCGAATGCATCGGCAACGTGCACGTGATGCGTTCGGCGCTGGAGTGCTGCCACAAGGGCTGGGGCGAGAGCGTCATCATCGGCGTGGCCGGCGCCGGCCAGGAAATCAGCACGCGTCCGTTCCAGCTGGTCACCGGCCGCGTCTGGCGCGGCAGCGCCTTCGGCGGGGTCAAGGGCCGCACCCAGCTGCCGGGCATGGTGGAACAGGCGATGCACGGCGAGATCGACCTCGATCCGTTCATCACCCACACCCTGCCGCTGGACGAAATCAACGAAGCCTTCCACCTGATGCACGAAGGCAAGTCGATCCGCACCGTCATCCACTTCTGACCCGCAGGTCAGTCCGGCGCGCGGCCGTTTCCGCGCAGTGCAGCGACGCAACGAACCCGGGAGGGGGCAAGATGAGTACTGTGACGATTCATCCGTCGGTGGATGCCGGCGTGCGTGCCGGCGCGGAGCAGTTCCAGGGCGGCACCCTGGAATGCCACTGCGCCAGCGACAAGGTGGTGGTGGAAGTGGGGGCGCAGACCGCACACAACCATGCCTGCGGCTGTACCAAGTGCTGGAAGCCGAAGGGCGCGACCTTCTCGGTGGTGGCGGTGGTGGCGCGCGACAAGGTCAAGGTGACCGCGCACGAGGAGAAACTGAAGGTGGTGGACGAGAGCGCGACCATCCGCCGTCACGCCTGCACCGGCTGCGGCGTGCACATGTACGGCCGCATCGAGAACACCGAGCATCCGTTCTACGGCCTGGATTTCGTGCATACGGAACTGTCGCCGCAGCAGGGGTGGTCGGCGCCGGGCTTCGCCGCGTTCGTGTCCTCGATCATCGAGAGCGGCACGCGGCCGGAGGCGATGGACGGGGTGCGCAACCGCCTGCGCGAACTGAAGCTGGAACCGTACGACTGCCTGTCGCCGCCGCTGATGGACGCGATCTCCACCCACGTGGCGCGCAAGAACGGCGTGCTGCACTGAAGCCCGCTGCCGCGCGCGTCGCCGTTCGACGCGTCGCGGCATCCCGCCTGCGGCCGGTCGCGGCCGCAGGCCCACATTTCGGAACTGTCCATGGAACGTATCGAACACCACGCCTGCTGCGGCGGCTGGCAGGACGTCTATCGCCACGACTCGGCCGTGCTCGGCTGCCCCATGCAGGTGGCCGTGTACCTGCCGCCGCAGGCCGAGCACGCCAAACTGCCGGTGCTGTACTGGCTCAGCGGCCTCACCTGCACCGAGCAGAACTTCATCACCAAGGCCGGCGCGCAGCGCTATGCGGCCGAGCATGGGGTGATCCTGGTCGCCCCCGACACCAGCCCGCGCGGCGAGCAGGTCGCCGACGCCGAGGGGTACGACCTGGGCAAGGGCGCCGGCTTCTACGTCAACGCCACCCAGGCGCCGTGGGCCGCGCACTACCGCATGTACGACTACGTGGTGCAGGAACTGCCGGCGCTGATCGAGGCGCAGTTCCCGCACAACGGCCGCCGCGCCATCAGCGGGCACTCGATGGGCGGCCACGGCGCGCTGGTGATCGCGCTGAAGAATCCCGGCCGCTACCGCAGCGTGTCGGCGTTCTCGCCGATCGTCGCGCCGAGCCAGGTGCCGTGGGGCGAGAAGGCCTTCACCGCCTACCTGGGCGAGGACCGCGCGCAATGGCAGGCGTACGACGCCAGCGTGCTGATCGGCGGCGCCAGCGAACGCCTGCCGCTGCTGATCGACCAGGGCGGCGGCGACGAATTCCTGGACAAGCAGTTGCGCCCGCAGCTGCTGCAGGCGGCCGCCGAGGCCGCCGGCTATCCGTTGACCTTGCGCGTGCAGCCGGGCTACGACCACAGCTACTACTTCATCGGCAGTTTCATCGGCGAGCACATCGCCTTCCACGCGCGCGCGCTGCAGGACTGAGCGCGATGCGCTGGCGGTCGCGCACGACGCGACCGCCGGGCAGCGCACTGCGGGCTTGGCGGCGGTGCCGGTGCACCCCGTGCCCTCCGGGCTGTCGTCGCTGCCGTGCCGTGCGGTGGCGGGTGGCCGAAGGCGAGCGGCGCAGCTGTGGGCTCGCCGGCCTGCACATGACAGCGCGGTGACCGCCACGGCGGCGGCGTGGCCGGTCTCGTAAACAAACGTGGGGGGCAGCAGCACCCGGCGCGCGGTTGTGCGATCGCTTTCGCGCCTGCTGAGACGGGCGCTGGCTAGATTCCGCAGGGTTCGCCATCGCCACATCCCTGGACCGGAGTCGCGCCATGTCTTGCCGTCGCACCCTGCTGCTTCCCTGGCAGCGCTGGCGCAGCCCGCTCAGCGCCGTGGCGATGCTCGCCTGCACCTTGTTCGGCGCCTGCGTGGCGCTGGCGATCGGTGCGGCCACGCCATAGCGCAAGCCGCCGCTGGCTGCCGTCCGTCGGTCCACGCGCGCTGTCGGGCGCCGCCACTGCGGTGGCGGTGCGCCGCGGCCATCGTTGTGGCTGGCCGACACTCGTGTGGATGCAGGTGTAGGGCCCCGCTTGGCAGGCGCGCAGGACGCGGTGCGGTCACCAGCCAGGCACACGCTGGCAGCGCGCGTGTCGCCTCGGTACTGCGGCGCGGTGCCGGGCGTCCCTTTTCAGCGCGGCAGCCGCGCGGCCAACGTGCCGAGCCGGCGCATGGCCTGCTCCAGGGCGGGCGTCCAGGGCTGGCCGCAGCTCAGCCGCAGGTGGTCGACGTAGTCGCCGCGGCTGGAGAACAGATGTCCGGGCGAGGTGCCGATGCCCTCGGCGAGGGCGGCCTCGAACAAGGCCTGGCCGCTGCCGGCGTCGGCCAGTTGCAGCCACAGCGACAGGCCGCCGGCCGGGTCGCCGATGCGGGTGCCGGCCGGCCAGTGCCGCAGCACCGCCTCGCGCAGGCGCTGGCCGTTGTCGGCCAGGGTGCGGCGCAGCTTGCGCAGGTGGCGCTCCAGGTCGTGCCGCTCCAGGTAGTCGGCCAGGGCCAGTTGCGGCAGGCTGGCGCCGCCGATGGTGGAGAAGTACTTGGCGCGCACCAGCGCGTCGGTCCAGGCGCCGCCGAGCAGCCAGCCCACGCGCAGGCCGGGCGCCAGCACCTTGGAGAAGGCGCCGCAGGTGATCACGTTGCCGTGGGTGTCGAAATGGCGCAGCGGCCGCGGGCGCTGTCCCGACCAGTCGAGTTCGCCGTAGATGTCGTCCTCGATCACCACCGTGCCATGGCGCGCGCAACTGTCCAGCAGCGCGCGCTTGGCCGCGTCCGGGGTGAGGCTGCCGAGCGGATTGTTGAAGTTCGGCACCAGCACCGCGGCGCGCGCCGGGGTGCGCTGCAGCAGTGCGTCCAGGCGTGCGGCGTCGATGCCCTGGCCCGGGCGGTTGGGCACTTCCAGCACCTTCAGCCGCAGCGCTGCCACCGCCTGCAGGATGCCGTGGTAGGTCGGGGTCTCGACCAGCACCACGTCGCCGGGCGCGGTGAGGGTGCGCAGGGCCAGGCTGATCGCTTCCATCGCGCCAGCGGTCACCACCACCTCGTCGGCGGCCACGGCGGTGGCGCAGTGCGCGTAGCGCTGCGCGATCTGCCGGCGCAGCGCGGCATGGCCCTGCGGCGGGGCGTAGTCGAGCGCGGCGCTGCGCTGGCGGCGCAGTTGCCGCGCCAGTGCGCTGGCCAGGTGCGCGTCGGGCAGCAGCGCCGCGGCCGGCGTGGCGGTGTGCAGCGGCACCAAGTCCGAGCGCGCGAGCATGTCCAGCACGCCCTGCAGCGCCGGATTGGCGACCGCGCCAGGCGCGCGCCGCCGGGTGGTGGCGCTTGCGCCGGTCGGTTGCGGTGTGGCCGCGGCGCGCACGAAGTAGCCCGAGCGCGGCCGCGCCTGCACCCGGCCTTCGCGTTCCAGTTGCAGGCAGGCCTGCACCGCGGTGGCGGCGCTGATGCCGTGGCCGGCGGCCAGTTGCCGGATCGACGGCAGGCGCTCGCCGGCGCGCAGGGTGCCCTGCGCGATCTGGTCGCGCAGCTGGCTGGCGAGGGCTTCGTACAGGCGCATGCGCCGGCCTCATCTGTATCGGTCGATTTGCAGCGTATCTGACTCTGTGCTGGTCGCCCAGCCCGGCGCACACTGGCCGTGTCCTTTCCGATCCCGCGAGGCCGCGCGTGCAGCTGCCGTTGTTCATCGTCGATGCGTTCACCAGCGTGCGGTTCCGCGGCAACCCGGCCGCGGTGGTGCCGCTGCAGGCGTGGTTGCCGGATGCGCTGATGCAGGCCATCGCCAGCGAGAACAATCTGTCGGAGACCGCGTTCTTCGTGCGCGAGGCCGATGGCGCGTTCGCGATCCGCTGGTTCTCGCCGCTGCGCGAAGTGGCGTTCTGCGGCCATGCGACCCTGGCCAGCGCCTTCGTCGTCGCCACCCAGGGCCTGGCGCCGCTGCCGTTGCGGTTCCGCGCCGCGGGCGTCAGCGAACTGGCGGTGGACCGCGAGGCCGACGGACGCTTCGTCCTGCGCTTCCCGCACCAGGCGCCAACCGCGTTGGCGACGGTGCCGCAGGCCCTCGCGCAGGCGCTGTCGATCGCGCCGCAGGCGGCGTACCGCACCCCCCAGGCCTACATCGCCGTGTACGCGGACGAAGCCCAGGTGCGCGCGGTGGTGCCGGACCTGGGGCGGATGCTGACGCTGGCGCCGCGCGATGTCGCGGTCACCGCGCCTGGCCGCGAGCACGATTTCGTCTCGCGCTATTTCTGGCCGGCCAACGGTGGTGCCGAGGATCCGGTGACCGGCTCGATCCACGCCGCGCTGGCGCCGCTGTGGGCGCAGCGGCTGGGCAAGCGCGACCTGCGCGCGTGGCAGGCCTCGGTGCGCGGCGGCGAACTGGAGTGCCGGGTACTGCCGGACCACGTGCAGGTGCGCGGCGCGGCGGTGCAGTACCTGCACGGGAGCATCGCGCTATGAGCGCGGCACCTGCGATATCGGCGAGTGCATCCCGGCGCGCGCTGTGGCAGTTGCTGCTGGCCGAGGTGCTGATCGGCTCGGTCGGCGTGTTCGTGCACGAGAGCGGCCAGGACCCGGTGACCGCGGTGTTCTACCGCTGCCTGTTCGGCGCGCTGTTCCTGACCGTGTGCGGCCTGCTTGGCGGTCAGTTGCGCGGGCTGTGGCGCGAGCGCGCGCTGCTGCGCGACGCCGCGCTCAGCGGCGTGCTGCTGGTGCTCAACTGGGTGGCGCTGTTCGCCGGCATGGCGCGCTCGTCGATCGGCGTGGCGACCATGGTCTACCACGTGTTCCCGTTCGTCATGCTGATCCTGGCGGCGTTGCTGCAGGGCGAGCGCAGCCGCCGTGCCGACCTGGGCTGGACGCTGCTGGCCTTCGTCGGCGTGGCCTGCTCGGCCGATCCGCTGCGGCTGTGGTCCAGCGCCGACCGTGGCTACCTGGGCGGCATCGCGCTGACCTTGCTGGGCGCGCTGCTGTGCGGGGCATCACTGCTGATGTCGCGGCGGATCAGTCGCGAGCGGCCACTGGCCGTGGTGACGGTGCAGTGCTGGGTCGGGGCGGCGATGCTGGCCGGCTTCTCCAGTGGTGCGGCGCTGCACCCCGGCCACCACTGGTTCTGGCTGGTCGGCCTGGGGGTGATTCACAGCGGCGTGGTGTACGTGCTGTTCTACAGCGCCTACCGGCACCTGCATGTGGCAGCGATCGCGGTGGTCGCCTTCGTCTATCCGCTGGTGACGCTGCTGCTGGACTACCTGCTGTACGGCCACCGGCTGGTGCCGGTGCAATGGCTGGGCCTGGCGCTGATCGTGCTGGGCACGCTGGCGGTCAATCTGCGCTGGTCCTGGCCGCGCCGGGCGGTCGCCGCGTCCTAGCGCGGGCGCGGCAATACGGCCATGCGGCGGCCACCGCAGTGCGGTGGCCGTGCCGCCGGGCTCAGCGCACGTCGCGCAGTTCCCAGCCGCTGCCGGCGAGCAGGCGCAGGCGCTGCTTGAGGATGTCGCCGGGGACGCTGGTGGTGGCGGCCAGGTCGATGCGCAGATCGTCCTGGCGGCCGGTCACCCGTGCTGCCGGATCGGTCACGCCCAGGGCCGGATCGACCTCGTCCGGCTCCGGCTGCAGCGCGCGCCAGCGCTCGAACCAGGCCGGATCGCTCAGGGCGGCCTGCAGTTGTTCGGCGAAGGCGTCGGCGCCGTGCGCGGTGAAGCTCAGCGACGGATTACTGCCGCGGGCACGGGCGGGATCGGGCAGGCTGATCGAGTAGGTGACGGCCATGGGCATCTCTTGTGGGCGGTACGAAGCGGCGCAGCCTAGCAGAGCCGGCGGCGTGTCGTCGTCGACGCGGCCAACGGGCGGATCAGCCGAAGCGCAGCGCCTCGCCGGCAAAGCCCAGCACCAGCGCGCCCTTGCCGACGTTGACCATGCCGGTCAGGCTCATCACGCTTTCCAGCAGGTCCACGCCCTGGCGCTCGCAGGCCTCGCGCAACGCCGCATAGCCGGGCAGGGCGTGCAGGTGCGCCAGCTCGCCGCCATAGCTCAGGCACAGCGTGGGCGTCATCAGCCCGCTGGCCACGCGCTTGGCGGCCAGGCCGAACAGCGTCTGCACGGCGTGGTCGAAGCCCTTGAGCTTGGCCACCGGCGCGGTCTCGCCGCGATGGCAGTGCAGCACCGGCTTGATGTCCAGGGCCGAGCCGAGCGCGGCGCTGAGCAGGCCGACGCTGCGGTCGCCCTTGCTGCGCGCGCGGCTGCGCAGGTAGTACAGGTCGCGCGCAATCATGTAGCCATGGGTGTGCTCGGCCAGCGTTTCCAGCCGCTCGCGCATCGCCTGCACGCTGGCGCCATCGGTACGCAACCGCACCGCCTCGACGGCGACCACCGCCTGTGCGGCGAATAGGTTCTGGGTGTCGATCACCCGCAGCGCGAACGGCGAGGCATGACCGGCGGCCTGGCGGATCGGCTTGTAGTCGTTGAGGATGGCGAAGCCGGCCTGCTGCGCGTGATCGTGGATCGGGCTGCGGGTCTTGGCGATGGTCAGGCAGAACACGTGGTCGTAGTCGATGACCAGCCTGCCCAAGAACAGTTCGCGGATCTGCGCCACGCTGTACGGCACGGTCTCGGCCTCGGCGCCGTGCGCGCTGACCTGCGCGTGCAGGAACTCCAGCGTCGCCGCCTCGTCGCGGCGATCGGCGAGCACCGTGCCGCCGACGCGCACGCTGATCGGCAACACCACCAGGTCGTGCGCTGCGATGTAGTCCTGCGGCAGATCGCAGGCGGAATCTACGACGATGCCGATGCGCATCCGCTGGATCTCCGGGATTGGGAAATGTCGAGGGACATGGCGGCCACTCAGGCGCCCCGCTGCACGGCGGCCGGTAGCGTCGCCAGGCGCGCCATCTCGCCGCGCTGCAGCAGCTGCGGGTCGGCCAGCACCGCCCGCATCAGCGCGTGTGCGTCGTTGCCCCACAGCAGGGTGTCGTCGATCTGCAGCGTCGGCACGCCGAATACGCCGGCCGCCAGCGCCTGCTCGGTGTTGGCGCGCAGTTGCGCCTTGACCCGGGCCTCGGCGGTGGCCGCGGCCACGTCGGCGATGCCCAGCGCCTGGCCGACCGGCGCCAGCGCCGCGGCGTCGTCGCCGGCGTGGCCGTCGCGCCACAGCCAGTCGAAGATCGCATCGATGGCCTGCGGCGTGGTGCCCGCAGCGACGCACAGGCGCAGCGCCGTCAGCGGGTTGAACGGATGCGCCGGCGGGAAGCGCAGCGGCACGCCCTGTTGCTGCGCCTGCCACTGCACGAAGCGGTAGGTGAACTCGCGCTTGTGCGGCACCTCGGCCGGCCCGCGCGCCTGCAACTGCGCCAGCACCGCACCGAACACGATCGGCACCGGCTGGATCCGGGCGAATTCCGGAAGCGTTTTCACCTGCTGCCAGTGCAGATAGGAAAACGGCGAGATGAAATCGAAGTACCAGCGCAATCGCATCGTGCTTCTCCGCAATGACCTCTCAGCTTATCGCGGCGCCGCGCGCGCGGCGACTGCACGCCTGCATGCTGCAGTGCGGGAGGCCGGTGCCGTGTGGGCGCGCGCAGACAGCGCGGCGTAGACGATGCGCGGGCGAGAATCTCGCCGGCACGAGATACCTGTGAAGCGCCCCACGCCCGCGGCCTGGATCGCGGTAGCGCTATTGCGCAGGCGCATGGCGTGCGCGGGTCTTGTCATAGCTCGCGGCGCGCGCGCCTTGCTAGCGTCCGTCGCGGCAGCACTGTCGCTGCCCCTGCACGCTCAGGAGAGACCGCCATGCACGCTTCCGCTCCCGTTTCCGGCGCCGCTTCGCCGCGCTTTCCCGTCACGCTCGCACGGTCGCTGCGCGGCCGCACACGGACCGTGCGCGCGCTGCTCGCCGCGGCCCTGCTCGCCGTCGCGCCGATGGCGCTGGCCGGTCCCTACCAGGTGTACGGCAACCAGTACGCCTGGGTGAACAACTTCAACGATCCCAACAACGTCATCCAGGGCACCTTCCACAGCGGCAGCACGCCGAGCATGACCGTGACCTTCAATTTCCCCAACGCCAGCCTGTACGGCTATCCGGCGATCCTGCGCGGCTCGCACTACGGCTTCAATCCCACTTCCGACCGCACCTTCCCGCGGCAGGTCTCGGCGCTGCGGTCATTGCCGGCGACCTTCGCGTACTCGTCCGGTGGCAGCAACCTGGGCGGCGATTTCGCCTACGACCTGTTCTTCCGCTGGGACAGCACGGTCTCCTCCAGCGCGATCCCGCAGACCGAAGTGATGATCTGGGGCGGCCACAACTCGTATCCGATCGGCACGCTCACCGCCAGCAACGTCATCAGCGCCGGCGGCTACACCTTCGATCTGTGGGAAGGCATGAACAGCGCCGCCGGCTACTACGTCTACACCTTCATTCCGCACAACACCGCCGGCCAGCCGACCCTGCCGAGCAACGGCAATCTCAACATCGACATCAAGCCGTTCCTGACCTGGCTGCACAATCACCGCGCGCAGGACGGACGCTTCAGCAATGCGATGTACCTGCACGTGGTCGAGGCCGGCTTCGAGGTGGTGCGCGGCAACGGCTGGGCCTGGATCCAGGCCAACATCGGCGCCAACTGAAGCCGCCGTAGGGCGCCGCCGGGCGCAGGGCGGCGGCGCCTTGCATCGCGCCGCGTTATGTCAGGCGGCGCGGGCGCTCGGCAGGAACGCGTCGGCGTCGCCAGGCGGCACGCCGTGGCGCACGCCCTCGGCATGTTGCCGGCGCGTCCCAGCACCGGTGCCAGCGTGCGCAGGCAAGCGGCGTCTCTCCAGCGCCTCGCGGTGCCGCCTCACGGCGCGAGCAGTTGCACGCTGTCGAAGATCAGGCCGGGACCGAGGAAGCCGTTGTCCGGCGTGCCCGACGCGACCTCGATGTCCAGCGTGTTGAGGCCGGCCTGCAGGGCGCTGGCGGGAATGTCGAACAGATACGCCGTGTTGTTGCCGCGATAGGTGCCGCGGGTGATGCCGCGGCTGTCCGGCTGCTCCGGGCGTGGCGGCACCGGCCCGTTCCAGCGCGCGTTCACCCGCAGCTGCGGACGGCCGCCGGCCTGGGTGAGGGTGACGAACAGCCGCAGGCGATAGGCGTGGACCTGGTCGCGGCCGAGCACGAAGGCGATGCGGGTGGGCGTGTTGACGCCGCGCCATTGCGCTGCCGGGAACGCGTCGAGCGGGTCGCGGCCCACGCGATACGTGAGCGGCCCCCACGGCGCCATGCGCCGGTCGGAAGGATGCGCGCTCGCCAGCAGCGCGGCGTTGCGGAAGCCGGCCGGCGTGCCATCGGGATCGCCGATCTGCCAGATCACTTGGCCCGGCAGCGGGACCGCGTGCAGCGCGGCCTGTGCGGTGGCCGCGGCCGCGATCTGCACCGTGGCGTGGGCCACCTCCAGCTCGTTCTGGTACAGCGCGATGCGGTACGCGCCGGGGCGGATGCCGGCGATGCGGAAGCGGCCATCGGTGTCGGCCTTGGCCCAGTACTGCGCCTGCGCGTTGCGCAGGGCCACCACCGCCGGCTGCCCCACGGCGATGCCGGAGACCTGGCCGGCCACCGCGCCGCGCTCCGCTGCGCCCAGGAAGCCTTGCAGCCCCAGCGACGCGTCGACGAAGCGCAGGTCCGGCGGCACCTGCGCCGCCGCGCCGCCCTGGCTGAACTGCAGCACGTACACGCCATGCAGGCCGCCGCGGTACGGTTCGGTCTGGGTGTGGTTGGAGAACATGTAGTTGTACAGCTCGTGGGTGCGCGCGGTCCGTTGCGTGGCGATGTCCTTGAAGAACGGCCCGCCGGCGCTGTGTTCGTGATTGCCCATCCACATCCGCACGGCCACGCCGGGACCACTGACGCCATGCACGGTGTCGTCGATCGCGCGCCGCGCCGAGTAGAACTTGGAGCTGGTGCGGCCGTCGGGCAGCAGGAACACGTCCTTGCCTTCGATCGCGGTGCCGACGTTGGAATCCGGCTCGCGCTCGGCGTTAGGCAGCTTGGCCGCGTCGAGCCGGGCGATGAAGCGCAGTTCGCCGACCGGCAGCAGAGTCGGTGCGTAGGTGGCCAGATAGATCGCGTCGCGTCCCTTGCGCGCCATGTAGTACTGCACCAGGTCGCCGGCGCTGGCCGAGACGACGATGGTGTCACCGACGGTGCGTGCGGCGACGCTGGCGCTGCCCAGGCCCGAGGCGATCTGCGAGTGCTTGGCTTCCGGGCTCTCCAGTTCGATGCCGCGGTAGCGCATGGAGACCACGTCGCCGGTGCGTGCGTCCACGCTGAACTGCAGATCGGCGCCGCTGTCGACGACGAAGCGTTCGCCGACCCGGGCGACGCCGAAGCGGCTGGCCCCGGCCCATGCGGGCGCTGCACTGGTCAGCGCGAACAGGCACAGCAGCAGGCGAGGCAGGCGGGGCATGGCGGTGCGCGCAAGGACAAGCAGGCGCACAGCCTACTGCGCGCCGGTGCGCTGCCGGCTGTCGCCGACGCGCGCCGGTCGGGTGGCGCTCAGCCGCGCGCGGTTGAGCGCGCGGCGAAGTGCTGTCGCCGGGCAACGGCAGCGTCTGCACGCTGCCGTCTCCGCGTCCCCGGTGGGCTAGTGGGTGTAGGCCTTCGGCAGCGCGCCGCTGTGCTGCATGTAGCGGTCGCGCAGTTCGGTCTGCCGTGAGCGCATCGGGATGGCGCGGCCGCCCAGCCAGACCTGCTCGGCGTAATGCGCCACGTCCAGCGGGTCGCCTTCCCACAGCACCAGGTCGGCGAGCTTGCCCGGGGCGATGCTGCCCAGGCGGTCGCCCACGCCAAAGGCCTCGGCCGGAACCCGGGTCAGGCCGGCCAGGGCGGCGTCCCACGGCAGCCCGTGGGCGACCGCGTTGCCGGCCAGTTGCCGCTGCTTGCGCGCGTTGTGCGCGCCGTCGCCGCCCTGGGTGAAGCTCACCGCCACGCCGGCGGCATTGAGGCGTGCGGCGTTCTCCAGGGTGGCGCCGATCTGGTCGAAGCTGGCCGGCAGGTCGTCCAGCGCGTTGACGAACACCGGCACCTGCGCCTTTGCCAGTTCCGGCGCCAGCTTCCAGGCCTCGTCGCCGCTGGCGATGGCAATGCGCACCTTCTCGCGTTGCGCCCAGCGCAGCAGCTGGCGGATGTCGGCGGCCCGGTTCACCGCCACCACGATGCGGCCCTGGCCGGCGAGGTAGCGCGCCAGCACCGCGCGGCCGGCCGGGGTCAGCAGCGCGTGCGGCGAGTCGGCGGGCATGCGTCCGCGCGCCTCGGCCACCAGCTGGTCGAGCAGCATCCATTGCGCCGCGCGCGACTTGCCGCTCAGTTCCAGCGCATCGCTGCCCAGGTGCAGGTACAGCGCGCGCGGGCCGATCGGGTCGGCGCCGCCGTCCAGGCGCATCACCGCACCCTGGCCGGCAACGAAGGCGCCGCCGGTGTTGGCGCCGAGTGCGGTGAAGCCGATGCCCTCCACGCGCGCGACCGGGATCAGCACCGACGCGGGGTTGTAGGCCAGGGTCACGTCGAACTCCGGACGCATCGGCTGGTCGTGCGGCAGGGTCAGCGTGCTGTCGACGGTGGAGGCCTCGCCGGAGACCTCCTCGATGCCGATCTCGGTGATGCCGCCGAACAGCGCCGGGGTCAGCGGCCGGCCCTTGGCCTCGACCACGGCGACGCCGGCCGGCGCGCTCAGGCCGGGGCCGACCGCGCGGATCACCCCGCCCTGGACCAGTACGTCGGCATTGGCCAGGGTGCCGCGGGCGCTGGCGGTGTGCACGGTGGCGCCACGGATCAGCACGTCCTGGGCGACGCCGGGGGCGCTGCCGAGCAGCAGGCTGGCGGCCAGGACCAGGCGCTGCGCCAGGCGGTGGGACGAGGATAGGGCGCGGTTCATGGGGCAGCCTCCTGGCCAAGCATGAAATCGGAGGTCGGTTGCAGGCGGCGATCGGCGCGGTCGTAGACCTGCGCTCCGTCGATGTAGACCTTGTCGGCCAGGGCGTAGGAGCTGAAGGGATTGCCGTTCCACAGCACCACGTCGGCCATCTTGCCCGGCTCCAGCGAACCGGTCTGCTTGTCGATGCCCAGCGCCTTGGCCGGATTGCTGGTCAGCCAGCGGATCGCGCGCTCGGGCGGGATGTCCATGCCGGCGCGGCGGCCGGCGGCCATCGCCTTGGCCGCTTCCTGGTTGAGCCGCTGGATGCCTTCCTCCGAGTCCGAGTGCACGATCGCGCAGCCGTTGGCCGGGCGATCGACCAGGGCGATGTTCTCCTGGATGCCGTCGAAGGCCTCCATCTTGAAGCCCCACCAGTCCGCCCACAGCGCGCCGCAGACGTTCTCCTGGGCCAGGCGGTCGGCGATCTTGTAGGCCTCCACGCCATGATGGAAGGCGGCGATCTTGAAGCCGAACTCCTTGGCCAGGTCGAGCATGGTGGTCATTTCGTCGGCGCGGTAGCAGTGGATGTGCACGCGGATGTCGCCGTTGATGGCGCCGGCCAGGGTGTCCAGCTTCAGGTCGCGCTTGCCGCCGCTGTCGCCGCTGCTGTCGTTGTCGCCGTTGCCGCGGCTCCACCAGTGGCGCTTGGGCGGGCTCTTCTGCTTCGGCGCGTTCTTGCGCAGGTATTCGCTGGCGTCGATGAAGGCGGCGCGGTAGCCGGCGACGTTGCCCATGCGCGTGGACGGGCCGCCCTTCTCGCCATAGACCCGCTTGGGGTTCTCGCCGCAGGCCATCTTCAGGCCCCACGGCGCGCCGGGGAACTTCATCGCCTGGTAGGTGGTGGCCGGCACGTTCTTCAACGTGACGCCGCGGCCGCCGACCAGGTTGGCCGAGCCGGGCAGCACCTGCAGCGCGGTGACGCCGCCGGCCAGCGCGGTGCCGAAGCCGGGATCCTGCGGCCAGATCGAATGCTCGGCCCACACGTTCGGGGTCACCGGCGCGGTCGCCTCGTTTCCGTCACTGTGCGCGCTGACGCCCGGGCTGGGGTAGACGCCCAGGTGCGAGTGCACATCGATGATGCCGGGCGTGACCCACTTGCCGTGGCCGTCGATGCGGGTGGCGTTGGCCGGCGCGGCCAACGCGCGGCCGACCGCCTGCACGCGGCCGTCCTGCAGCAGCACGTCGGCATCGTCCAGGCGCTCGCCGGTGCCGGTGAGCACGGTGGCGTGTTCGATCAGCACCGGCACCGAAGGCAGCGCGCGGTAGGTGCTGGGATAGGGATCGTCGACAAAACGCGAGGCGGCAGCGGCCGGGCCGCACAACGCCACGCCCAGGCAGGCGAGCAACAGATGACGCATCGGATTTTCCCCGGAAGATGGACGCGGCCCTTGCGGCCGTGCCCGCACGCTAGCCCGAGCCGGCGCGCTTGCCAAGTGCGGGTGCGGCATGGGCATGGTGCGATGCACCGGATCGCGACGCGAAACCTGGTATGCAGACCGATTCCCGCTCATGGACACTGCGATGACCGACACCCCCGCGCGCACCGTCGTGGACTTCTGGCGCAGCGCCGGCCGCGAACGCTGGTTCGCCGCCAACGATTCCTTCGACGCCAACGTCCGCCAGCACCTGCTGGACGCGCACCATGCCGCCGCGCGCGGCGAACGCGGCGACTGGCTGGCCGATGCCGAGGGCGCGCTGGCGCTGCTGCTGTTGCTCGACCAGGTGCCGCGCAACGTATTCCGCGGCAGCGCCCACGCCTTCGCCACCGACGGCCTGGCCGGCCGCTACGCCGACCAGGCGCTGGCGGCTGGCTTCGACCAGCAGGCCGATGCCGAGCTGCGGATGTTCTTCTACCTGCCCTACACGCATGCCGAGGACGCCGCGCGGCAGCGCCAGGCAGTGGAGCTGTTCAGCGCGCTCGGCGATGCCGAGTCGCTGCAGTGGGCGGTGGTGCACGAGGACGTGATCCAGCGCTTCGGCCGCTTCCCGCACCGCAATGCGGCGCTGGGGCGTACGACGACGCCGGAGGAGCAGGCGTTCCTGGATGCGGGTGGGTTTGCCGGGTGAGGGAAGCGTTGCCTGCGCGATCACGGCGTCATGCCAGCGACGCCTCTGGCGCATCGGGTGTCACTGCAGTCGGGACTGAAGTCCCTCTCCCATGGAGGCGCCAGACTGCTGGCGCGGCCGCCAGCGTTGGCTCAGTGCTCGCACAGGAGGCAAGGGGTGCGCTCCTTGTGGGAGCGGCTTCAGCCGCGACGGGCGAAGACATCGGGCGTTTCGACCTCCTTGCAGTCGGAACTGAAGTCCCTCCCACAAGCGATTGCCGGACTACATGCTGCCGCCAGCACTTGCGCAAGACGCCAAGCGGTGGTGCCCACGGTAGGAGCGGCTTCAGCCGCGACCGGGCGTTCCTGGTAAGGCCCGGTCGCGGCTGAAGCCGCTCCTACGCGTTTGCGTATTTGCGCGTTGTGGCGATCGCGGCGCGCGAACAAAAAAAGGGCGATCTTGCGATCGCCCTTTCGACGCGTCCGCGCGGGGCGCGAACGACGTGGTCCCCGACTCAGTACTTCGGCACGCTGCCGTCGACCTGATCGGTCCAGGCGTCGATGCCGCCGACCACGTTGTGCACCTTGGTGAAGCCCAGCGAACGGAAGTGCTCGGCGGCCTGCGCGCTGCGGCCGCCGCGGTGGCACAGGAAGGCCAGGGCAGTGTCCTTGGGCAGCGCTTCCAGTTGCGCGCGCTGCTCGCCATCGAGGGTGCGGAACGGCACGTTGACCGACGCCACCGCGCGCTCCTCCGGCGGACGCACGTCCACCAGGATCACGCTGCCGGCGCGCACCTGGTCGTCGGCGTCGCGCGGGCTGAGGTCCTGCACCGGCTTGGGCGCGTTGGGATTGTCGATGGCCAGGCCACGGCCGCGCATGTCGTCCACCCAGTCGATGGTGATGCCGTCGGCGCGGCGCGCGCTGCCCAGATCGAACTGCACGCGCAGGCCATTGGACTCGGCGGCGATGGCGTTGGGATCGGTCGGCGCCAGCTGGAAGTTCGGCTGGAACTGCGCGTCGATCGCCAGCGCCAGGCTCGCACCCGGGGCATCGGCCAGCGCGCCGCGCAGCATCTCGGCGGCGGCATCGGTGATGGTGATCGACGGCGGGGTACGGTCCGGCGCGGCCACGCCGAGCAGTTCGCTCAGCTCGCCGCTGCCGGCCATCTGCAGGATGATGTCGCTGCCGCCGATCAGCTCGCCGTCCACGTACAGCTGCGGGATGGTCGGCCAGTCGCCGTAGACCTTGATGCCCTCGCGGATGTCCTGGTCGGCCAGCACGTTGACGTGGGCGAAGTCGACGCCGAGCTCGTTCAGCGCGCCCACCGCCTTGGCGGAGAACCCGCACTGCGGCATGCCCGGCTGGCCTTTCATGAACAGCACGACGCGGTTGGAGCTGAGCAGCGTTTCGATACGGGAGCGCAGGGCGGGGTCGAGGGACATGGCAGGCAGTCGTCGCAGAGTCGGACCGGTCATTCTACGCCGCATGGCATCATGGGGCATGACAGTTCCGGAAACGCTGCATCGCATCCCGCGCCACCCGTACCGCTGGCTGCCCTGGGCGCTGGCCTCGCAGGCGCTGGTGGCGGCGCTGTGGTGGGCCTACGGGTGGCGGGTCGGGCTGCCGGCGCTGCTGCTGTCGCACGCGGCGCTGGTGCTGCCGGTGTTCCTGCCGCGGGCGCGGCTGTACGCGCCGGTGCTGGACCGCCTGCCCGGCAACGCGCCGCGGGTGTGGCTGACCATCGACGACGGCCCCTCCGACGACACCGCGGCCATCCTGGACCTGCTCGACCGCCACCAGGCCAGGGCCACCTTCTTCCTGGTCGGCGCCCGCGCCGCCGCGCGCCCGCAGCTGGTGGGCGAGATCCTGCGCCGCGGCCACGGCATCGGCAACCACAGCCAGCACCATCCGCAGGCCTGGTTCTGGGCGCTGGGGCCGCGACGCATGGCGCAGGAAATCGGCCAGGCGCAGCAGACGCTGGCCGCGATCGCCGGTACCGCGCCGCGCTGGTACCGCTCGGTGGTGGGCATGACCAATCCCTTCGTCGCCGCGCCGCTGCGCCGGCATGGCCTGACCCGGGTGGCCTGGAGCGCGCGCGGCTTCGACGGCGTGCGCTGCGACCCGGCCGTCACCGTCGCACGCATCGCCCGCGACCTGCGCCCCGGCGCCATCGTGCTGCTGCACGAGGGGGCAGCGCACGGACACAACCCCGCGATCGTGGAAGGCGTATTGCAGGCCTTGCAGGCACGCGGGCTGCAGGCGGTGTTGCCGGATTGAGTCGGACTGCGTCGTGGTGCCGCGGCATCGCGACCCGCGGCATGTCCCCGTACCGGTCGCTTCGCCGCCGCGGGGATCAGCCTGGCCGGGCCATGCCGTAGGCGAGCAGCGCCGCCATCGCGCCGAGGGTGAGCAGGGCGCACAACAGACCGAGGATGCCGTAGCGCTTGTTGCGGCCAGGCTGCAGGCAGTTGCCGATGCCCAGTGCGATGGCGCAGACCTGCGCGATGGCGGTGAACAAGGCCAGCAGGCCGAGCAGCAGCGACATCGGTGCGTGCGGGCCAGCGGCGAACGTCGGGATGACGAAGAAGGTGCTGAGCACCAGTGCCGCGAGCAGCACCAACGCGCTGAGCAGGCTGGTCGCCAGGGACGCGATGCCCAGGCCGGAGCGTGGGCGTGGCATGGGTGCGGTCATGCGGGGCAATCCGGGTGTGAACCGGCGCAGCCGCTGCGGCCGCTGCCGGCGCGGTGCAGCGCCAGCCTCAACGCGGCTCCGCCACGATCAGCCAGTTGTTGAACGGCGTGTTGCCGTACAGCGGCGCGAAGCTGGCGTGCAGGCCGGCGGCGTCGAGCTGGGCCTGCAGGCTGTCGCGGGTGGGGTAGGCCTTGGGCAGCTCCTGCATCCAGCCGGCCAGGTGCGCCAGCACGTCGGTGATGCGGCTGGTGCGGCCGCGGCCGCTGGCATCGCCCAGGCCGCTGCGGATCACCAGCTTGGCACCGGGGGTGAGCATGCGCGCCACGCTGCGGATCAGGTTGGACTGCATGTCGCGGTCCAGGTACTGCAGTACGTCCAGGATCGCGACGCTGCCGTGGTGCTCGGGCCAGGACTGGCCCAGGTCGACCACCGCGAAATGCGTGTCCTGCAGCCCGTTGCGCGCAGCGATGGCGCCGGCGCGGCGGATCTTGGCCGCATCGATGTCCACGCCGTGGTAGCGCTGGCGCTGGCCGTCGGCGCGCAGCGCGTGCGCCAGCAGGCCTAGCCCGCAGCCCAGGTCCAGCACCGGCGCCTCGGTGCCGCGCAGCGCGGCGAGCACGCCGGGATACAGCGGATCGGTGCGCAGCTTGGTGCGCGTGTAGTAGTAGTCGTAGCGATTGCCCAGCGGATGCGTGGGCAGGAAGGCGCGGGCGATGGCCAGGGCCTGCGGGCGGGTCATCGGCTGGGTGGTGCTGGCGTCGCGCAATGTCGGTCCTTGGCAGCGGGCGTACGCCAGCTAGGCTAACGCATCGCGGGCCGCCGGCAACAGCAGCGCGGTCCAGCGCGCATACATCGCTGCCGACGGATGCAGCCCGTCGGCAGCCAGCATCGCCGCGTCGCCGCCGCCATCGCGGCTGCAGGCAGTGATATCGACGAAGCGCACCGCGCGCGCGGCGCAGCAGGCCTGCGCCGCGGCGTTGAAGGCGTCGATCTGCACGGCGATGCGCGCCGGATCGTGCGCGGGCGGCTGTGCGAAGGCGGTCACGCCCCAGTCCGGGATCGACACCGCCAGCACCCGCTGCGGCCGCGTGTCGGCGAAGCCGATCGCGCGCTGCAGCAGCGCGTCGAACTGCGCGCGGTAATTCTCCAGCGGATAGCCGCGGTACTGGTTGTTGACGCCGATCAGCAGCGTCACCAGGTCGAAGGGACCCTGTGGGGCTGCCGCATCGATGCCGGCGTCCAGTTCGTCGGTGGTCCAGCCGGTGGTGGCGACGATCTGCGGATCGTCCAGCGCGATGCCGTCGCGGCGCAGCGCTGCGGCCAGTTGCATCGGCCAGCGTCCGTCGGCGTCCACGCCTTCGCCGATCGTGTAGGAATCGCCCAGCGCCAGATAGCGCAGCGGTGTGTGCTCAGGCGTGGCGAAACGGCCTTTGCTCATCTACGCAGAACCCGCAGCAGCCATGTCACCGGGATACGCGATCCAGCAACGGCGCACGCTTAGCCATTCCCGATTCCCGATTCTCCAGTCCCCACTCACCGCCCCACAGCCGCCCGCGGCTTCAGCGGCACCACCTTGGTGGCGTCCTCGGCGCGGCGCGCCAGCACCCGGTCGATGCGCGCGAACACCTCGCGCATCGTCGCCGCTTCCGGCAGCAGGGTGACGCGGAAATGGTGCCGGTAGGGCACGTTGAAGCTGGAGCCGGGCACCACCAGCACGCCTTCCTGTTCCATCAGTTCCAGGGCGAAGGCGTGATCGTCGAAGCCGCGCGCGGCGGCGCCGACCACGGCCGGGAACGCGTACAGCGCGCCGGCCGGCTGCACCAGCGACAGGTGCTCGCTGGCCGCACAGGCCTCGATCACCGCGCGGCGGGTCTCGTACAGGCGCCCGCCCGGCGCGCACAGCGGCGAGATCGTGTCCGGGCCATTGACCGCGGCATCGATCGCGAACTGGCCGGGGACGTTGGCGCACAGGCGCAGCGCACCGAGCAGGTCCATGGCGTTGCGGAAATCGCCGACGCGCTCGGTGTCGCCGGACAGCAGCGCCCAGCCCACGCGCCAGCCGCAGGCGCGGTGCACCTTGCTCAGGCCGCCGAAGCTGATGCACGGATGCGCGCCGGCCAGCGGCGCCACCGAAACGAAGTCCGCGGCGTCGTACAGCACCTGGTCGTAGATCTCGTCGACCATCAGCAGCAGGTTGTGCTTGACCGCGATGGCGACGATCTTCTCCAGCAGTGCGCGCGAGTAGCTGGCGCCGCTGGGGTTGTTCGGGTTGATCAGCACGATCGCGCGGGTGCGCGAGGACACCAGCGTCTCGATCTCCACCGGGTCGGGCTGGAAGCCGTTCTCCGGCGCGCAGCGGTAGTACACCGGGCGGCCGTCGTTGAGGATGGTGGCGGCCGACCACAGCGGATAGTCCGGCGAGGGCACCAGCACTTCGTCGCCCGGGTTGAGCAGCGCGCGCAGCGACAGGTCGATCAGCTCGCTGACGCCGTTGCCGACGAAGATGCGGTCCGGGTGCGCGTCCGGATGCTGGCGCCGGGCGTAGGCCGCGGCGATCGCCTCGCGCGCCTCCGGCAGGCCCTGCTGATGGGTGTAGGGATCGGTTCGGCCCATGTCGTCGGCGATCGCGCGCTGCAGGTGCTCGGGCGCACGGAAGCCGAACGCGCCGGGATTGCCGATGTTGAGCTTGATCAGCTTGCGCCCCTGGGCCTCCAGCTCGCGGGCTCGCCGTGCCAGTTCGCCGCGGATCTCGTAGCGGACTTCGGACAGGCGTTCGCGGATCGCGAGCGGCTTGATCGGCAGGGTGGGCATCGCATTGGCCGGTGGGGCGTGGGACCTGCATGGTAGCGGAAATGTGACACCACGGCGGGGCAGGGGCGCCTCGGCAGCCGGTCGTCTACGGCGGCCGGCCGCTGCCGCGGGCGCCGCATCGGGCGAGGCGCCGGGATGGCCCGCGTGGCTGCCGCAGACGCATGCGTGGCCATGGCTGCGGCCTGGCGCTCACCGCGCGGCGTGGCACACCCTCTAGAATCCGCGCATGACCACCTCCCCGATCGACTTCGACGCGTTGCGCCCCATCGGCTGGCCCTGGCCCGGAATGCCCGAGGAGCCGGCCTGGCGCGCGCTGTTCGACACACATCCGCAGGCACGGCCGGCACGGGTGGTGGAGCAGCACCGCACCGGCTACGTGGTCGCCGATGCGGTGGACACCGGGTTCAAGGTCGAATCGCTGCCGGACTGGCAGCGGCCACGCTTTCCCAGCCACGAGCGCGCCGCGGTCGGCGACTGGGTGCTGCTGGAGGACACGCGCATCGTCGCGCTGCTGCCGCGGCGCACCGCGATCAAGCGCGGCGCCGCCGGCGAGCACTATCACCAGCAGGTGATCGCGGCCAACATCGACACGGTGTTCATCGTCTGCGGCCTCGATGCGGACTTCAATCCGCGGCGGATCGAGCGCTATCTGCTGCTGGTGGGCGGCGGCGGTGCGGCGCCGGTGGTGGTGCTGACCAAGGCCGATCTCACCGAGTACGCCGACGATGCGTTGGCGGTGCTGGAGGAACTGGCGGCGCAGGCCATCCCGCTGCTCACGGTCAACGCGCGCGAAGCCGACAGCGTCGCCGCGCTGCAGCCGTGGCTGGGGCCGGGGCAGACCGCGGTGCTGGTCGGCTCGTCCGGTGCCGGCAAGTCCACCCTCACCAACACCTTGCTGGGCGTGCAGAAGATGCGCACCGCGGCGGTGCGCGCCACCGACTCGCGCGGCCGCCACACCACCACCCATCGCGCGCTGCTGCCGCTGCCGTCCGGCGCCTGCCTGATCGACACCCCCGGCATGCGCGAACTCAAGCCCACCGGCGAGGAAGACCTGGCCGAAGGCGCCTTCGCCGACATCGAGGCGCTGGCCGCGCAGTGCCGCTTCAACGACTGCGCGCACCTGGCCGAGCCGGGCTGTGCGGTGCAGGCGGCGATCGAGCGCGGCGAGATCGATGCCGCGCGCCTGGCCAACTACCTGAAGTTGCGCGAAGAAGTGGCCGGCGCGGCCGGCAAGCTGGCGCAGCGCCAGGCGCAGAACGCGGCCGCCGGCCGCAGCGGCAAGCCCAGTGGCGGCAAGTCGGGCGGCAAGCGCCCGCCGCCGCGCAACCTGCGCCGCTGACGCCGGCCGTGGCCAAGCGCGCGCTGCCGGTCGAGATCCGCCACCACGCCGCGCTCGATGCGCGGCTGGTCAAGGCGGTGCGCGGCATCCGCCTGCTGGCGCTGGCCAGTTGGCCGGTGGCGCTGCAGGCACCGTTCCTGGAGAGCGTGGCGCGCGGGCAGCCGCAGCTGCCGCAGGTGCAATATCCCAGGCTGGATTTTGCCGATACCCGCCGCGAGCTGGCCGCGATCGCCCAGGCCGCCGATCCGGCGCACCCGCTCGGCGCCTACCTGCAGGCCTCGGTGAATAGTTGGGATCTGGCCGCGGCCCTGCTGGAAGCGCTGGGCACGCCGGCGGTGGCTCGCTATTCGGCGCAGTTGTTCGGGGTGCCGGACGACCCGATGCCCGGCCACGGCCCGACGACCCGCGAGGCGGCCGGCCATTTCATCCGCATCGCCCAGGAACTGGACCGCGAACTGTTCTCGGCCGAAGAACAGGTGCCGGTGTCGGCCACCGCCTTGCGCCTGCTGCTGCAGCGCGACCTGGACGAATTCTTCGGCACGCGGGTGATCACGGTGGAACTGGATCCGGACCTGCTGGCCAAGGCCGCCGCCGGCGCGCAGCGCATCCGCCTGCGCTCCGGCGCGCACTTCAGCGACTACGACCGCGCGCAACTGTTCCACCACGAGGCGCTGGTGCATTCGCTGACCGCGCTCAATGGCCGGCAACAGGCGCAGTTGCCGAGCCTGGCGCTGTCCTCGCCGCGCACCACCGCCACCCAGGAAGGCCTGGCGACCTTCGCCGAGCAGATCACCGGCAGCATCGACATCGCGCGGATGAAGCGGATCAGCCTGCGCATCGAGGCGATCGCGCTGGCCCGCGACGGCGCCGACTTCATCGAGGTGTTCCGCTACTTCGACGCGGCCGGGCAGGCGCCGGCGGAGAGTTTCTCCTCGGCGCAGCGCGTGTTCCGCGGCGTGCCGACCACCGGCGGCGCCGCGTTCACCAAGGACACCGTGTACCTGCGCGGCCTGGTGTCGGTGCACACCTTCTTCCGCCAGGCGCTGCAGCGCGACCGGCTGCCGCTGTGCCGCTGGTTGTTCGCCGGCAAGATGGCGCTGGAGGACGTGGCCGCGTTCGCGCCGCTGTTCGAGTCCGGCGTGCTGGCGCCGCCGCGCTGGTTGCCGACATGGGTGGCGCGCGCCAGCGGCCTGGCCGGGATGCTGGCGTTCTCGCTGTTCGCCAACCGCATCCGCATGGACCAGGTGGAGTGAGTCCGGGAAGATGCGTTCAAAGGCATAAAAGCGCATCTGGCTGTCAGTAGGCGCAGTTCGATCGTGGCGCAGGTGGTGTCGTGCTGTGCTGCTGACCGACGCTGCGTGCGTGCGGAAACCGTCGGACGCCGGTTCTGTATGAAGTGCCGCGTTGCGGTGCACGGCAACATGAACCCTTGGAGGCGTCACCGATCCTGGCCGGAATGCCCGACTCGCATTGACACGAAGATGGTCGGTGAAAGGGAGTCCCGTAGCCCGCTGAGACCTGGGGCTGGGTAGGGAGTGGAGCATTCTGTAGCCAAGTTCTGGTGAGTAGGAGAATCCAGTCATTTATCCTTTTCATCACCTTGACACGGCATGTCTGCCTCGGGATTCTTGAGGTCGAGTTGCAGCCGGTTTTCTGTAACTCAAGGACGCGGATTATCTGTGTCTGCGGATAATTCGCATATGGATAACTCAGCTAAAGGATGGTCAGGATGAATAGTGATTCCAAACTGCGCAACAAGTCCTCGGCGAAGATGAAGGTGCTGGCACTGCAGGAATTGGAGGGTGTTAGCGGAGGCTTGGCTGCGTGGAGCACCGACAGCATCAACTGTGGCGGCGTTACCAAGGACGAGTGGAGCACCGCGAGTCGGGGTTGTCCGAAGGAAACTGTCGATGCACAGATCGGCTCCTGATCATCAGGTGCCGCGTTTCGCATTGATGTAGCAAAGTAGGCCGTGCGATCCGCTGGGTCGCACGGTTCTACTGCGTCTCATTAGATTGTAGAAGCGGCTGCCGAAATTTTTTTCCTGCGATGCGCGAACACATCCGTGCGCGGCATCGTGATTGATTTTTGTGAGGTTCACTTGAATCATCAGAATGCTGGGGATCTTAACGCGCATCCCGAGTTCTTCGTTCCTTTCAATAAATACAAGCCGAAGTCAACGTACTGTGATTTCGTCGATCCTCTTTTGCCCGCGCTGTGGCGACTAAGGCGCGACTACTTCTGGACCCAGGCTGTGGCGCCGGTTTCGCCGCACCTCACCCAGGGCTGGAAGATCCATATCAGTTGTACTTTGAAAGAAGCCAGAGTCGTGCTTGAGCGGGTGACGCGCGTCTGTACCAATGACGGAACGGAGTTCAAGTTCGCGAGCGACGAGTTCATACACCGAAAGCTGCTTTCCAAGTCGGCGGCAAGGCAGTCGGGTGGGAAGTTCATGACGATCTATCCGGCCGGTATCGAAAAGTTCGAGAGTCTGATCGAGTTGCTGTACCAGGAGCTTCGGGATATTCAAGGTCCTTACATCCTGTCCGACAGGCAATACAAGGACTCTGGTGCGGTATTCTATCGATATGGCGGGTTCCGCGCCTTCACCGTTCGCGATCTGCGCGGGCGAGAAAAGAGCATGATCCTCGATGGTGGATTCCGTTTGGTGGAGGACCTGCGTACTCCTCACTTCCGTGTCCCCGAGTTCGCAGTCGACGCGCGCTGGGGACAAAGCGAGCCGCCTGCCGATGACGCGGGCGCCGACGAGCTATTTGGGGAGAAGTATGCCATTGAGTCCGTGCTCAAGTTTTCCAATGCCGGTGGCGTATACGCGGCGCGGCGAGTAACCGATGATCTTCCGGTAGTAATAAAAGAGGCGCGTCCGCATGTCGATGCGGAGGTGAACGGACTCGATCCGTTGAGTCGCCTCAAGAAAGAGCAGAGAATTCTGCATGTCCTGGAAGGTAGCGGAATCGCGCCGCGACCATTGGGCTGGTTTGTCGAATGGGAGCATACATTTCTCGTCCAGGAGAGGGTGGCGGGGAAAACACTCAGAGAGTACTGCCTGGACGCAACAAAGTCGTTATACCCAGGTTCTTCTCAGGCCGAGGTCAGAACGTGGCTGGAGCAGTCGGCAGCTATCGGCGCCGATCTGATAGAGAAGGTGCGGCTCTTGCACGCTAACGGGATCGTATTCGGTGATATTTCCACCAATAACATCATGATCGATCCGGAGTCGATGCAACTCCGCTTCATTGACTTCGAGGGAGCGCTGCAGGTCGGGGTTGACGAGAACATCAATATCTACACTCCTGGATTCTGCGCTCCCGATCGCCGGGGTCGAGACGTCGCTCAGATGTCTGATGATTGCTATGCGCTAGGTTGCGTGTTGCTCGCGCTGCTGGCGCCGAGCTCCGTATCGCTGGACATCATTGAAGAGTATCCCGAGCGGATACTCGCAGAACTGATGGTTGACGTCGGCCTGCCGCGTGAATTCAATGCCTGCATCAAGTCGCTGCTGCGAGACTCCGATCCTGACCTGCAGCAGTGTCGGCGACTGCTTGAGCTGATCGATCTGGATCGCGTGACGGCGTTCTCGGCCGAATCAGCGGACATGCGCCGTCCCGATGTCGCACAGGTGGTCGTGAAAGCCATGGACTACATGCGAAGCGTGATGCGGGTTGATCATCCATGGCGTCCGTTCCCGCTGGGCCCGCAGAGTGCAGACCTCATTGCAATCGATCATGGCGTGGCCGGTGTCGCGCTTGTCTGGCAACAGGTTGATAAAAGCGTTCCTGCGGATTTAAAGGGGTGGATGGCGCGCTCGGGGGGCAAGGGCAATCACCTGCCTGGGCTGCTCAATGGATTGTGCGGCCTGGCGTGGGTTCAGTCCGCGATCGGTTTGATCTCGGAATCGGAGCGCACGTTGACGCGAGCGGCCGAGCACCAATTGCTCCATGAAAGCATGTCGTTGGGTTATGGCTATGCCGGCTATGGCATGGCCTGCCTCAAAGTTTGGCTCGCCAGCAATGACGCTAGACACCTGGACGCGGCGGTAAAAGTCGGCAAGGCGCTGCGGGCGACAGGCGTTGCTCAGGACACGGGGATCGCCTGGAGTCTTGACGCCAACGGCTACACCGGACTTGGTCTTCACTCTGGAGGCTCCGGTATCGCGTTGTTTCTGCTGTACCTAGGCGTAGCAACCGGTGAAGACGTTTATATCGAACTCGCCATGCAAGGGCTGGACCACGATATCTCCCATGGGCGCACCGTCAACGGCGCCGTGGGATTTCCCAGTGACACCGTGCAGGAGAATCGAATCCTCTATCCTTATCTGGGAGCTGGCACTGCAGGCGTGGCGTCCGTGGCGGTGCGCATGTATGCGATTACCCGGTCGGAAAAGTACAAGGTGTTTGTCGATCAGGTCAAGGCGTCGGTTTCTCAGAAGTACACGGTGAGCGGCGATCTGTTCCTTGGACTTTCCGGGATCGGGCATTATCTGCTAGACGCTGCGCAGTTCCTGGAGGACGACAGCTATCGTGCTTTGGCATGGCGGGTCGCATGCGGTCTGGACCTTTTCAGGATAGATAAGGAATCTGGGGTATGCTTCCCGGGCGGAAACTCGCCGAAGATAAGTTGCTCACTGGCGGGTGGAGGCGCGGGCATTATTTCTTATCTGGATCGGCTGGCCGGCGATAAGCGGAATGAAGTGATCATGCTGGACGAGCTGCTGGCAGCAAACTAGGGGATTGGTATGCCGATGGTAGATATGAAGCGTGCTGGTGGCGATGCGGCGGATGTCGTTGCCCAGCTACGCACGCAGAATCGGATTCTGAAGGCGTTCTTGGCTGTGGCGCTGGCGCTGCCCTTCATGTTGATGATGATGGGCGCGCGTAGTCCGGTTCGCAGGGAGGTCTTCTCCGAAATCGACGTCAATCGTATCAATATCGTCAACGACGATGGGTCGAAATCCATGGTCTTGGCGGCGCGCGGCTTTCTGCCTGACCCCGTGACGGACGGAGAGGTCGGGAAAAGCGATCGCGGCAAGATGCCCGGGATGTTGTTCTACAATGGCGTAGGCGACGAGGTCGGCGGGCTGATCTATGACGGTTATATCGATAAGGATGGCAAGCCAAATGGCGGCGTGCACCTCTCCATGGATCGGTATGGCGGAGATCAGCAAATGGCCCTGCATCATTACGAGCAGGGTGGGTTCATGGAGACGGGTCTTTCCGTATTCGATCGCGGTCTCTACGGGCAATACAAGGGGTTGTATGAGAAATACTTGGCTGCCCCGAAAGGGGTGGAGAAGGATGCGCTGTTGAAGCAATGGAAGGAGGCGGGCGGTCAGCAGACCCAGAGGCTCTTTGTTGGGCGTACGCGCGGAAAGTCGTCTGCCGTCATCCTCGCGGACGACGCGGGACGGCCCAGGATCATCATGTCCGTCGCGCCTGGCGGCAAGGCGTCGTTGGACTTCATCGATGACAAGGGCGATGTCATCCAGAGTTTCCCGGGGAACTCTGCAGCGAGTAGATAGTCGTTAGGGAAGAGACAGATCATGGATCAAGATGCGCCTGGTGGAGCGGATAAGAGTTCCCGCGGGATGTTTCGCCATCAAGCGCTCGCCGCATCGGCTGAGCCAAAGTCCTACGGCACGGTGCTTCTGCTTGGAGATCGGCTCGTTGGAGGGATGGCGCTGGCAGGCGTGCTGATCGTCGCGCTGATCTTGCTGTTTCTTGCCACGTTCAGCACGTCACGGAAGGTGCAGTGGCAGGGCGTGGTGATCCCCGCAGGCGGAACCGTGTCGGTCATAGCACCTTCCGCAGGGAGCGTGTCCAGGGTCTTGGTGAGGGAAGGCGAGCAAGTGCACGCCGGGCAAGCCATGTTCGTGTTGTCGGAGTCGCTAGGCAATGCGCGCCTGGCAGGTGGCGATGGTGCGATTCCCGAACTCCTCGATGAGCGCCGTCAGAGTCTGAAAAGAGAGACAGCAGAGCGCCAACGAAAAGCTGAGCTGCTGAAGACCTCGATGTTGGAGCGGCTTGGCGATTACGACGAAGAGATTCGCGCGGCTTCCCAGCAGGAGCAGTTGCAGGTGCAGGTTATCGCGCTGGCGGAGCAGACTTCGAGGACCTATTCGGACCTGGAAAGTTCCAGGTATGTGTCAGGCATTGCCGTTCGCGAGAAGCGCCTGGATCTTCTGAGCAAAAAACAACAGTTGGTGGACATCCGTCGGCAAATCCAGCGATTGCGCAGGGAGCGCAGTTCCCTGGCGTCCGACATGCAAAACCAAACGGCACAGTTCAAGCTCGACGCGCTCGATCTGCAGCGAAAGACGTTTGAACTGGATCAGCAACTGACCGAAAGCACAGGCACGCGCACTGTCGTGGTTCGCGCGCTGGGGAATGGGGTTGTCGGAACGGTCAATGTTGCTGCGGGCCAGGGGGTGGGTGCGCTACTGCCATTGGCTGTGCTGATACCCGAAGACCGCCCGCTTGAGGTCGAGATGTATGCACCGTCGCAGGCGGTGGGGCTGATGCGCGAGGGGATGGATGTGTCGCTGCGGTATTCTGCGTTCCCATACCAAAAGTTCGGCCAGCAGACAGGTCGGGTCAAGGCGATTTCGCGATCCACGATGCGAGTCGAGGAGGTCAGGCTTCCGGCAAGCCTAATGAAGTCGGGTGCGGAGCCCCTCTATCGGGTTCGCATCGATATCGGGTCTCCCACCGTCAGGGTGTATGGCAGAGAGGTGCCTTTGAGGCCGGGAATGCTTGTCGAAGGAAGCGTCAACCTGGAGCAGCGAAAGTTATATGAGTGGATTCTCGATCCGCTGTTTACCGTGACTGGACGACTCTGAAGAGGCTGGAATCGAGATGATGGATCGCCTGAGGGTTGGTCTTTGGAAGGGCCGGGTGCTGCCGGTGACCCTGCAAGCGGAGGCCAGCGAGTGCGGGATCGCCTGCATGGCGATGATCGCGTGCTACTGGGGACATCAGTTGGACCTGCATAGCCTGCGCAAGAGGTTCCCTACGTCCATCCGAGGGGTCACCATGCTCGGTCTCGTCGATATGGCCGAATCTTGCTCGTTGAGAGCGCGCGCGTTAAGTCTGGATTTGGACGATCTTTCGGATCTGGAAACGCCTTGCATATTGCACTGGAACTTCAACCACTTTGTCGTATTGAAGCGCGTGCTGCGCGATGGAATCGTCATCCACGATCCCTCCACTGGGCGCCGCCATGTGCCGATGCGCGAGGTGAGCAAGGCGTTTACCGGCGTTGCGCTTGAGCTGACTCCCAGTAGCGATTTTGTGCCGGTCAAGGAGGTGCGGACCTATCGCATTCGCGACCTGATGGGGCGAGTTATCGGGCTCCGGCGGGGTTTGGCGAAAGTGGTGTGCCTTGGCTTGGCGATCCAGGCATGCATGCTCGTCTTGCCGTTCTACCTGCAATGGACCGTCGATGAGGCGCTGGTCAATGGCGACCTTGGCCTTATATCGGTTTTAGGCATCGGATTCATTCTTTTGGTGATGATGCAGGCGGTCTTCACCATGGCGCGGACCTGGGCGACAACGGCACTGTCCACCAGCTTCAATTTTCAGTGGCTGGGAAATGCTTTCTCGCACCTGATGAAGTTGCCGCTACCTTACTTTGAGAAGAGAAGTACGGCCGATATCGTATCCAGATTCAATTCGATTCTGGCGATGCAGCGAATCGTGACGACGCAGTTCGTTGAGGTGGTACTTGATGGATTGATGGCCATTGGCACTTTGGTGATGATGTTCATCTACAGCGGACGCCTTGCACTGGTGACGCTGGGTGCGGTGACGCTGTACCTGTTACTCCGCCTGGTGTTCTTCGGGCGTCTGCGAAACGCCACGTCGGAGCAGATCATTCATGCTGCCCGTCAGGAGCAGAATTTCATGGAGTCAGTCCGGGGTATTCAGAGTATTCGGATCTTCGGTCGCGGTGAAGTGAGGCGCAACATCTGGGCGAATGCGCTAGCTGATCAATTCAATGCGGATCTCAATATATCGCGCATCTCGATCCTGCATCAGTCGGCTAATAGTCTGGTTTTCAATGTGGAAAGGATTGTCGTTATTTGGTTGGGTGCGTTGGCTGTTATTGAAAAGAATTTCTCTGTCGGAATGTTGTTTGCGTACATCAGTTATAAGGATCAGTTCAGTCAGCGGATGGCGAGTCTTGTCGACAAGCTTTTTGAGGCCAGGATGCTTTCATTGCACGGCTCCCGGGTAGCGGACATCGTGATGACGCCAGCCGAGGAATCGAGAAGCCAGCTTGACCGGTCCGCGGCCTTGGGCAATGTCGAACTTGAGCTGCGCAACGTCAGCTTTCGCTACTCGCAGGGCGAGAGGGACGTATTGCGCGATTTGAATCTAAAGGTAACTTACGGGGAATCTGTCGCCATTACGGGCCCGTCTGGCTCGGGCAAGACCACTCTGGTCAAACTATTGCTCGGACTGTTAGAGCCGACCAGTGGTGAGATAATAATAAATGGCATCCCAATAAATCGCTTTGGTCTGTTGCGGTACCGTAAACTCTTGGGGACGGTGATGCAGAACGACACGCTGTTCGCCGGCTCCCTGGCGGACAATATCGCGTTCTTCCATCCTGAGCCAGATATGGAGCGCGTGTACGAGTGCGCGCGACTTGCTTCCATCAGCAAGGAGATTGAAGAAATGCCCATGCAGTACCACACTGTCGTGGGGGATATCGGTGCAGGTCTTTCCGGTGGGCAAATCCAGAGGATTCTTTTGGCTAGGGCGCTTTATGGGAGGCCATCTATCTTGGTACTCGACGAGGCTACGAGCCACCTGGATATTGTCAATGAATCCGCTGTCAATGACGCGATAAAACACCTGGAGTTGACCAGGATCATCATTGCACATCGCCCAGAGACCATCGCGAGTGCGGGTCGTGTAGTGAAACTCGTCAATGGAGCCCTGTGGTCGTCGCCAGCGCCAGCGACTGTAGCGGCAAGCGCCTGAGTTGTCCCGGCGGTTGGGGGACGCCGGGCGTCGGCACACAGCGCAAGCGTGTGGCGCTCACCCGCCGCGAATGTGCGGCTGCCGATACTGCGGCGCCCGGCCTGCCCCCGCATGGCCGCGTCCCCTCACGAGGAGAACCGCATGAAGATCCTGATGGTGCTGACGTCGCACGACCGTCTCGGCGACACCGGCCACAAGACCGGCTTCTGGCTGGAAGAATTCGCCGCGCCGTACTACACGTTCAAGGACGCCGGTGCCGAACTGGCCCTGGCCTCGCCCAAGGGCGGGCAGCCGCCGCTGGACCCGAAGAGCGATGCGCCGGACGCGCAGACCGAGGCCACGCGGCGCTTCAAGGACGACCCGGCCGCGCAGCAGCAACTGGCGAGCACGCAAACGCTGGCGTCGGTGCGCATGGACGACTACGACGCGCTGTTCTACCCGGGCGGCCACGGCCCGCTGTGGGATCTGGCCGAAGACCGCGACTCCATCGCCCTGATCGAGGCGTTCGCGCGCGCCGGCAAGCCGATCGGCTTCGTCTGCCATGCGCCGGGCGTGCTGCGCCGGGTCGCCGCGGCCGACGGCACGCCCTTGGTGAAGGGACGCCGCGTCACCGGCTTCACCAACGGCGAGGAAGCCGCGGTGGGCCTGACCGACGTGGTGCCGTTCCTGGTCGAGGACGAACTGCGGCGCCTGGGTGGCGACTACAGCAAGGGCGCCGACTGGGGCGTGCACGTGGTCGAGGACGGCCGCCTGGTCACCGGGCAGAACCCGGCCTCGTCCGAGGCGGCGGCCGAGGCGTTACTGGGACTGCTGCGCGGGAAGTGAGCGCTATCGATCGCGAGGTTGGCAAGGCGACCGCCATCTCGGTGTGAGAGGACATCGCTTCCTGGCGGGGTGCCGGCGCAGCGGTTGAAGCGCACCTCTGGCCGCCGCGGTTGCAGCGCCTCGCTGGATCCACCTACGCGCTGCCTTCCGTAGGAGCGGCTTCAGCCGCGACAGGCGTTCCCATTAAAGCCGGTCGCGGCTGAAGCCGCTCCTACGACGCACATGTGCCACCGCGTACCAGGCAGGGTGCACGCCTGTGGGAGGGACGTCAGTCCCGACTGCACGCACCCGCACGCGCAGATGTACAGCAGCGGCGCGTACAGGCGCCGCTGCTGTTTTCGGCTCAGCCGCGCCGCCACCAACGCAGGCCGTAGGCGGGCAGGACGCCGTCCCAGTTCGACAGTGCCGAGGGATCGCTGCCGCCATCGGCGATGGCCTGCCAGTCGCCTTCGCCCAGCGTGGTGGCGACATCCACTGCGATCGGTTGTGCGCTGAAGTTGTAGACCGCCACGAACGCCTCGCCGCGGGCCAGGCCAAGCAGCGCGGGATTGCCCAGTGGCACTGCGCGCAGTGGCTGGTCGGCGGCCAGTGCAACGGTTTCGGTACGCGCGGCGATCAACCCGCGCAGGCGGGTGTAAACCTGCCCGGGCAGGCTGGCGGTGTCGTGGCGTTGCGCCGCGCGCGTCCAGTCCATCGCTGGCCGATGTAGCCAGCGACCTTCGTGGCGGCGCAGCGGGTCGTCGCGGTAGGTCTCGTCGTTGCCCAGGGCCAGTTCGTCGCCCATGTACAGCAGCGGGATGCCCGGCATCGCCAGCGCCACCGCGTACAGCAGCAGCAGGCGGCGCACACCCAGTTCCAGCGCGTCGCTGTCGCCGGCGGCCAGCGCCGCGGCGATGCCAACCAGCGCAGCGCTCATGCCGTTGCTGCCGTGCACACCGTCGCCGCTGCTCTGGAACGCTTCGCCGCGCGCGTAGCTGTCGGCGGTGCGGCCGGCGTAGAACTGGGCGATGCGCGCCAGCGCGAACGGGGCCACGCCTTCGCCACCGGCGGCTTCGCGCTGCAACACGTTCCAGCCGATGTCGTCGTGGCAGCGCACGTAGCTGAGCCAGCCGCAGGCCGGCGGCAGCGCGGGCGTGTGCGCGATCGCCGCCTGCACGATGTCGCCGCGCTGCTCGGCCAGCGCCACCCAGCCGGCCGCCATCAGCGTGCTGTGGTAGGCCAGGTGGCATTCGTGGCCGCGCGCGGCGCCGGTGCCGAAGTAGGGCGGCAACTGCGCCATCGGCACGATCGCCTCGGCCTTCAGCAGCACCGCCGGCGCCAGGATGTCGGTGAGCGCGCGCAGCGCCTGCAGGATGGTATGCGCCTCCGGCTGGTTCATGCAGTCGGTGCTCAGGCGCTTCCACAGATAGGCGGTGGAATCCAGGCGGAACACCTCCACGCCCAAGTTGGCCAGGTGCAGCAGCGCCAGCGCCATCTCGCCGAACACCGCCGGATTGCTCCAGTCCAGATCCCACTGGTAGGGATAGAACGTGGTCCACACCCAGGCGTCGGCGCCCTCCACCCAGGTGAAGTTGCCCGGCGCGGTGTGCGGGAACACCTGGCCCAGGGTGCGCTCGTAGGCGTCTGGCACGCTGCGGTCGGGGAAGTGGTGGTAGTAGTCCAGATGCCGCGCATCGCCACGCTTGGCCGCCAGCGCCCAGGGGTGGTCGTCGGCGGTGTGGTTGAGCACGAAATCGGCGCACAGGCTGATGCCCGCAGCGCGCAGGCGCGCGGTCAGCGCCGCGAGGTCGTCGGTGTCGCCGAGCCGCGGCTCGACCTGGCCGTAGTCGCTGACCGCAAAGCCGCCGTCGTTGTCGCCGTCGCGCGCGCGCAGGAACGGCAGCAGGTGCAGATAGCGCACACCCAGTTCCTGCAGGTAGGGCACGCGTTCGTCAACGCCGTTCAAGGTGCCAGCGAAACGGTCCACATAGGCGCTGTAGCCAAGCATCGTCGGGGTGGCGAACCAGTCGGGCGCGCGTTCGGCGTCCAGCTGGCGCAGCGCCGGAGGCCGCGCAGTGGCGGCGGCCGCCAGTTGCGTCAGCCACTGCGGCAGCCACTGCGCGAAGGCCGGATGCGCGCCGTACAGCGCGTGCAATGGGGCGAGCAAACGTTCGCCGTGGCGCTGCAGGCGCGGTAACAGCGCGGCGGCGGCATCCGGAGGCAGATGCGCCTGCCACAGGGTGTGGGCGAGTGCGGACAATGCGGAAGGAGCGGGTGCGGTCATGGGGGGCTTGGCCGCGCCCCGGGCGGGGCGCGGATGTGCGGTCCTCGTCAGAAGTCGTAGCGCAGGCTGATGCTGGAGGTGCGGCCCGGGATCGAGCGCGCGCGGATCACGCCGGAAGACGCATCGGCGATCGACGCTTCCTCCGCTTCGGTCAGGCCGAAGGTGTTGAACAGGTTGTTGACGTTGAGCGAGACGGTCAGCGCATCGGTGATGCGGTAGTCGCCGAACAGGTTGACCTGGGTGTAGCCGGGCATCTTCAGCTGGTTGCTGTCCTGGGTGTAGGCCGAACTGGTGCCGATCGCGTTGATGCCGACCTGGTAGCGCTCGCCGCGGTAGCTCGGCGTCAGCTGCCAGACGAAGCGCGCCTGCCGACGCGGCGTGTTGCCGGCGTTGGCCGGCGTGATCTGGTCCTTGTCGATGGTGGCGTCGGTCCAGGTCAGGCCGCCGTTGAGGTTGAAGCCACCGGCGCGGTACGCCGCTTCCAGTTCCAGGCCATGCGCCTTGTAGGTGCGGTCGAAGAAGCGCTGGGTGGTCGCTTCGTAGTTCTGCTCCTGGGTGCGCGCGGCGAAGGCGGTGGCGAACAGGCTCAGCCCGCCGCTGCGCCACTTCAGCCCGCCCTCAAGCTGCTTGACCACGTTGACCGCCTCGTTGGAGGACACCGAGCCGTCGTCGCGGACCACGCCGAACAGCAGGCGGTCGGCATTGGCGCGCGCACCGCGGCTGTAGCGCGCGAACGCGGCCAGGTCGTCGTTGAGCATGTAATTGCCGCCGAACGAGTACGACAGGTAGTTCCAGTCGTAGCGCACCGGCTTGCGGTTGCCGTAGTCGATGGTCGCCACGCGTTGCTCCGGCGCCTCGATCACGCCGTCGCCGTTCACGTCGACGTTGCTGGCCAGCAGGCCGCCGGCGGTGTTGCCGCGCGCGCGGCCCATGTCGTAGCGCAGGCTGCCGTCCAGGCTCAGCGGACCCTGGTCCCAGCTCAGCGCCAGGTACGGTGCGTTGATGTCGTAGCGCACGTCGTAGTGACGGGTGACGTCCAGGCCCCAGTACGGCACACCGTAGGCGTACAGGCCGTCCTGCGAGCGCAGGCTGCCGTCGGCGGCGACCACGTCCAGCAGCCGCGGCCGGTGCGCCAGCGACTGCACGTAGGAATTCCAGGTCCAGTCCACGTCGATGGTCTGCCGCGAGGTATACCAGCCGGCCTTGAGGTTGAGGTTGCCGCCGTCGCCGCTGCCGAAGTCGCGCGCCAGGCTGAGGTCGTTGACCGCGTTGCCCAGGTCGTTGAGATGCACGTTGAACAGGTGCGTGCGCAGCGCCAGCCCGGTGTAGGCCTGGCCGGCGTTCGGGCCGTCGACGTAGCGCAGGCCGGCGCCGGCGCCGCCGATGCTGGCGGCCAGCGCGCTTGCATCGGCGACCTGCGCCGGGAACGGCGAGACGAAGCGCCCGGAGGTGTCGGCGATGCGGAACTTGTCGGTCAGGGTCCAGCCGCCGCCGACATCGAACTGCGCCTCGGCGCCGAACGCGCGCGACAGCGGATGCATGCCATCGCCCAGTTCAACGCGCGAGGGTTTGTTGCCGCCGTCGAGGGTGGCGCTGCTGCGGAAGTACGGGCTGTACAGCGTGTCGGTGCCGGGGTCGAAACCGTCGATGCTGCCGAAGTGCGGCGACCCGTCGCGGCCGCTGACCCGCGTGGGTACCGGCAGGTAACCGGCGGCGCGGTCGTTGAGGTACTTGGCGTAGACGCGTACGTAGCCGTTGTCGAACAGCCGGGTCAGGTTGGCCTTGAGCTGGCCGCCCTTGTCGGTGGTGTAGCCGGCGTCGCGCACGCCGTCGCCACGCCGGTAGAAGCCGCCGACGTTGAACTGCCAGTGTTCGGCGAACGGCGCGCCGTAGTCGAAGTCCAGGCGGGTGTTGTCGTAGCCGCCCAGCCCGCGGGTGAGGCCGACGCTGCCGCCGGCGGTGTCGCCGGTCTTGCTGATGAAGTTGATGATGCCGCCGGGCGAGTTGCTGGCGAAGGTGGAAGCCGAGCCGCCGCGGATGGCCTCGATGCGCTCCAGGCTGTAGTCGGCGCGCAGGAAGATGTCGGCGTTGCCGAAGGCGATGTCGCCGAACTCCAGCACCGGCAGCCCGTCTTCCTGCAACTGCAGGAACTTGGCGCCGCCGGAGGCGACCGGCAGGCCACGTACGGCGATGTTGGCGTTGCCTTCGCCGCCGCTGGATTCGGAACGGATGCCGGGGATATTGCGGAAGATCTCGGCGGTGCTGCGCGGTGCCGACTGTTCGATCGCCTCGGCGCCGACGGTGCTGACCGAGACGCTGGACTTGAGCTTGCTCTTGGGTGTGGCAGTGCCGGTAACGAACACCGAGTCCAGGCTGACCACGTCGCCCTGCGCCGCCGGGGCGTCGGCAGCGGCGGGCGTGGCCTGTTGCGCGAGCGCAGCCGGCGCGGACAGCGCCGCGGCGACGGCCAGGGCCAGGGTCTGCAGGCGGATCGAAGGGTGGTGCATCGCTGTCTCTCCCGAAGCGAAGTGGTGCAGTAGGTGGCGGCGCGCCACCGCCGGAAACGGGCAGGGCGCGGCACGGACGGTGGGTGCGGCGGGCTACAGATACGGCTGCTTGCAATCGTTTGCAATTTGCAGTGCAGCAAAGCCGGCAGCGGTGTCGATGGATCCCGATCAGGAAGAGACAGGGCATATCTTGCATGGTGCAGCGCAGCGTTACAAACGATTGCAGGCGCGGCGACACTCCGCTCCGCCGCTGCGGTACGCCTCCCGCGTGCCCGACCCGCCCCAGGCCGATGCCGATGCTGATGCGTACCGATCGTCCCCTGCTTCCGCTCTCGCGCGTGCTGGCGCTCAACGCCGGTTTCTTCGGCGTGCAGTACAGCTTCGGGCTGCAGCAGAGCAACATGAGCCCGATCTACAACTACCTGGGCGCCGACCACGCCAATCTGCCGTATCTGTGGCTGGCCGGCCCGATCACCGGGCTGGTGCTGCAACCGGTGGTCGGCGTGCTCAGCGACCGTACCGTGACCCGCTGGGGCCGGCGCATGCCGTACATGGTGGTGGGCGCGCTGGTCTGCAGCCTGTGCCTGCTGACCATGCCCTTCAGCGTGGCGCTGTGGATGGCGGTGGCGCTGCTGTGGATGCTGGATGCGGCCAACAACGTGGCGATGGAGCCGTACCGTGCGCTGGTGAGCGACGTGCTGGCGCCGCCGCAGCGGCCGCTCGGTTACCTGACCCAGAGCGCGTTCACCGGCCTCGGCCAGACCCTGGCCTACGTCACTCCGCCGTTGCTGGTGTGGCTGGGCATGAACCAGGACGCGGCCAACGCCCACCATATTCCCTACGTCACCATCGCCGCGTTCGCGATCGGTGCGGGGTTCTCCGCCGCGTCGATCCTGCTCACCGCGCGCAGCGTGCGCGAGCCGGTGTTGACGGCGGCGGAACTGCAGCGCTTGCGCCGCGCCGCGGTCGGGCCGCTGGCGACGCTGCGCGAGATCGTCGACGCGGTGCGGCAGATGCCGCCGACGATGCGGCAGATGGCGCCGGTGATGCTGTTCCAGTGGTATGCGATGTTCTGCTACTGGCAGTACATCGTGCTGTCGCTGTCCACCACCCTGTTCGGCACCACCGCGGCCGATTCGCACGGCTTCCGCGAGGCCGGCCTGGTCAATGGGCAGATCGGCGGCTTCTACAACTTCGTCGCGTTCCTGGCCGCGTTCGCGATGGTGCCGGTGGCGCGCCGGTTCGGTCCCAAGGCCACCCACGCCGCCTGCCTGGTCGCCGCCGGCCTCGGCATGTGCCTGCTGCCGTCGATCCACGACCGCTGGCTGTTGCTGCTGCCGATGATCGGCATCGGCCTGGCCTGGGCCAGCATGATGGGCAATCCCTACCTGATGCTGGCCAACAGCATCCCGCCCGAACGCACCGGCGTGTACATGGGCCTGTTCAACCTGTTCATCGTGCTGCCGATGCTGATCCAGATCGTGACCCTGCCGCTGTACTACGACAGCCTGCTGCAGGGCGACCCGCGCAACGTGATCCGCCTGGCCGGCGTGTTGATGCTGTTGGCGGCGGTGGCGATGTTGTTGGTGAAGCGTCGGGAATGGGGAACCGGGAATGGGGAATCGGGAAAGCGCGGCATCGTGCGCTGAAACTCCGCGTGGTAACCGATTTTCAACTTCGCTATCTGCGTGCAATCCATTGCCAGGAAGCGCGCAATTCGAATGTAGAGCCCTAGGCCAGCTGATGCAGCGTCAGCGCGCGACCAGCGCTTTTCCGATTCCCCATTCCCGATTCCCCATTCCCAGCCTTCAAGCCGACTCCCGCACCACCAGGCTCACCGGCAGCTCCACCGAGTCGACCGGTGTGCCGGCGATCAGGTGCAGCACGCCGTCCACCAGCAGGGTGGCGGCCTGCGCCAGGTCCTGGCGCACGGTGGTCAGCGGCGGCTGGCTGTAGGCGGCGAGCGGAATGTCGTCGAAGCCGACCAGGGCGATGTCCTGCGGCACGCGATGGCCGGCTTCGATCAGGGCGCGGATCGCGCCCAGGGCGATCACGTCGGAGGCGGCAAAGACCGCATCCGGTGGATCGGTCTTCTTCAGCATCGCGCGGGTCAGGCGGTAGGCGTCCTCGCTGAGGAAATGGCTGCGCGCGTGCAGCCGCGGGTCGAACACCAGGCCGTGCGCGTCGAGCATGCGCCGGTAGCCGGCGAAGCGCGGCGCCACTTCCGGTAGTTGCTCGTCGCCGAGGAAGGCGATGCGCTGGCGGCCGTGCTCGATCAGGTGCGCGGTGGCCAGTTCGCCGCCGCGCAGGTTGTCGCTGCCGACGCTGGCATAGGCCTGGCCATCGATGCGGCTGCCCCACACCAGCATCGGCAGGCCGCCGCGCGCGGCCGCGTCCAGCGAGGCGTGCTCGTGGCTCTGGCCCAGCATGATGACGCCGTCGGCCCGGCTGCTGCGCGCCAGGTCCTCGACCCAGTGGTCCTGGTGCTGGTCCAGCTTGGACAGCAGCATGCTGTAGCCGCGCGCGGTCAGTGCGTCGGCGAGCAGCGCCAGCATGGTCATCATGAACGGGTCCGACAACGGCTGCTCGTGCGCGTGCATCAACGGCACCGCGACGCAGACGATGTTGGAGCGGCGCGAACGCAGGCTGCGCGCCACCGGGTCGACCCGGTAGCCGGCGTCGCGGGCGAGCTGCTTGATGTAGGCGCGGGTGCGTTCGGCGACCACCGGATTGTCGGCCAGCGCGCGCGACACCGTGGATTCGGACACGCCGGCCATGCGCGCGATGTCGGCCATCTGCAGGCGCGCGGCGGGCGCGCCGGGTTCGGGTTTGTCGGACATGCGGAGCGGGGCGCGACGAACGAAGCGGAAGTTGCAGTGTATGCCAGGCAGGCGGCGCGCCGCTTTGCGCGTCGCGGCCGCATCGCCGCCGCAGTGGTGGGCGCGTCGTGCCCGTGGGCGGCGCCACGCCGCGCCGGCCAGGTTCAAGCAGGGGGCGTGTCTGTGCGGCCCGTTGCCGTGTCACTGAGCCTGGCGCACGGCCACGTCATGGCGCCTGCCTGCCACGCGCACGCACAACCGCGGCGCGCACAGCGCGGGAGGCGAAGCATGTCTCAGGCCATGTGCAGGCCGCCGTTGACCGCGTAGTCGGCGCCGGTGACGTAGGCGGCCTCGTCCGAGGCCAGCCAGGCGCACAGCGCGGCCACTTCCTCGGGCTTGCCGAGCCGACGCAGCGGCACCGAACTGGCCAGGCGATCGAGCACGTCCGGCGGGAAGCCGCTGATCGCCGCGCTGGCGATGTAGCCGGGCGAGACGGTGTTGACGGTGACCCCACGCGAGGCCACTTCCTGCGCCAGCGCGCGGCTGAAGCCCTGCATCGCCGCCTTGGCGGTGGCGTAGTTGATCTGGCCGATCTGGCCCTTCTGCGCGCTGACTGCGCCGATGTTGACGATGCGGCCCCAGCCGCGCGCGGTCATGCCGTCCACCACCTGCTTGGTGATGTTGAACAGCGCATGCAGATTGCTGGCGATCACCGCCTGCCAGTCCTCGCGGCCCATCTGCCGGAACAGCATGTCGCGGCTGCCGCCGGCGTTGTTGACCAGCACGTCGATCTCGCCGACCTCGGCCTTGACCTTGGCGAACGCGGCCACCGTGGAATCCCAGTCGGTGGCGTTGCCTTCGGAGGCGATGAAGTCGAAACCGAGCTCGCGCTGCTCGCGCAGCCACGCCGACTTGCGCGGCGAGTCCGGGCCGCAGCCGGCGACCACGGTGTGGCCGTTGCGCGCCAGCTTCTGGCAGATCGCGGTACCGATGCTGCCCATGCCGCTGGTGACGTAGGCGATGCGGAGGGTCATGGCTTAACTCCTTCGGAGTTGGGAATGGGGAGTGGGGAATCGGGAATGGTGGGAAGCGGGGCCGCTCTTGCGATTCCCGATTCTCGATTCCCCATTCCCGGCAGCGCTCAAGCGGCCAACGGATACAGTGCGAATAACAAGCTGCCACCCATCAACACCAGCGAGATCAGCACCGCCCATTTCAGAGTGAAGCGCTGGTGGTCGGCGAAGTCGACCTTGGCCAGGCCGACCAGCAGGTAGGTGGACGGCACCAGCGGGCTGAGCAGGTGCACCGGTTGCCCGGCCAGCGAGGCGCGGGCCATTTCCACCGGGGTGATGCCGTAGTGGCTGGCGGCGTCGGACAGGATCGGCAGCACGCCGAAGTAGAAGGCGTCGTTGGACATGAAGAAGGTGAAGGGCATGCTGGCCAGCGCGGTGATCACCGCCAGGTAAGGCCCCCAGGCGTCGGGGATCACCGCCAGGAAGCTGCGCGACATCGCCTCGACCATGCCGGTGTTGGAGAGGATGCCGGTGAAAACGCCGGCGGCGAAGATCAGCGACACCACCGACAGCACGTTGCCGGCATGGTTGACCAGGCGCCGGCGCTGTTCGGCCAGGTTCGGGTAGTTGATCAGCAGCGCCAGCGCGAAGCCGATCATGAACAGCACCGGCATCGGCAGCACGCCGATCACCAGCGCGGCCATCAACGCCAGGGTCAGCAGCAGGTTCACCCACAGCAGCCGCGGCCGCTTGATGTCCTCGGCGTCCTCCACCGTGGGCAGCGCCTCGCCGTCGTCGGCCACGCTGCTGTCCATCCATGCATCGCCGGGCAGCGTCACCACGCCGAGGCGGCGCCGCTCCTTCATGCCCAGGTACCAGGCCAGCGCCAGGATGCCGGCGATCGCCAGCGCCATCGCCGGCACCAGCGGCACGAACACGTCGGCCGGGTCCACGTGCAGCGCGGTGGCCGCGCGCGCGGTGGGGCCGCCCCACGGCGTCAGGTTCATCACGCCACCGGCCAGGATGGTCACGCAGGTCATGTTCAGCGCGTTCATGCCCAGCCGCCGGTACAGCGGCAACATCGCCGAAACCGTGATCATGTAGGTGGTGGACCCGTCGCCGTCGAGCGAGATCAGCAGCGCCAGCACCGCGGTGCCGACCACGATCTTCATCGGGTCGCCCTTGACCAGGCGCAGGATGCGCCGCACCAGCGGGTCGAACAGGCCGGCGTCGATCATCACGCCGAAGTACAGGATCGCGAACATCAGCATGACGCCGGTGGGTGCGATCTTCTTGATCCCTTCCAGCATCATCTCGTTGATGCCGGTGCCGAAGCCGCCGGCCAGCGCGAACACGATCGGGACGATGATCAACGCGACCAGCGGCGACAGCCGCTTGCTCATGATCAGGTACATGAAGGTAATGACCATTCCGAAACCGAGCGCGGTCAGCATGGAAGTTCCTCAAGGTGGTGCATGAAAGAAGGCGGATCCCGCAGCGGAGATCCGAAAATCGAAAGCCGACCAGATGTCACATCGCGAAATGCCGCCGTTGCGAATCCCAAATCCCCACTCCCGAATCCCGGCACTCAGAAGTCATACTGAAAGCGCCCGGTAATCGCCCGCGTATGGTCCAGCGTCACGCCGGCCAGGTGATCGCGGTTGCGGCTGTCGATCAGGTTGAGCATCAGCCGCAGGTTCGGCTTGATGTACCAGTTGCCGGCCAGCGTCCACGAGGCGGTGGAGGCGTCGAGCAGATCCGGCTGGCCGTCGCGGTGCTGCTCGCCCCACATACGGTCGTAGCGCAGCGCCAATTCGAAGGCGCCGTACTTGTGGTTGACCTGCTTGATGCGGGTGAAACGTCCGGTCTTGCCGTCGTAGCGGCGCGATTCGCCGGTGGCGAACCAGCTGACGAAGCCGTAGGCCGCCATCACGTCGGCACGCTGCGCACCATCGTCGAACACGCCGCCACTGAACTCGCCCTGCCACGACAGCGGGCCGCGCACCTGCGCGTATTCCAGCGACCACTTGTCCACGTCGGTGTCGCGGCCGTCGGCGAAGCGCGCCAGGGTGATGCGGCTGTCGTCGGACAGATGCCCGGCCGGGCGCGGGCGGATGCTCAGCGCCGGCGCGCCGCCGGCGCCGGGATGATCGTAGTGCTCGTGCGCCAGCGACAGGCCGAGGTGCAGCACGTCGCCGTCGCGCGCGCCCGGCGCCCAGGTGCCGCGGCCGCCGAACGCATGGCCGCGGACGTTGGAGACGTCGATGCTCTGCAGGCTGTAGACGCTGGCGGCCCAGGTGTAGTCGGTGCCTGCGGCCTGCCACGACACCGCCTTGCGGTACAGCGGCGCCAGCGTACTGGCCGCGCCGCTGCGCTCCAGGAACTGGCCGAAGTTGGAGCCGGTGCGGTCGTCGAGGGTGAAGTACTGCTTGAACTGGCCCACGGTCAGCGTGCCGGCGCCGAATTTGCGGGTGATGTAGACGTCCTTGGCCTCGATGCCCTTGCCGTTGAAATCGTCCTGCAGCCCGGCGAAATCGCCTTCGACCTTGTAGCCGAACCCGAACGCCTTGCCGGACACGTCCAGCCACAGGCGGCGGATCTCGGTGTCGTCGGGATTGGGCGTGCCGCGATGGTCGTTGTCGAAATGGGCGAAATCCCAGTGCAGGCGGCCACCGAGTTCGGCGGTCACCGGGCTGTCGTCGTCGGTGGCGGCGCGCGCCGAGCCGGCCAGGCACAGCAGCGCGCAGGCGCTGCCCCATGTCAGAGTCTTCAGTTCCACGTCCCCTCCCAGGTGCGTGTCGCAGCGATTGGATCGGTCCGCCTGCGCATGCCGCGGACCGGCATGGACGCAGCCTAGTCGGGCGTAGCTGTCATCGACCTGTCGGCGGTGGGGAATCGGGAATCGAGAATGGGGAATCGAAAAAGCACGCTCCCGGATGCGCTAGGCTTCTGCCGTTGCTGTTTTCCATTCCCTATTCCCGATTCACCATTCCTGGCCCCGAATGCGCCTGCTCCTGGTAGAAGACAACGCCGATCTCGCCGATGCGATCGTGCGGCGCATGCGCCGCAGCGGGCATGCGGTGGATTGGCAGCGCGATGGCTTGAGTGCGGCCGGGGTGCTGCGCTACCAGCGCTTCGATCTGGTGGTGCTGGACATCGGCCTGCCGGGGCTGGACGGGCTGCGCGTGCTGGCCGGGCTGCGCGAGCGCGGCGATACCACGCCGGTGCTGATGCTGACCGCGCGCGACGGCATCGAGGACCGGGTGCAGGCGCTGGACGTGGGTGCCGACGATTACCTGGGCAAGCCATTCGATTTCCGCGAGTTCGAGGCGCGCTGCCGGGTGTTGCTGCGGCGCAACCGCGGCCAGGCCAGCGAGGTGGTGCAGCTTGGCGGTTTCGCCTTCGACAACGCCGCGCACAGTGTCAGCCTGGACGGCACGCCGATCGACTTGCCCAACCGCGAGTACCGCCTGCTGGAGATCCTGATCGGCCGGCTCGGCCAGGTGGTGGGCAAGGACGAGATCGGCAACGGCCTGTTCGGCTTCGACGACGAGGCCGGGCCGAACGCGATCGAGCTCTACGTCGGGCGCCTGCGCAAGAAGCTGGCCGCCGCGCCGCTGCGCATCGTCACCGTGCGCGGCGTCGGCTACAAGCTGGAGGCGGACGCGGCGCCGCCGGATCCGGCGGCAGCGGACGCCGATGGCTGAGGCCGCGCCGCCGGCGCCTTCGATCCGGCGCACGCTGCTGCGCTACCTGGGCGCGTTGTCGCTGCTCGGCGCGGTGGCGCTGTTCTTCGTGGCGCGCGATTACGGCCAGCGCGCCGCCAACCGCTCCTACGACCACCTGCTGGTGTCCTCGGCGCTGTCCATCGTCGATTCGGTGGCGCTGGCCGGCGGCCAATGGCAGGTGGACCTGCCGTACGCGGCGCTGGACCTGCTGGCGATGGCGCCGGAGGACCGGGTGTTCTACCGCGTGTTCGATGCGCGCGGGCGCACCATCACCGGCTACGACGACCTGCCGGCGGCGCCGTCGCTGCCGCGCGCCAGCGCACCGCCGCGCTTGTTCGACGCGGTCTACAGCGGCGAGCCGGTGCGCTTTGCGGTGGTGTCGCGGCGGGTGTCCTCGGCGGCGGCGCAGGACCAGGTGTGGGTGCAGGTGGGGCAGACCCGCCGCGCACGCGAGGCGCTGGCGCAGGACGTGGTGCTGCACGCACTGGTGGCGATCGCATTGCTGTCGCTGCTGGCGTTGGCGCTGGTCTGGCTGGGCGTATCGCGTGCCTTGCGTCCGCTGCGCACGCTGGAGCGCGAGCTGTCGCGGCGCGAACCGTCCGAGCTCAAGCCGGTGGCCGCGACCGCGCCGCAGGAGATGCAGCAGATGGTGGCGGCGCTGAACCGCTTCATGGCGCGCCTGGCCGGCAGCAACGAAACCTTGCGTGCGTTCATGGCCGAAGCCGCGCACCAGATGCGCACGCCGCTGGCGGCGCTGCGCGCGCAGGCGCAACTGGCGCTGGACGAGGACGACCCGCACGAGATGCGCCGCAGCCTGGAGGCGATCGAGCGCAATGCCACGCACATGAGCCGCCTGCTCAACCAGTTGCTCAGCGATGCCAGCGTGATCCACCGTTCGAACCTGCAACGCTATGCCAGCGTCGACCTGGCCGAGGTGCTGCACCAGGCGCTGCACGAGGCCGTGCCGCAGGCCGCGCCGCGGCCGCGCGTGCAACTGGCCGTCGCCAGCGAACCGGCGCTGGTGCGCGGCGATGCGCTGCTGTTGCGCGAGGCGATCAAGAACCTGATCGACAACGCCTGCAAGTACGGCGGCGATGGCCCGCTGCAGGTCGCGCTGACCTGCAATGCGCGCGACTGCGTGGTGACCGTGGCCGACCACGGTCCCGGCATCGCCGCGGCCGAGGCCGAGCGCGTGTTCGAGCGCTTCGTGCGCGGCGAGGGTGCGGCCGCTGGCGGCGCCGGACTGGGCCTGGCGATCGTCAAGCGCGTGGTCGAGGCCCATGGCGGCCGCATCGACCTGTCCAATCGCGTGGGCGGCGGCCTGATCGCCAGCCTGCACCTGCCGAGGTTGCATCCATGAGCCTGCCCATGCTGCTGTGCCGACTGCCGCTGCTGTTGACCGTGCTGCTCGCAGGCGCCGCGCTGGCCGCGCCCGGCGACGTGCGCCGCTTCCCGGCACAGGGCGCGGCCAGCGCGCAGCTGTGCATCCAGGGCTCGACCGACATCGAGGTGTTCGCCGCGGTGATCGGCGATTACCAGCGTCTGCATCCACAGACCGAGGTGGTGTACCAGGACGCGATCGCCTGGGACATCTACCAGCGCTATCTACGGCCGGGCCCGGGCCCGCGCTGCGCCGATCTGCTGATCAGCGCCAGCATGGACCTGCAGACCAAGCTGGTGAACGACGGCCACGCGCTGGCGCACCGTTCGCCGCAGACCGAGGCGCTACCGGCGTGGGCGCAATGGCGGCACGAACTGTTCGGCATCAGCTACGAGCCGGTGGCGATCGTCTACAACACCGCGCGGCTACCGGCCGCGCAGGTGCCGCGCACCCGCCGTCGCCTGCTGGAACTGCTGCGCGCACCGGGCCAGCCGCTGCGCGGACGCATCGGCACCTACGACGTGGAGCGCAGCGGCGTGGGCTACCTGTTCGCGACCCAGGACAGCCAACTCGGCAGCATGGCCGGGGCGCTGCTGGCGGCGATGGGCGACAACCAGGTGGTGCTGGAGGAGCGCACCGGCGTGCTCCTGGACAAGGTCGCGCGCGGCGAGCTGCTGCTGGCCTACAACGTGCTGGGCTCGTATGCACAGGCGCGCATCGATGCCGGCGCGCCGCTGGCGATCGTGCAGCCGGAGGACTACACCCTGGTGGCGCTGCGTACCGCGGTGATCCCGCGCGACAGCCCGCATGCGGCCGAGGCGCGATGTTTCCTGGACTACCTGCTGTCGCCACGCGGACAGCAGGTGCTGTCGCGCGAGGCGCGGTTGCAGCCGATCCTGCCGCGGCCGGGCAGGGTGGCCCAGGGGGGACCGGCCGCCGCCGCGGCGTTCCGCCCGATCGCGCTGGGCCCGGGGTTGCTGGTGTACCTGGATGCGCTGAAGCGGCGCCAGTTCCTGGACGCCTGGCGCAGCAGCATGCAGCAGGCACCGCCGCGCTGAGCGGCGGTGGCGGCGTTCAGCGCGCGAAGCGCGGCTGGCGCCCGGGCGAACACAGCACGCGCACGCTGTCGCCCAGTGCTTCCGGCGCGCCGCCGGCCAGCAGCGCATGCAGGCGCGGCCGGTCCGGCGCCGCGCCCGGTGCCAGCCCCACCCAGGCGTCCTTGCCGGCGCCCTTGGCGGCGTAGAGGCAGCGGTCGGCCAGGCCCACGCTCTGTTCCCAGTCGCCCAGCGCCGGCCACGCGGCAACGAACGGCCACGGTGCGAAACCGATCGAGCAGGTCAGGGTCAGTTCGCGCTCGGCCAGGGCGAAGCCCTGCGTCGCCACCGCCGCGCGCAGGCGTTCGGCCAGGTCGCTGGCGGCGTCCTCGCGCGGCAGGCGCGTGACCAGCAGGAACTCCTCGCCGCCCCAGCGCACCAGCAGGTCGTGCTCGCCGCACAGTCCGCGCAGGCGATCGGCGCAGTGCACCAGCGCGGCGTCGCCGGCCTGGTGGCCGTAGTCGTCGTTGATGCGCTTGAAGTTGTCCACGTCGATCATGAAGAAGTACAGCGCATCGGCGCTGCTGCCGTCGTCCAGCGCCGCCAGCAGGGCCGGGCATTCGCGGGCCAGCCAGTCCTGCAGTTCGCGGCGGTTGGCGACCTGGGTCAGCGGATCCAGGCGCGTGGCCGCCTGCAGGCGCGCGTTGCTCTGCAGCAGTTGCTGGTTGGCGCGTTCGAGCTGGCGGGTACGCTCGGCCACGGTCAGGTTCAGCAGTTCCACCATGTCGCGCTCGCGGTTGACCGTGCGTCGCACGCGATGCAAGACCAGCCCGAGCAGCGCCAGCCCCAGCAGCACGTAGCCGGCGTAGGCCAGCGGATGCCGCCAGGGCGGTGGCAGCACCTCGATCTGCAGCCGCCGCGCGGCGCCGAACTGGCCGTCGCGTCCGGCCGCTTCCACCACCAGGGTGTAGCGGTCCGGCGGCAGATGGCTGACCGAGAAATCGCTGTGCGCGGTCTGCGGATACACCCAGCCCTTCTGCAACCCGTCGACGCGGTAGCGCAGGCGCGCGGTGCCCGGCGCGGCGAAGTCGATCGCGGTCATGCCGAGGGTGAACACGTTGTCGCGGTGGTCCAGGGCGATGCGCTGCGCGTAGACCACATCGCTCTCGGCCTGGTTCTGGCTGCCGTTGCGGTCCTCGCCGGCATTGAGGATGCGCAGGTCGGTGAGCACCGCGCGTGCCTGCGGGCTGCGCAGCGGCAGACGCGTGGGATCGATCACGTCCACGCCCTGGGTGCCGCCGAAGTACAGCAGGCCGTGTGCGTCGCGATAGCCGCGGCCGCTGTTGTATTCCTGGTTCTGCAGGCCGTCGCGGCGGCCCAGGCTCTGCACGATGCGGGTGCGCGGGTCGAGCACGCTCAGGCCGTTGTTGGTGCTCAGCCACAGCCGCCCCTGCGGGTCCGGCAGGATGGTGTAGATGACGTTGCTGCTGAGGCCCTCGCGGTCGCTGTAGCGCAGTGCCACGTCGCGCTTGAGGTCGATGCGGTACAGCCCGCCGGAGAAGGTGCCCACCCACAGCACGCCGTCGTGTTCGTACAGCGACCACACCGAGGGATACAGGGTGCTGCCGCGCGGGCGGTAGGGCTCGGCGGGACGGCCGCTGCGCATGCGCCACACGCCGCAGTCGTTGCAGCCGATCCACAGCGTGCCTTCGCTGTCGCGGTAGACCCGGGTCAGGGTGTGTCCGTTCAGCGGTGCCCAGCGCGGATCGTTGCGCACCTGGCCGCCGACCACGCGGCTCAGGCCGCGGCGGGTGGCCACCCACAGCGTGTCCCCTTCCAGCAGCAGGTCGTTGATGTGCTCGTCGGCCAGCCCGCCCAGGCGCCGCAGTGCGCCGCTGCGGTCCAGGCGCCACAGCCCCTGGCGCGTGCCCAGCCACCAGCCGTCGCGGTCGGCGGCGATGCTGCGGATCGCCTGGCTGGCCAGTCCCGGCACCACGCGCCAGGCGGCGCGGCTGCCGTCGCGCAGCAGCAGCCCCTGGTCGGTGCCGATCAGCATGCGCTCGCCGTCGCGCCAGATGCTGCGCACGCTGCTGCTGGGCCAGTCGTGGGTGTCGCTGACGCGCTCCTCGTCGTTGCGGATCACCGCCGACAACGGCCGCACCCGGTACAGCCCGGCGGTGTAGGTGCCGATCCACCAGGTGCCGTCGGGGGCCTGGTAGAAGCGGATGATGGCGCTGTTCGGCGCTACGTCGAAGCTGAGCCGCTGCGGCGCATGCCGCGCGCTGTCCAGTTGCGTCACCGTGGCATTGGTGGTGCCGACCAGCACACGGCCATCGTGCAGCCGGATCAGCGCGCTGAGGTCGCTGCCGCCGGTCAGCAATTGCGCCGGCGTCCAGTGCGCCAGCACCGCGCCACGCGGATCGAGCTGGAACAGCCCGCCGCGCGCCGAGGCCAGCCACAGCCCTTCCGGGCCGGACTGCAGGCCCACGCATTCGTCGATGCCGGGCGGCGCCGGCAGTGCCTCGCGCGCGTCGCGGCTCAGCCGCCACAGCCGGCATTGCCGGTCCAGCGCCACCGGTTGCTTGCCGTCCGGCATCCAGGTCAGGCCCACCACCGGCGCATCGCCGCCCAGCGGACGCGCCCGCTGCAGGTCGGTCTCGACCCGGTCCGCACCGCGTTCGGTGCCCAGCCACGCGCCGCCCTGCGGATCGATGAGGATCTGGGTGATGCGGTTGTGCGACAGGCCCTGCTTCGCGCCGAGGCGGTGGTGTTGCCAGGTGGCCAGCTCGATCACTTCCAGGCCGGCATCGTTGGTGCCCAGCCACAGGCGGGTGCCTTTCGGCTCAAAGCCGAGGCTGTCGATGCTGCTGCTCAGCAGGCTCTGCCGGCTGTCGCTGCCGAGTTCGCGTCGGTAGGCGCGGAACAGATGTCCGTCGAAGCGGTTCAGGCCCTCCTGCGTGCCCACCCACAGGAAGCCCTGGTCGTCGCTCTGCAAGGCGTTGATCGACAGCTGCGACAGGCCCTCGTCCAGGCCGAAATGCTCCAGGCTGCTGGGCAGGTCGTCGTCGTTGGCCGTCACCGCGGCGGCCGCGGTCGGCGCCAGCGCCAGGCACAGGGGAAGGCAGCGCGCGGCCAGCGGCAGGCGGCCCAGCAGGTTGGAGAGCGAGACGATCACGCCGTCTTATCGGCCATTGTGGTGCCGGTCTTGAATACGCGGCCGTCGGCGTCTTGCCGTTGGCGGTGGCGGGTGGGCGCTTGCGATGCGTGTGTCCAGTGCGCAACGCGCCGAGCTGCGCCGGGTGACGCGCCAGCGTTGACATCCCGCAGCTCGACCATGGCCGCCACCGGCTGCGTCGCTGACCGATAGGCTGCACGCACGCTCGGCATCCATCCGCGCCGCACGTACACTGCATGTCCTGCGCGCTGTCCGCGCCCACCCGACGCCGCGTTGCGGCGTCTTGCCAGCCGCCTCACGCCCATGGATGCCCCGACGATCCTGGTCGCCGACGACCACCCGCTGTTCCGCGCCGCCGTGCTGCACGCGCTGCGCCAGGCCTTGCCGCGCGCCCTGGTGGTGGAGGCGGCCAGCGCCGCCACCCTGGACGCCGCACTGGCCGCGCAGGCCGATGCCGACCTGATCCTGCTGGACCTGGCCATGCCCGGCGCGCGCGGCTTCTCGGCCCTGCTGCACGTGCGCGGCGAGCGTCCGGACGTGCCGGTGGTGGTGATTTCCTCCAACGACCACCCGCGGGTGATCCGCCGCGCGCAGCAGTTCGGCGCGGCCGGCTTCATCCCCAAGTCCTCGCCGGCCGAGACCATCGGCATCGCGGTGGCGGCGGTGCTCGACGGCGGCACCTGGTTCCCGCCGCTGACCGCGGCGCGCTCGGAGGCCGACGCGCAGCTGGCCGCGCGCCTGGCGCAGCTGACCCCGCAGCAGTTCCGGGTACTGCTGTGCCTGGCCGACGGCCTGCTCAACAAGCAGATCGCCTACGAGCTGGGCCTGGCCGAGAACACCGTCAAGGTCCACGTCACCGCGATCCTGAAGAAGCTCGAATGCCACAGCCGCACCCAGGCGGCGGTGCTGGTGAAGGCGCTGGAGCCGGAAGGCGAGGCCTGAACCGGGCGCCGGCGGGGGGCGTTTTCCGCGGCGCCCGGATACGCGATGCTATGCGCCGATGCCCGCGCCCCCTGCGGGCGGAGACCACTGGACCATGCCCACCACGACCATCCGCAACGAGCAGACCGCCCACTATCCGTTCCTGCAGGAGATGCTGGACGACGACTACTTCCCCCCGTCGCTGGTCGGCAAGGGGCAGAAGATCCTGCTGCGGTTGTGCGAGGCGATCGAGGCGCAGGAACCGGCGGACCTGGCGGCGCTGTACCGGCTGACCCATGCCGCCACCGAGGAGTTCAACAAGCTGGCGCTGGAGTTCGAGGCCCACGACAGCGAGATCGAGACTTCCGCGCGCGAGAACATCGGCGTGGATTTCCTGCACATCGCCAAGGCCTACGGTTTCGAGGACGCCGACGTCGAAGAGCTGATCGCCCCGCGCGAGTGGTAGACGCCTCGCTGCGTAGCCGACCCTCACCCCAACCCCTCTCCCGGCGGGAGAGGGGCTAAAGCGCGACGCTCCGGCTCTTCCTTCTCCCCTCGGGAGAAGGTGCCCCGCAGGGGCGGGTGAGGGTACGGCAGCCAGGGGCCCCTCCCTCAAGGGCAATGGTGAGGATGGCTCGCCAACTCGTGAGGTCTTGCGTGGCGCTGCGCGCCCCGACCCTCACCCCAACCCCTGTCCCGGCGGGAGAGGGGCTAAAGCGCGACGCTCCGGCTCTTCCTTCTCCCCTCGGGAGAAGGTGCCCCGCAGGGGCGGATGAGGGTGCGGCAGCCAGGGGCCCTCCCCTCAAGGGCAATGGCGGGGATGGCTCGCCAACTCGTGAGGTCTTGCGTGGCGCTGCGCGCCCCGGACCCTCACCCCAACCCCTCTCCCGGCGGGAGAGGGGCTAAAGCGCGACGCTCCGGCTTTTCCTTCTCCCCTCGGGAGAGGGTACCCTGCAGGGGCGGATGGGGGTGCGGCGGGCAGGGGCTGCTTCACCGCCAGGGCAGCGGCGAGGCTGAAGCGCCAACTGCGGTGAGGTCTAGCGTGGCGCTGCGCGCCCCGGACCCTCACCCCAACCCCTCTCCCGGCGGGAGAGGGGCTAAAGCGCGACGCTCCGGCTCTTCCTTCTCCCCTCGGGAGAAGGTGCCCCGCAGGGGCGGGTGAGGGTGCGGCGGCCAGGGGCTGCTTCACCGCCAGGTCAGCGGTGAGGCTGGCTCGCCAACTGCGATGAGGTCTTGCGTGGCGCTGCGCGCCCGGGCCCTCACCCCAACCCCTCTCCCGGCGGGAGAGGGGCTAAAGCGCGACGCTCCGGCTTTTCCTTCTCCCCTCGGGAGAAGGTGCCCCGCAGGGGCGGATGAGGGTACGGGCGCCAGGTTTCCCCAGCCGCCAAAGTACCGCGGCCAGACATCCAGCCTCCACAACACGCCTCACCCACGCCGCAGCAGCATCTGCGTCATCAGCGCGCGCAGGGCCGGGGCCCGGACCGGTTTGGCCAGGAAGCCCCAGCCGCGTTCCTGCGCCAGGGCGCGCAACGCCGGATCGGCTTCGGCGGTGATCAGGATCACCCGTGGCTCGGCCTGCCAGCGTGCGCACAGCTGCGCGAACAGGCTCGGGCCGTCGCGGTCGCCCATGCGCACGTCCAGCAGCACCAGTTCGGGCGCCTGCGCCGGCTGCGCCGTGGCCAGGGCCTGCTCCGGGCCGGCGGCCAGTTCCACCTGGCAGGCCCAGCGCGTCAGCAGGGTGCGGCTGGCCTCGCAGACCCGCGGGTCGTCGTCGATGCACCACACGCGGCAGCCGTGCAGGATCGGGTCGTCGCCGTTGTCGCTGGCCATCGCCGCCGGCGCCTGGCGTTGCGCCGCAGCGGCATCGCCCAGCGGCACGGTCACCGAGAACACGCTGCCGCGGCCCAAGTGCGAGCGCAAGCCGATGCGATGGCCGAGCAGGCGGCCGATGCGCTCCACGATCGCCAGGCCGAGGCCGGCGCCGCGGTCGTTGGCGACGCCGTCGCCGAGCCGGCGGAATTCCTCGAAGATCTCCTGCTGCAGGGCGTCGGGAATGCCCGGCCCCTGGTCGTGGACCTCGATGCGCAGTTGCGCGCCCTCGCGCCGGCAGCCCAGCAGCACGCGCCCGCGCGGGGTGTAGCGCACTGCGTTGGACAGGAAGTTCTGCAGGATGCGCCGCAGCAGGGTCGCATCGCTGCGCACCGTGGCGCGGGTCGGCACATAGTCCAGGCGCAGGCCGCGACCTTCGGCGACGATGCCGAACTCGCGCGCCAGGGTCTGCAGCAGCGGATCCAGCGCCAGGTCCTGCACCTGCGTCTTCAGCGTGCCGGCCTCCAGCCGCGAGATGTCCAGCAGGCTGTTGAGGATCGCATCCTGCGCGGCCAGCGCATTGTCGACATGGTCGGCGATCTGCCGCGCATCGGCGTCGTGCAGCTTGCCGCGCAGCGCCGAGACGAACATGCGCGCGGCGTTCAGCGGCTGCAGCAGGTCGTGCACCGCCGAGGCGACGAAGCGGGTCTTGTAGCGGTTGGCGTTCTCTGCCTCGCGCTTGGCCTCGGCCAGGTCGTGGGTGCGTTCGGCGACGCGGTGCTCCAGCGCGTCGGCCAGCGAGCGCAGTTCGCGCGCGGCGTTCTTGTAGCTGGTGATGTCGGCGTAGCTGGTGACGAAGCCGCCGTCGGGCAGCGGATTGCCGCGGATTTCCAGCACCGTGCCGTCGTCCTTCTCGCTCTCGCGCATGTGCGGGCGGCCGCTGCGCAGGTGGTCCAGGCGGCGCTGGATGGCCGCCTCCACCGGGCCGGGGCCGAGCAGGCCGCGGCGCGCGTTGTAGCGGAACACGTCCTCGATCGGCCGGCCGACGCGGATCAGTTCCGGCGGAAAGCGAAAGATCTCCAGATAGCGCGAATTCCACGCCACCAGGCGCAGTTGCGCGTCGATGATCACCACGCCCTGCGGCAGGTGCTCCAGGCTGCGGCTGAGGCCGGTGTCGGCCTGCTGCGCGGCCTGCACGATGCCGTCCTGGGCGGTACGCAACTCCTGCGCATGCTGTTGCAGCAGCGACTCCAGTTCGCGCCGGCTGCGCTGGCGCAGCCGCGCCAGGCGCTGGCGCTGCTGGAACAGCAGGCCCAGGAACGACAACGCCAGCCAGATCCCGGCCGCGGCCAGCGCGGCGGCGCGGCCGGCCGCGCGGCTGCCGCCGATGTCGTGCAGCAGGTGCAGGCGCCAGCCGCTCTCCGGCAGCGCCATGCTCTGCCACAGCAGCGGCGCCGGTTGCGCCGGCGTGTCGATGCGCATCACCTGGCCACCGTCGTCCAGCGTCTCCAGCACCCGCCGTTGCGCCGGCAGCAGGGTCTGCTGCGCGTACTGGCGGGTGGCCAGCAGTTCGTCGCGCTCGTGCGCGCTGAGCGGCTGCAGCTGGCGGTAGCGCCAGACGTCGCGGCTGGACAGGAACACCACGCCATGGCGGTCGCTGACCAGCACCACGTCGGGCACGCGCAGCCATTCGTGCTCCAGCGCGGCCAGCTCGATCTTGATCACGATCACCCCGAGCGGACGCCCGCGTGCATCGAGGATCGCCTGCGAGAGGAAGTAGCCGGGCACGCCGGTGGTCATGCCGATGCCGTAGAAGCGGCCCTTGCCCTGCGCCAAGGCCTGCTTCACGTACGGGCGGAAGCTGTAGTCGGCGCCGACGTTGCTGCTGGCGAGGCGCCAGTTGCTGGCGGCCAGGGCCACGCCGTTGGCGTCGATCAGGGTCAGGGTCGAGGAGCGGGTGACGTCGTTGGCACGTTCCAGTTTCAGGTTCAGTTGCCGCTGCGTGGCCGCGTCCAGCGGGTGGGTCAGGGCGTCGCGCAGTTCCGGATCCAGCGCCAGCACCTGCGGCAGGGTGCGGTAGCGATCGATGCGCTGCTGCAGGGTCTGCGCATACAGCTCCAGTTGCTGGCGCAACTGCACGCTCTCGGCGCGCAGGGCGCGCTGCTCGGCGACGTGCTGCGCCGACAGCATCGCCAAGGCCATACCGCCGACTATGACGACCAGCAGCAGGACGAGGCGGCGATGGCGCAGGAGCGAGGGCATGCGGAAGAATGCGGCGACCGGGGCCGCATCAGCTTAGAGGGTGCGATGCCGTTTGCGGCATGCGCTGGCGCTGGCCGGTGTCGCGGATCGCCTGACGAGAGGACCCGGCCCGGTCAGGCCTGGACGGCAATCGCGTCAGCGAGTGTTGCCGGTGGCGACCCGCGGATACGCCGCGGACACGCCGTGGACGGCGAGGCCGGCGTGCACGCGGGCCGTCGGCATCGCCGGCGACCCGCGCTGCGGTTCCTTGCACGGTCGCTGCGGCTGGCGCCGCAGTACGCACGCCGGCCGATCGCGTCGGATCGGCCAGCGTGCGACGGCTCAGAACTGGACCTGGGCGCGGACGTCCAGCGAGTTCGGCTTCAGGTGCACGCCGGCGCGTTCGGCATCGGCGCGCACGTAGTTGACCTGGAACTTGAAGTGGCTGGTCAGGTACCAGTTGGCGCCGAAGGTCCAGTCGTGCTGGCGGCCGCCGAGCACGGTGCCGTCGTCCAGGTCCAGGCGGCTGTAGCGCGCCAGCAGCTCGACCGCGCCGTAGGCGTTGGCCGGCTTGATGTTGCCGACGTTGCCGGCGCTGTACGGCCGCGATTCGCCGGTCAGCACGTAGCTGGCGAACACGTACTGGCCGTCGGCGGTGTAGTCGGGGCGGCCGTTGTCGCGGGTCACATCGGCGCGCAGCGCCTCGCCCTGCATCGAGAACGGACCCTTGATCCAGATCGCCTCCAGGCCGGTGCGGCGCACCTGGTCGACGTCGACCAGCGTGCCGGAGTCGATCAGGCGCACGTCGGTCAGGCCGGCTTCCGGACGCGCGCGGAAGCGCGCGCGCGGGCTGAAGCTCACGTCCAGGCCGTTGTGGTAGCCGCGCGGATTCTCCTGCGAATAGGCCAGGCCCAGGTGCAGCACGTCGCCCTCGGCCTTGAACGGGGTCCACACGCCGCGCACCGCCTGGGTGGTGCCGGGGTTGTCGCCCTGCAGGTCCTTGCCGCCGTAGGCGCCGGCCTGCAGCAAGTATTGCGGACGCTCGAAGGTCCACTCCACGCCGGTGCGGCGGCCCTGGTAGATCGCCTGCACCGGCAGCGCCACTTCCAGGAAGCTGTCCGCACGCGAGCTGGTCACGCCTTCCAGGCCCACCGGCACCTTGATGTAGCCCAGTCGCACCTTGCCGTAGTCGGCGCCGAACAGGGCCTTGGTCTCGAAGCGGAAGAACACGTCCAGCCACAGCTTGGACTGGAAGTCGAAGTACACCATCGCGTCGTACACGCCCTTCTTCTTCAGCGTGGCGCCGAATTCCTTGCGCCGGAACGCGTTGTCGTCCTCCAGGCGGCCATCGTCGTTGGAGAAGTTGTTCCAGTCGTAGGCGTAGTTGCCGGTCACGGCCAGTTCGGTGCCGTCGTTGAAGGCGACCTTGGTCGGCCAATTGTCGAAGTTGTTCGCGGCGACGGCGGGAGCGGCGGCGGTCAGGCCCAGCGCGGCGAAGAGAAGGGTGTGGCGCATGATGGAGTCGTCTCGGTAAGGAATGAAGGCGCGGCAGTCCCCGGCCGGGCTGGTGGTGCGATGGCGCGGGCAGTGCGGTGGCGGGTCGCACGCGAACGGCGAGGCCGCCGCGATGCGGACACGGTGCCGGACGTAATTGCCCCCTGCATGCAATAGCGGACGCGCCCGGCCGTTCTTTACGGCGATGTTGCAATTCCTGCGGCGCCGCCTCCCCTGAGGACGCGCTGCGATGGCGACGGCGCCGCCACATGCCGCGAGGGCGGCGTCCGTAGGCGGCGTTGCGTGACAGCCCTTCCGTGAGCGTACCGCGCCACTGTAACCGCGTCGACATGGCCAGGCGCCGGGCCTAGTACCAATAGGTTATCTGCTTAGACGCCGGCGACGGGTACAAAGGCAGCATTCCGCGACCCGCGTCGGGTGGGCGGACCGTCCCGGAGCGCAAGCCATGCATATTCCAACCTCGCCGGCGGGTCACGCGCCCCGGCATCTGCCGTTCTACCGGCAGCTGTACTTCCAGGTGGTGGTCGCCATCGTCCTCGGCGCCATCCTCGGCCACTTCGAGCCGGCGTTCGCCGAGAAGCTCAAGCCGCTGGGCGACGCCTTCATCAAGCTGGTGAAGATGATCATCGCGCCGGTTATCTTCCTGACCATCGTCACCGGCATCGCCGGCATGACCCACCTGAAGACGGTGGGCCGGGTGTTCGCCAAGGCGATGGTGTACTTCCTGTTCTTCTCCACCCTGGCGCTGATCGTCGGCATGATCGTCGCGCACGTGGTGCAGCCCGGCGCCGGCATGAACATCAATGCCGCCGACCTGGACCAGAGCGCGGTGCACAGCTACGTGGAGAAGTCGCACGAGCTGACCCTGGTCGGCTTCCTGATGGACATCATCCCGAAGACGCTGCTCAGCCCGTTCGTCGGCGACAACATCCTGCAGGTGCTGTTCGTGGCGGTGCTGTTCGGCGTGTCGCTGGCGATGGTGGGCGAGCGCGGCAAGCCGGTGCTGAACCTGCTGGAGGCGCTGGTGGCGCCGGTGTTCAAGCTGGTGCACATCCTGATGAAGGCCGCGCCGATCGGCGCGTTCGGCGCGATCGCCTTCACCATCGGCAAGTACGGCGTGGGATCGCTGGTCAATCTGGCCTGGCTGGTGGGTTCGTTTTACGTGACCTCGCTGCTGTTCGTGCTGGTGATCCTGGGCGCGGTGGCGCGCCTGTGCGGCTTCTCGGTCCTCAAGCTGATCCGTTACCTGAAGGCCGAGCTGCTGCTGGTGCTGGGCACGTCCTCGTCCGAATCGGCGCTGCCCTCGCTGATGGAGAAGATGGAAAAGGCCGGTTGCCAGAAGTCCGTGGTCGGCCTGGTCGTGCCCACCGGCTATTCGTTCAACCTCGACGGCACCAACATCTACATGACCCTGGCGGCGCTGTTCATCGCCCAGGCCACCAACACCGAACTGACCCTCGGCCACCAGATCGCGCTGCTGCTGGTGGCGATGCTCAGCTCCAAGGGCGCGGCCGGCGTGACCGGCGCCGGCTTCATCACCCTGGCGGCGACGCTGGCGGTGGTGCCGGAAGTGCCGGTGGCCGGCATGGCGTTGATCCTGGGCGTGGACCGCTTCATGAGCGAGTGCCGCTCGCTGACCAACTTCATCGGCAATGCGGTGGCCACCGTGGTGGTCTCGCGCTGGGAGAACGCGCTGGATCGCGACCGCCTGCGCATCGCCTTGAACGGCGGCGAAGAATCGCTGCCGGATGTGACGGTCGATCCTGTCGCCACCCCGACCCGCTGAGTTCGCTGCAACCTGGACGCGCCGGCACTGCCGGCGCGTCGCGTTTTTCCCGGTGCCCGCGGCCCTGGTGACAGCCGCCAGACAGGACCGCTCCTGCTGCTGGGGGTAGAATTCCGGGCCTCCGCGCCTTTCGACAAAAGAAGCCCTCGATGTCAAACGACGATTTCAAACAGGCCGCCCTCGACTATCACCGCCAGCAACCGCCGGGCAAGATCAAGGTCTCCGCGACCAAGCCGATGCTGACCCAGCGCGACCTCTCCCTGGCCTATTCGCCGGGCGTGGCCTTCGCCTGCGAGGCCATCGTCGCCGACCCGAAACAGGCCAGCGAACTGACCGCACGCGGCAACCTGGTGGCGGTGATCAGCAACGGCACCGCGGTGCTGGGCCTGGGCAACATCGGCCCGCTGGCGTCCAAGCCGGTGATGGAAGGCAAGGGCGTGCTGTTCCAGAAGTTCGCCGGCATCGACGTGTTCGACATCGAGATCAACGAGAACGATCCGGACAAGCTGGTCGACATCATCGCCAGCCTCGAGCCGACCTTCGGCGGCATCAACCTGGAAGACATCAAGGCGCCGGAGTGCTTCATCGTCGAGCGCAAGCTGCGCGAGCGCATGAACATCCCGGTGTTCCACGACGACCAGCACGGCACCGCGATCATCGTCGGCGCGGCCGTGCTCAACGCGCTGGTGGTCACCGGCAAGAAGATCGAAGAGGTCAAGCTGGCCACCACCGGCATGGGCGCGGCTGGCATCTCCTGCGTCAACATGCTGGTCTCGCTGGGCCTGAAGCCGGAGAACATCCTGGCGCTGGACCGCGACGGCGTGATCCACACCGGCCGCACCGACCTGGACCCGGACAAGGCGCGCTACGCCCGCGATACCGACAAGCGCACCCTGGCCGAGATCGTCGAGGGCGCGGACATCTTCCTGGGCCTGTCGGCCGCGGGCATCCTCAAGCCGGAGATGGTGGCGACGATGGCGCCGCAGCCGGTGATCTTCGCCCTGGCCAATCCCAATCCGGAAATCACCCCGGAAGCGGCCAAGGCGGTGCGCCCGGACGCGATCATCGGCACCGGCCGTTCGGACTACCCGAACCAGATCAACAACGTGCTGTGCTTCCCCTACCTGTTCCGCGGCGCCATCGACGTCGGCGCCACCGGCATCAACGAGGAGATGAAGATCGCCTGCGTCAAGGCGATCGCGGCGATGGCGCGGCGCGAGGCCTCGGACCTCGGCGCGGCCTACGGCGGCGAGACGCCGAGCTTCGGCCCGGACTACCTGATCCCGCGGCCGCTGGATCCGCGCCTGCTGGTCGAACTGTCCTCGGCGGTGGCGCAGGCGGCGATGGATTCGGGCGTGGCCACGCGGCCGATCACCGACATGGCCGCCTACCGCGACAAGCTCAGCCAGTTCGTCTACCGCACCAGCCTGATGATGAAGCCGGTGTACGACCGCGCCCGCGCCGACAAGCAGCGCGTGGTGTACGCCGAGGGCGAAGAGGAAGTGGTGCTGCGCGCGGTGCAGAGCGTGATCGACGAAGGCCTGGCGTTCCCGATCCTGATCGGCCGTCCCGACGTGATCGAGGCGCGCATCAAGCGCCTGGGCCTGCGCATCACCGCCGGCGTGGATTTCGAAGTCACCAACATCCACGACGACCCGCGCTTCAACGACTACTGGCAGTACTACCACGCGCTCACCGAGCGCCGCGGCGTCACCGTCACCGCGGCCAAGGAACTGATGCGCTCGCGGCCGACGCTGATCGCGGCGGTGATGGTCGCGCGCGGCGAAGCCGATGCGCTGCTCACCGGCGTGGTCGGCCGCTTCCACAAGAAGCTCGGCTACGCGCGCAGCGTGATCCCGCTGGAGCCGCGGGTCAGTTCGACCTCGGCGATGACCGGCGTGATCAACCAGCAGGGCGCGTTCTTCTTCGTCGACACCCACGTGCAGGAAGATCCGAGCGTGGAGCAGATCGTCGAGGCCACGCTGCAGGCCGCCTATCGCCTGAAGCTGTTCGGCATCGAGCCGAACATCGCGCTGCTGTCGCATTCCAACTTCGGCAGCCACGATTCGCGCGACGCGCTGAAGATGCGGCAGGTGCGCGAGGCGCTGCTCAAGCGCAAGCCGGAACTCAACATCGACGGCGAGATGCAGGGCGACACCGCGTGGGACGAGGCGCTGCGCAAGCAGATCATGCCCAACAGCACGCTGAAGGGCCGCGCCAACCTGTTCGTGCTGCCGAACCTGGAAGCGGCCAACATCGCCTACAACCTGGTGCGCGTGTTCACCGATGGCGTGGCGATCGGCCCGATCCTGATGGGCATCTCCAAGGCGGTGCACATCCTCACCACCAGCGCCACCTCGCGCCGGGTGATGAACATGACCGCGATCGCCGCGGTCGACGCGCAGATCCGCAAGCAGCTCGAAGCGGAGAAGTAAGCCGCCGCAGCGGCCTCCGCTGCACACCGGCCCGCGCGACAGCGGCGCCGGTGTGGTGCAGGCGCTCCGGCACTGCCGCGGGGCGCACACCTCGCCCGCTCGGCCGCCTGACTGCCTCCCGGCCGCTCCAATGAGGGGTACGTGCGTTGTGCGCGAACTCGACGCGCCAGGGGCGTGGTTGGGGGGGGCGTGCCTGGAAAAGGCGTGCGCGAGCTGGCTGGAAAAGAAGGGGGGGCGATCGCGCGCGTGGATCAGCGTCGGAGTAGCGCGGCAGCAGTCAGGGCGTCTTCGTTGTGAGCGACGCCGATTCGCAACGGGTCAAAAGGCGGGGCTGAAAACGCTTTCATACGCAGGCGACAAGCAGTGTCGCAGTGCCATTCGCGCCATCGTGCGCAGCCGGCACGCGGGCCGCGCGGGGTCAAGCCGGGGCACGGGGAGCGACGCCAGTGGCGCCGCGCCGCACTCAGGCCATGCGCTTGCCTACCGGCAACGGCAGGCTGTCGCCGTCGGTCTGGTTCAGCTTGGAAGGCTTGCCAGTCAGCAGCACATATGCGTCGACGCCAGTAAGTTCGGCGATCTTCAGCAAATGCCGGGCATTGGGGACCGAACGGTTGTTCTCCCAATGACCCAGCGTGCTATGCGCCACGCCCAACAAGGCGGCAAGCTCGCGCAGTGTGAAACCGGCATTTCGCCGCGCCTGCATCAAACGCACACCTATATCCACGAGACACCTCAAAGCGGCATGTCGGCGCCGCGTGACACCAGCATAGTGCTGCGTTCGTCCTGCATCAAGCGAATAGGAAAGGCGCGTGAAAGGACCTCGTCGCGGTGGCCCCGGGAGACCCGCGCCGGGCCCGGGGCGGGCTGCTAGAATCGCCTGTCCCCTTCGCCGTGTCCCCACCGCCATGAGCCATACCGCCACCGCGCCCGCCAACGCCCAGACGCGCTACGAGGTGCGCCGCGCCGACCTGCCGCTGAGCTGCCCGACGCCGGAGATGGCGCTGTGGAATTCGCACCCGCGGGTCTACCTGCCGATCGAGGACGAGCCCGGCCTCGAAGCCAAGTGTCCGTACTGCGGCGCGGTCTTCGTGCTGGTCGACTGACCCGGGTTCGATGCACCGCCTGACCGTGGTGCAGCTGCTGCCGGCGCTGGAGTCCGGCGGCGTCGAGCGCTCCACGCTGGAAATCGCCCAGGCCCTGGTCGATGCGGGGCACCGTGCCCTGGTGGTCTCGGCCGGCGGCCGGCTGCTGCCCGCGCTGGCCGCCACCGGCGCCGAGCACATTGCCCTGGACATCGGCCGCAAATCCTTGCTGACCCTGCGCCACGTGCCGGCGCTGCGGCGCCTGTTCGCGCGCGAGCGCGCCGACATCGTGCACGCGCGCTCGCGGCTGCCGGCCTGGCTGGGCTGGCGTGCGCTGCAGGGCATGCCGGCGGCGCAGCGCCCGCGCCTGGTCACCACCGTGCACGGGCTCAACTCGCCCAGCCGCTACAGCGCGGTGATGACCCGTGGCGAGCGGGTCATCTGCGTATCCGAGACCGTGCGCGCCTACGTGCTGCAGCACTATCCGCAGACCGATCCGGCGCGCCTGCGGGTGGTGCCGCGCGGCATCGATCCGGCGCAGTTCCCGCGCCGGGCCTGGCCCGATGCGCAGGCGCGGGCCTGGGCGGCCAGCCAGGCGCCGGCGCTGGCCGGGAACGGGCCGCTGCTGTTGCTGCCGGGGCGCGGCACCCGCCTGAAAGGCCACGCCGACGCGCTGCGCCTGCTGGCGGCGCTGCGCGGCGACGGCCGCGACGCGCGGCTGTGGCTGCCCGGCGCACGCGAGGCCGGGCGCGAGGCCTACGTGCGCGAACTGGAGGCCGAGGCGGCGACGCTCGGCGTGGCCGACGCGGTGGCGTTCACGCCGCCGACCGCGCGCATCGCCGAGGCCTATGCCGCCAGCGACCTGGTGCTGCAGCTCTCGCGCAAGCCCGAAGCGTTTGGCCGGACCGTGGTCGAGGCGCTGGCGGTCGGGCGGCCGGTGCTGGGCTGGGCGCATGGCGGGGTCGGCGAATTGCTCGCGCAGCTGCAGCCCGCCGGCGCGGTGGCGACCTTCGATGCCCAAGCCCTGCAGACCGCCGCGCGCGCGCTGCTGGCGCAACCTCCGGCGCCGCCGGCGGCGCTCCCCTACACGCTGCAGGCCATGCAGCGCAGTACCTTGGCGATCTATGACGAACTCCGGCCCTGACGGTTCCCTGTCCGCTTCTGCCTTGCCCGAGGTCCGCGAGCGCTGGGCGGCGGTCTGGGTGCTGCTCTTCGTCGCGCTGTGGCCGGCGCCGGGCCTGGCGGCCGGGGTGCTGGCGCTGGGCGCCCTGGTCACCCTGGCGCGCCTGCTGCACAGCCGCTTCCGCGGGGGCGGGCGCCTGCTCAGCGGCCCGGCCTGGGCGCTGACCACGCTGCTGTTCTTCGCCTACTGGCTGCCGCAGCCGTTGTCGGCACTGGGCGCGGTGGACGTGCCGCTGGCCCTGCGCGAATCGGCGGTGGACCTGCGCTTCCTGCCGTTCCTGTGGCTGGTGGCGATGGCGGTGGCGACGCCGCGCGGACGCCGCATCACCTTCAACGGCCTGGCGGCGATCGCCGCGCTCTGGACCGTGGACGCACTGGCGCAGGCGCTGTGCGGCACCAGCCCGCTGTTCTGGTCGATGGACCAGTTGAAGTGGGCAATCAGCCACCACGGCCTGTGCACGCCGCAGGAGATCGCCCTGGCCGATCGTCTCAGCGGCGTGTTCGGCCCGTGCAACCTGAAGTTCGGCCAGGTGCTGGCCAGCGTGTCGCCGTTCCTGTTGTGGGTGGCGGCGCGTCGCGGCGGTGCCTGGGGCTGGCTGCTCGCCGCGGCCGCGGTGGGGGTGGTGCTGGTGCTGGCGGGATCGCGCGCCTCGTGGATCACCTACGCGGTACTGCTGGTGCTGTCGGGCTGGCGCCTGCTCGGCGCGCGCAAGCTGCTGGCGCTGGGCGTGGCCGCGTTGCTGGTGGCCGGGGTGCTGGGCGTGGTGTCGCCGCAGGTGCACGACCGCTTCGAGCGCACCGCGCGCGCGCTCAGCGGGCATCCGGCCGACCTCAATGCGGCGCTGACCGGGCGTGCGCAGATCTGGACCGCGGCCTGGTGCATGATCCGCCAGCACCCGATCAACGGCGTCGGCGTGCGCGGCTTCCGCGAGGCCTACGTCGGGTGCGACCCGGATCCGACCCATGCCGGGGAATGGGGACGCGAGCCGGCGTTCCATGCCCACCAGATCGTGCTCGAAGTGCTCGCCGAGACCGGCGTGATCGGACTGCTGCTGTGGCTGGCCGGTGCCGCGCAGGCATGGCGCGCCTGGCGCTACGCGTCGGCGCAGGCGCGCGAACGTGCGCGGCCGGCGATGCAGGCGTTGCTGATCACGGTGTTCCCGTTCAACACCCACCTGGCGTTCTACTCGTCGTTCTGGGGCGGGCTGACCATGCTGTTGATCGGCCTGTACGCCGGCGCGCTGCTGGCGAACGACCCCGAACCGGGCGAGCGCGCCGACGCCGCGGCGCCGCGCTGAGCGCTCAGCCGCGCTCGTAGAAGTCGCTGCGGCCGCCGGGCTGGCGCTTGAAGCGGCGGTGGATCCACAGGTACTGCGCCGGCGCCTCGCGCACCATCGCCTCGATCGCGGCGTTGACCCGCGCGGTGTCGGCGACCATGTCTTCCGACGGAAAGTCCTCCAGCGGCGGCGCGATGCGCAGGATGTAGTCGGCGCCTTCGCGGCGGTGGAAGTACGGCACCACCGCGCAGCCGGTCAGCCGCGCCAGCTGGTGGGTGGCGGTGATGGTGGCCGCGGGCATGCCGAAGAACGGCACGAACACCGTGTCCTTGCCGCGCATGTCCTGGTCCGGGGCGTACCACAGGAAGCCGCCGCGCTTGAGATGGCGCACACTGCCGCGCAGGTCCTCGTTGGCGAACATGGCGGTGGCGTAGCGCAGGCGCCCGCGCTTGACCGCCCATTCGAACACCGGATTGCGGTGGCGCCGGTACATCCCGGCCAGCGGCACGTACTGGCACAGCAGCCGGCCGCAGATCTCCAGGGTCATGAAGTGGCCCGATACCAGCAGCACGCCGCGGCCCTGCGCCTGCAGCGCCTGCAAGTGTTCCAGGCCTTCGATGCGGGTGCGCCGGCGAATCGCGCCGATGCCGCCCCACCAGGCGCGGGCGAACTCGAACACGCCCACGCCCAGCGCGTCGAAGCTGTCGCGCAGCAGGCGTTCGCGCCAGGCCGCGCTCTGCTCCGGGAAGCACAGTTTCAGATTGACCTCGGCGGCATGCCGGCGGGTCCTGGCCAGGCGCAGCGCCAGCCAGCCGATGCCGCGGCCCAGGGCGCGCTGCAGCAGCCAGGGCAGGCGTGCGGCGATCACCGCCAGGCCGAGCAGCAGCCAGGTGGGCCAGTGGCGGGGCGAGCGCGGCGGCGGTGCGGCGTGGGTCGCGGAGGCGGGCGGAGTGGGAGCGGCAGACATGCGCCAAGTTTAGCCGGGCACGCGCACGGCCGCGTCGGCACGCGCGGCGATCGTCTGCCGCCGCCCGCGCGCAACCGGCTATGCTGTCCGGATGCGCAACGATTTCATCGAGCGGCTGCTGCGCGGCCTGTACTCGGCCGTGCTCTATCTGCTGCTGCCGGTCACCGTCTATCACCTGGTCTGGCGCGGCTTCCGCGTGCGCCAGTACTTCCAGCGCTGGGACGAGCGCTACGCCTCGTATTCGCAGGCGCGCGGGCGCCCGCGGGTCTGGCTGCACGCGGTCTCGGTGGGCGAGGTCAACGTCGCCGCGCCGGTGGTCAATGCGCTGCGCGCGCAGCGCCCGGACATCCGCTGGGTGATCACCACCATCACCCCGACCGGCTCGGAGCGCGTGCGCGCGCTGTGGGGCGATGCCCTGGACCATGTGTATCTGCCCTACGACGTGCCCGGCAGCGTCGGCCGCTTCCTGCAGCATTTCCGCCCCAGCCTGGCGCTGATCCTGGAGACCGAACTGTGGCCGAACATGTTGTTCGGCTGCCGCGACCGCGGCATCCCGGTGTACGTGCTCAATGCGCGGCTGTCGGCGCGTTCGCTGCGCGGCTACCGGGTGCTGCGGCCGTTGATCGGGCGTGCGCTGCGCACCGTCACCTGCGTGGCGGCGCAATCGCAGGAGGACGCCGAGCGCTTCGTCGCCCTGGGCGCGCGCCCCGAGCAGGTGCGTGCGCTGGGTAATCTGAAATTCGACATCGCCGCGCCTGCGCACCTGCCCGACGTCGTCGCCGCGTTCCGTACGCGCGTGCCGGCGACGCGTCCGGTGTGGATCGCCGCCAGTACCCACGATGGCGAGGAGGCGGCGGTGATCGAGATGCATCGGCAGCTGCGCCGGCAGTGGCCGGACGTGCTGCTGCTGTGGGCGCCGCGGCATCCGGAACGTTTCGCCAAGGTCGAGGCGCTGGCGCGCGACCAGGGCTGGCGAGTGGCCACGCGTCGCCAGCAGCAGTGGCCCGGCGCCGACGATGCGGTGTTCGTGATCGATACGCTGGGCGAACTGATGGGCTTCTACGCCTGCGCCCAGGTGGCCTTCGTCGGCGGCAGCCTGCAACCGATCGGTGGGCACAACCTGCTGGAGCCCGCCGCCGTCGGCACGCCGTCGGTCACCGGGCCGCACCTGCACAACTTCTCCGAGATCTCGCGGCGCATGCGCGAGGCCGGCGCGGTGGCCATCTGCGAGGATGCCGGCGCCGTGTGCGCCGCCCTGCAGACCCTGCTGGCCGATGCCGAGGCGCGCAAGCGCATGGCCGAGGCCGGCTGCGCGCTGGTCGAAAACGGCCGCGGCGCGCTGCAGCGGACCCTGCAACTGATCGCGCCGCATCTGCCGCCGCTGGCGGGCGCGGCGAGCGTGGAGGACTGACCTGCGTCGCTCGGGATGCGCGCGGCCGTAGGAGCGGTTTTTGCCGCGACGGCATCCTTTTCGGGTTCCAGGCAGCCGGTTGTGGGGGCGACTTCAGCCGCGGCGCATGACACTCTCCGTTCGCCCATCGCATCCCCTCCCATGGCACGCGTCGGGACTGAAGTCCCTCCCACAGTGCAGCGGGCTGCCGGCGTGTTGCGTCATCGGCCAGGGCGGCGTTCGCTCCGCCAGAGGGAACACCACAGGGGCCACGCTGCATGGCGCGTGTCGCATCGCGACGCGCGCCCCGTAGGAGCGGCTTCAGCCGCGACCCGCGCGCAGGCAGCGGCGCGCCTCCCGCTGCTCCCAAAACAAAAACGGCGGACCCGAAGGCCCGCCGTTTCGGTGTTCGCGCCAGCGAACGCGTTTACTGCGTGCTGTTGGCCGAGTTGAGCTTGGACTCGGCGCTCTGGGTCAGCAGCGCGTTGATCGACTGCACCTCGGCCACGTCCAGCGAGCCGAGCGCCTGGCTCAGCAGCAGGCGGTTCTGCAGGAAGTTGTAGCGCGCCTGTGCGTAGGCCAACTGTGCCTGGTACAGGGTGCGCTGGTTCTGCACCACGTCCAGCACGGTGCGGGTGCCCACTTCCAGGCCGACCTGCGAGGCATCGAACGCCGCCTGTGCCGAGACCACCGCCAGCCGCCGCGCCTCGATCTCGCTGATTCCGGCCACCACCGTCTGGTAGGCGTTGCGGGTGTTGCGGTCGAGCGCGCGCTTCTGCAGCTCGTAGGTGTCCTGGGCGATGTCGCGCTGCGCCAGGGCCTGGCGTACGGCCGACTGGGTGGCGCCGCCGGCGAAGATCGGGATGTTCAGGGTCAGGCCGATGGTGTTGCTGTCGGCACGCGGGGTGCTGCCGCTGCCGGAGACGCTGTCGCCCCAGTTCGCGTCGCGGCCGGCGCTGGCCGACAGGTTCAGCGTCGGCAGGTGCCCGGCGCGTGCCGCCGAGACGCTGGCCTCGGCCGCCTGCACCTGGTACTGGTAGGAACGCAGCGACGGGTTCTTGTCCAGCGCCGAGGCGATCAGGCTGTCGATGTCGCCGCCGGTGGCCGGCAGCTGCGGACGGAAGTCCTCCGGCAGGCCGCGCAGGTCGCGTACCGGCTGGCCGGTGATCTCGGTCAGCGCCTGGTACAGATCCTGCAGCGAGTTGCGTGCGGTGATCGTGTCGGCGCGGGCCTGGTCGTACTCGGCGCGCGCTTCGTGCACGTCGGTGATCGGCGCCAGGCCCACTTCCAGGCGCTTGTCGGCGTAGTCGAACTGCTTCTTGGCGGCGGCTTCGTTGGTCTCGGCGGCGACCAGCGACTCGATCGCCACCAGCACGTTGAAGTAGGCCGCCGAGGTGCGCACGATCAGGTCGTCGTTGGCCGAATCCAGGGTGTAGTCGGCGGCCAGGCTGCGCGCCTTCTGCGCGCGCAGGTTGGAGAACTGCGCGAAGTTGACCAGGGTCTGCTGGCCCTGCACCGCATAGCTGCGGCTCTTGCCGGTGCCGGACAGTTCGCCGCCGCCGCGCTCGACCTCGCTATGGTTGCGCTGCAGCGACGCGCTGCCGTTGATCTGCGGCAGCAACGCGGCGCGCGCCTGCACCTCGCCTTCCTTGTCGTACAGCCGGGTCGATTCCGCGGAGGCCAACTGCGGGTCGCTGTTGCGGGCCATTTCGTAGACTTGCAGCAGGTCCGTGGCGTTGGCGGCCAGCGGAAACAGCGCGGCGGCCAGCGCCAGGACGAGGGATCGGCGGATCATTGCGGCTTCCTTGATGGATCAGAATGTGAACTGGGGGACTGGCGCTGCGCCTCGCAGGTAATACGCCAGGTCGGTTTCGAACAGCGATTCCGTGCGCGGGGCGCCGGCGTCGGCATGCACCAGCACCGCTTCCATGACCGGCGCGCGGCCGCGGATCGCGAACAGGCGTCCGCCGGGGCGCAGCCAGGCCAGGAACTGGGCCGGGATCTCGGTGACCGCGGCGGTGACGCAGACCACGTCGAAACGGCGCTCGCTGTTCCAGGCGAAGGCGTCGGCGGTCTCGATGCGGACGTTGCTGCCCAGGCCGGCGGCGTCCAGGTTGGCGCGCGCGGCGGCGGCCAGGGCCGGCTCGATCTCCAGGCTGACCACCTCGCGGCCGAGTTCGCCCAGGCAGGCGCTGACGAAGCCGCTGCCGGTGCCGATCTCCAGCACGTCCTCGCCCGGCTGCACGTCCAGGGCCTGCAGCATGCGGCCCTCGATGACCGGCTTCATCATGTACTGGCCGTGGCCCAGCGGAATCTCCAGGTCGGCGTAGGCCACGGCGCAGTGCGCCGGCGGCACGAAGGTCTCGCGCGGCAGCCGCGACAGCACGTCGAGCACGCGCAGGTCGAGCACGTCCCAGGGACGGACCTGCTGTTCCACCATCTTTTCGCGGGCTTGGGAGTAGTCGATCGTCATTTCGGGCATCCAACGCGGAGGGCCGGGCATTTTAGCCGGCACGGAGGCCGGGCGTATGCCGCAGCATCGCCGCCGGACGGCCCGGCGCGCAGTGCCGGAAGTCATCGGCGCCGGGGAATGGCCTGGCGGCCGGGCTAGCGCGCCGCATAGGCACGCAGGAAGAAGTCGATGCTGGCCTCGACATGGGCGCGGATCCGGTCCTGGCCGGCGTCGCGGCACAGGCCGCACATCATCAGCGAGTACAACTCGCCCTTGACCAGGCAGAAGAACTGCGAGGCGGCCAGGTTCAGGTCGGCGATGTCCAGTTCGCCGGCGGCGACATGGGCCTGCAGCAGCCTCGCCAGGTCCTGCTGGGTGCGCTTGGGGCCGGCGTTCCAGAACATCTCGCGGACGTGGTCGTCGCCGGTGCCGGGGGTCAGCATCATGCGGTGGGTGGCCATCGCCGCCTCGCTGCTGATCATGGCGAAGAAGGCCAGGCCGATGTCCAGCAACTGGGTGCGCAGGGGCCCCTTCAGCGCGTGCCCGAACAGGTCGTCCGGCAGCAGCGCCTGGCATTGCGCGCGCACCGCCTCGGCGAACAGGGTTTCCTTGTCGCCGTAGTGGCTGTAGACGGTGAGCTTGGAGACGCCGGCGCGGGCGGCGATGCCGTCCATGCTGACCCCGCCGAAGCCCAGTTCGGTGAACATCTCCCGCGCGGCCTCCAGGATCGCGGCACGTTTGCCCATGTCCTTTGGGCGACCGGGCCCGGCGGGACGCGAGGAGGATTTGGCGGAGGCGGCGGGCGATTTGCTGACCATGGTGGCAATACTAGACCAGTCGGTTCGATATTTATACTAGACCCGTGGGTTCATTATTGTGACGCTGCGTTCGGCCGTGTTGCGCGTGAGGCCGGCGGAGGTGTGCCTCGGCCGTCCCTGGGTGGCTCCGGACGTCAGGAAGTCCCTGACATCGGCGGCGAACAGGCGGTGATAGATTAGCCATCTGCCCACAGGGGGTTGCCGCGCGCCGTTGTCGGTGTGATTCGGGAAGGGATGGAACACGGGGATCGGCGTCACGGTAGTCGCGACGGCGCGCATGCGCTGTGTCACTGCGTGGGTGTGATGTTGTGCCTGTTGCTGGCGCTGTGGTGCGCCAGCGTCGTCGCGCGCGCCGCCGAACCGGCCGCGCCGCTGACCGAGCGCGCCGTGCTCGACCGCCCGGTGGTCGCGCGCTGGACCATGGAAGAGGGGCTGCCGCACAACCTGGTGCACGCGTTGGCGCAGGATCGCGACGGCATGATCTGGGTCGGCACCTGGGAAGGCGTGGCGCGTTTCGACGGCCGCGCCTTCACCGTCTTCGATCGGCAGAACACCCCGGGCATGGAGCTGTCGGGGGTGTTCGCGCTGCTCGCCGACGCCGACGGCGGCATGCTGGTCGGCACCGCCTACGACGGCGTGTTCCGCTACGCCGCCGGGCGCTGGGAGCATCTGGGCGATGCGCGCGCGCAGCGGCTGCGGGTCACGGCGATGCTGCGCGACGCCGACGGCGGATTGTGGGTCGGCAGCGAGGACGGCCTGTTCCGGATCGAGGCCGACGGCCGCCTGGTCGACGTTGGTGCCGCCGCGGGGCTGGGCAAGATCCGCATCGCTGCCCTGCTGCGCTACCGCGACGCGGTGCTGGTGGGCACGCCGCAGGGCCTGTTCCGGATGACCGCGCACGGCACGCGGGCGCAGCGCTGGGGCGCGGCAGCGATGCGCACGGCGTCGATCCGGCGCCTGGCGCCCGACCGCCAGGGCGGCCTGCTGGTCGCCAGCGACGAAGGCGTGTTCTGGCTCGGCGCCAACGGCGGCCTGCAATGGCTGCGGCGCGGTCAGCGCGTCGATGCCGCGCTGCAGGACCACGATGGCCAGCTGTGGATGAGCCTGTCCAGCGGGCAACTGCTGCGGCGCGCCTCCAACGGCGCCAGCGAGGAAGTGCTGTCGATCTCCGGCGTGGTCAGCCCGGCGCTGATCGAGGACCACGAGGGCCTGGTGTGGGCCGGCAGTACCGACGGCCTGTTCCGCGTCGCCAAGGGCGATGCCGGCGGCCTGACCCGCCAGGACGGGCTCGGCAGCGACTACGTGCGGGTGGTGCAGCAGAACGCCGATGGCGCGATCTGGATCGGCCATGCCGCCGGCCTCGACCGCTGGCAGGGCGGCCGCATCCGTGCGCTGCGCTTGAGCGAGCGCCCGGGCCGCGATCCCTCCGTGCTGGCGCTGGCCGCCGCCCGCGACGGCGGCATGTGGGTCGGCACCTACGACCAGGGCATCCTGCTGCTGTCGGCCGACGGCAGCATCCGGCAACGCCTGGGCGTGGCCGCGGGCGTGCCGCGGACCATGGTGCGTGCGCTGCTGGCCGATGCCGACGGCGGCCTGTGGATCGGCGGCAACGAGGGACTGCTGTATCGCAAGGGCGAGCGCACGCGGGCCTACGGCACCGCCGAAGGCCTGCCCGGGCGGCAGGTGCAGGCGCTGTACCGCGACCATGCCGGGGTGCTGTGGATCGGCACCAACCAGGGCATCGCCACGCTCGCCGCGGACGGTACGCTGCAGGCGCGGCCGAGCGGCCACGGCTTCCCGGCGCAGAACGCCTTCGATTTCCTGGAAGATGCCGACGGCACCCTGTGGGTCGCCAGCGACCGCGGCCTGCTGCGCCTGCGCGGCGGGCAGTGGCGCATCTACGACCACAGTGTCGGGCTGCCGCGCGACAAGCTGTTCCGGCTGCTCGACGACGGCAACGGCACCCTGTGGGCGAACAGCAATCGCGGCGTGCTGCGCATCGCGCGTGCGCGGCTGGCGGAACTGGACGCCGGCCAGCGCAGCACCCTGGCGGTGGACGTGGTCGACCGCAGCGACGGTATGCCTGGCGGGCAGGGCAACGGTAGCAGTGCGCCGGCGGGCTGGCGCAGCCGCGACGGCATACTGCTGATCCCGACCTCGGCCGGGCTGGCGCTGATCGATCCGGCGCTGCCGAGCCGGCGCAACGTGCGTGCGCCGCCGCTGGTGATCTCCCATGTGCAGGTGGACGGCGTGGCGCAACCACTGCGCGGCGACTACCGCCTGCACGGCGGCGTCGCCCGCCTCGCGATCGGCTATGCCGGGCTGAGCTTCCGCTCGCCGGACAAGGTGCGCTATCGCTATCGCCTGCAGGGATTCGATCGGCAGTGGGTCGACGCCGGCAGCAGCGAGGAAGCGGTCTACACCAACCTGCCGTCGGGCAGCTACCGCCTGGACGTGCAGGCGATGACCAGCCCGCTGGACTGGTCGCGCAGCGAGCGCATCGGCAGTGCCTCGCTGCGCCTGCAACTGGTGCCGCCGTTCTGGGAACGCTGGCCGTTCGTGGTGCTGGTGGCGCTGGGCGCGACCGGCCTGCTCCTGTGGTGGTACCGCGGCCGCAGCCGCCGTTACCGGCGCCGCCAGCGCCGGCTCAACACCATCATCGCCGAGCGCACCCACGAACTGAAGGCGAAGAACCTGGCGTTGAAGCTGGCCAACCTCGAGCGCGAGGACCTGGTGCGCAAGCTCGCCTACCAGGCCGGACACGATGCGCTGACCGGCCTGCCCAATCGGCGCACCGGCGATCCCTACCTCAACGCGGCGCTGGAGCGGGCGCTGAACACGCGCACGCCCCTGTGCGTGGCGCTGCTGGACATCGACCATTTCAAGAAGATCAACGACGCCTACGGCCACGAGATCGGCGACGAGGTGCTGCGCCGGGTCGGCGAGGCGCTGCGCGCCAGCCTCGGCGAGCAGGCCTTCGCCGCGCGCCATGGCGGCGAGGAGTTCCTGCTGGTGCTGCCGGGCCTGGACCAGGAGCCGGCGCACGCGCGCCTGGACGCGTTGCGCCTGCACATCGCCGATCTGGTGCTGCACGACGACCACGGACGCGCGGTGCGCTTCACCGCCAGCATCGGCTTCGCCTGCCTGTCGCCGGCCCTGCGCACCCGCCGCGACCTGCTGGTGCAGGCCGACAAGCGCCTGTACCAGGCCAAGCGCGAAGGCCGCGACCGGGTGATCGGCTAGGGCGGTGAGGCGGCGCAGGCGCGGCGCGTGGTCAGCGCGGTGGCGTGGGATTGCGCAGGGGTGATGACGCAGGCGCCACGCAGGCGCACTGAAGAGAAATGGCGGCGCTCCACACCCGCCGCATCGTCGCGGCGGGCGGGAGGCGGCCGGCGCCAGTGGCGCCGGCGCGGATCAGCCCTGCAGGCGCTGCAGCACCGCCTCGGCCGCGGCCTCGGTGGAGATGCCCTGGCCCGGTGCGGCAAGGTCGGCGGTGAACGCCTGTGCGTCGAGCGCGGCATTGACGGCCTGCTCGATCGCCACGGCTTCGGCTTCCAGACCCAGCGAGTGGCGCAGCAGCAGCGCCGCGCTGAGGATGGTCGCGTAGGGATTGGCGATGCCCTTGCCGGCGATGTCCGGCGCCGAGCCGTGGATCGGCTCGTACAGGCCGATGCGGCCTTCGCCCAGCGAGGCCGACGGCAGCAGCCCCAGCGAGCCGGCCAGCATCGAGGCTTCGTCGGTGAGGATGTCGCCGAACATGTTCTCGGTGACGATCACGTCGTACTCGCGCGGCTTGGCCAGCAGGTGCATGGCCATCGAATCGACCAGTTGGTGTTCCAGGCGCACGTCGGGGAATTCCTCGCGGCCGATCCGCGCGGCGACGTCGCGCCACAGCCGCGAGGTTTCCAGCACGTTGGCCTTGTCCACCGAGACCACGTGGTTGCGGCGCTGCCGGGCCAGGCGGAACGCGCTGCGCAGCACCCGCTCGATCTCCGCGACGGTGTAGCGGCACAGGTCGCTGGCGTCGCTGGGGCTGCGGGTCTTGTCGCCGAAGTAGATGCCGCCGGTCAGTTCGCGCACCACCACGATGTCCACGCCCTGCAGCAGGTGCGGCTTGATCGGCGAGGCGTCCAGCGCCGCCGGGTGCGGCTTGACCGGGCGCAGGTTGGCGAACAGGCCCAGGCCGCGGCGGATCGCCAGCAGGCCCTGCTCGGGGCGTACCTTGGCGTTCGGGTCGGACCACTTGGGTCCGCCGACCGCGCCCAGCAGCACCGCGTCGGCGCGCTGGCAGGCGGTCAGCGTCGCCGCCGGCAACGGCTCGCCGTGGCGGTCGATGGCGATGCCGCCGATGTCGTGCTCCTGGAACTGGAAGTCGTGGCCATGGCGCGCGGCCACGGCGCGCAGCACCGCGACCGCGGCGGCGGCGACTTCCGGACCGATGCCGTCGCCGGGCAGGACGACGATGTCAGCGTGCATGGGTGGCCTCGTAGCGTTCGATGTCGGGTTGGCGCAGCAACAGGTAGCCCATCTCGTCCACGCCCTCGAGCAGACAGGTCTGCGAGAACGCGTCGAGCGGGAAGGCGTAGACGCGGCCGTCGGGCGTGCGCAATTCGCGCGCGGCCACGTCCACGGTCAGCGCGTCGTCCGGGCGCTGCATCAGCGTCTGCACGTCGTCCTCGGCCAGCACGATCGGCAGCAGGCCGTTCTTGAGGCTGTTGTTGCGGAAGATGTCGGCGATCTCGCTGCTGACGATGGCGCGCAGGCCCAGGTCGGTCAGCGCCCACGGCGCATGCTCGCGCGAGGAGCCGCAGCCGAAGTTGCGCCCGGCCAGCAGGATCTGGCGGCCGGCGTTGTGCGCCTGGTTGAAGGCGAACTCCGGGTTCGGCGTGCCGTCGGCCTGCCAGCGCCAGTCGTTGAAGGCGTGACGGCCGAGGCCGGCGCGTTCGGTGGTGGACAGGAACCGTGCCGGGATGATCTGGTCGGTGTCGATGTTGGTCTGGCGCAGCACCACGCTGCGCGAGGTGAGGGTGGCGAAGCCGGCCATCACGGGGTCTCCTGGGAAGCGACGGCGTCGGGGGCGGGCGCCGCGGCGTCGGCCGCCAGCGGCAGTGCCGCGGGCGGCACATGCGGCGGCAGCAGCGGCTGATGGCGGTGCGCGAAAGCGCGGGTGGTGGTGGCGACGAAGGTCAGCGTGGCCGCGAACGCGGCAATGTGCGATGCCATCACGCGACCTCCGCGAACAGCGCGCGCGGATCGCTGACCCGGCCGTTCACCGCGGCCCAGGCCGCGGTCAGCGGCGAGGCCAGCAGGGTGCGCGAGCCCGGGCCCTGGCGGCCTTCGAAATTGCGGTTGCTGGTGCTCACCGCCAGCTGTCCCGGCGCCACCAGGTCGCCGTTCATGGCGATGCACATGGAGCAGCCCGACTCGCGCCATTCCGCACCGGCCGCGCGCACCACCTCGTGGATGCCCTCGGCCTCGGCCTGGCGCTTGACGATCTCCGAGCCCGGCACCACCAGCATGCGCACGTGCGGCGCCACCTTGCGGCCGCGCAGCACCTGCGCCACGTCGCGCATGTCGCTGAGCCGGCCGTTGGTGCAGGAGCCGACGAACACCACGTCCACCGGCGTGCCGATCAGCGCATGTCCGGCTTCCAGGTGCATGTAGTGCAGGCCCTTTTGCGCCGCCGGATCCTGCGCGGCCGGGATCGGCACGTCCACCGCGATCGCGGTGCCGGGGTGGGTGCCCCAGGTCAGGGTCGGGCGGATGTCGCGCGCGTCGATGCGCACCTCGGCGTCGAAGCGCGCGCCGGGATCGCTTTGCAACTGCGACCAGCGCTGCACGGCGGCCTCGAAGTCGGCCCCCTTGGGGCCGCGCGGGGTCTTGGCGACCCAGTCGAAGGTGACCTGGTCCGGCGCGACCATGCCGGCGCGTGCGCCGGCCTCGATCGACATGTTGCACAGGGTCATGCGCTGTTCCATGTCCATCGCGGCGATGGTGGAACCGCGGTACTCCAGCACGTGGCCGGTGCCGCCGTTGACCCCGATCACGCCGATGATGTGCAGGATCACGTCCTTGGCGCCGACGCCCGGCGCCAGCGGTCCGTCGACGGTGATCGCCATGGTCTTGGCCTTGCGCTGCAGCAGGCACTGCGTGGCCAGCACGTGGCCGACCTCGCTGGTGCCGATGCCGAACGCCAGCGCGCCGAACGCGCCATGCGTGGAGGTGTGGCTGTCGCCGCAGACGATGGTCATGCCGGGCTGGGTGAAGCCCTGCTCCGGCGCGATCACGTGGACGATGCCGCGGTTGTCCGAGCCCATGTCGAACAGTTCGATGCCGTAGTCGGCGCAGTTGCGCGCGAGCATGTCCACCTGCGCCTCGGAGGCCGGGGTGTAGTACGGCAGCTTGCCGTCGGCGCCGCGCGGCAGGGTCGGCGTGGAGTGGTCCATGGTCGCCTTGGTGCGGTCCGGCCGGCGCGGCGTCAGGCCGCGCGCCTTGAGCTCGGTGAACGCCTGCGGCGAGGTCACTTCGTGGATCAGGTGCAGATCGATGTACAGCACTGCCGGGGCGGCGGAGCTTTCGGGGACGACGACGTGCGCGTCCCACAGTTTGTCGTACAGGGTGCGGGGAGTGGCGGACATTGCGGAACTACCTGGCAGGAAAGCTGGGCGGGAAGGACGGGCGAAGGCGAGCGTGCACCACGACGATGACCGTGCGGTGGCGGCTCAGGCCAGCGCGTCGGCGATGCCGGCCGGCGCGCCCTGGCGCTGCCGCAGCACGCGGTTGGCCACGTCCAGCCAGGCCAGCGCGCTGGCCTCGATGATGTCGCGGCTGGTGCCGGTGCCGTCGTACTCGACCTCGCCATGGCGCACGCTGAGGTTGGCCTCGCCGCGCGCGTCGGCGCCGATGCCGACGCTGTGCACCTGGTAGCTGTCCAGCACCAGCTGCACGCCGGTGGCCGCCGACAGGGCGGCGAACAGCGCGTCCACCGGGCCGTCGCCCTCGGCGCGCTCGCTGACCCGCTGGCCATCCGGATCGGACAGCTCGACCTGCGCGCTGGCGCGCTGGCCGCGGTCGCTGACGGTCATCGACGACAGGCGGTAGCCCTGGCTTTCCGGCGCGTCCTGCATCATCGCCTGCAGGTCGGCGTCGTTGACCACGCGCTGCTGTTCGCACAGCGCCTTGAACGCGTCGAAGGCGATGTTCAGTTCGGCTTCGTCCAGCACGTAGCCCAGCGCGCGCAGACGCTGCTCGACCGCGGCGCGGCCGCTGTGGCGGCCCAGCACCATCTGCGAGGACTCCCAGCCCACGTCTTCGGGGCGCATGATCTCGTAGGTGCCGCGGTGGCGCAGCATGCCGTGCTGGTGGATGCCCGACTCGTGGGCGAAGGCGTTGCCGCCGACGATCGCCTTGTTGCGCTGCACCGGCATGCCGACCAGGCGCTGCAGCAACTGCGAGGTGGCGACGATGCGCGGGGTGTGGATCGCGGTGTCCAGTTCGTAGAACGCGTTGCGCACCTTCAGCGCCATCGCGATCTCTTCCAGCGCGCAGTTGCCGGCACGCTCGCCGATGCCGTTGATGGTGCATTCCACCTGCCGCGCGCCGCCTTCCACCGCGGCCAGCGAGTTGGCCACGGCCAGGCCCAGGTCGTTGTGGCAGTGGGTGCTGAAGACCACGCGGTCGGCACCGGGGACGCTGGCGATGATCCGCGAGAACATGCCGCGGATCTCTTCCGGGGTGGTGAAGCCGACCGTGTCGGGCAGGTTGATGGTGGTGGCGCCGGCGGCGATCGCGACGCTGGCGACCTCGGCCAGGAAATCCTCCTCGGTGCGGGTGGCGTCCTCGGCCGAGAACTCCACGTCGTCCACGTACTGGCGCGCCAGCGCCACGTGCTTGCGCACCGATTCCAGCACCTGCTCGCGGCTCATCCGCAGCTTGTGCTCGCGGTGCAGCGGGCTGGTCGACAGGAACACGTGCAGGCGCGGATTGGCCGCCGCTTCCAGTGCCCGCGCCGAGGTCTCGATGTCGGCGGCCAGGCAGCGCGACAGCACCGCCAGGGTCGGCGTGCGCAGCTCGCGGCCGATCAACGCCATCGCCTCGCGGTCGGACTGCGAACTGGCCGGGAAGCCGGTCTCGATGATGTCCACGCCCAGCTCGGCCAGGGCGCGCGCCATCACCAGCTTCTGCGGCGGGGTCATGCTGCAGCCGGGGGATTGCTCGCCGTCGCGCAGGGTGGTGTCGAAAATGCGGATGCGGGGGGTCTGGGAAGAAATGGAAGTGTTCACCAGATGGGTTCCTCTACGGCGGCGGTGGCTTGCGGATGGGGATGCGGGGACGACGCGATGCGGGCAGGAGCGGGCGGGGCGGGACGTTGGCTGCGAAGTCGCTCGGCGCTGCGGCGGCGCGGCTTGCGCGGCGGGCGCGGGCGCACCTCCGACAGCAGCGTCGCCAGCACGCCGGCGTCGATGTTGCCGCCGGACACCACCGCGCACTTGCGCTTGCCGGCGACGCGGCGCCCGGCCGCCAGGGCCAGCGCGCCGGCGCCCTCGGCGATGACGTGCTCCTCCAGCGCCAGGCGGACCAGCGTTTCGCGCAGTTCCGCCTCGCGCACGATCACCACGTCGTCGAGCAGGCTGGCGCACAGCCGGCGGGTGATGAACCCGGGGATTTTAACCTTGACGCCGTCGGCCAGGGTGGGGACGGGATCCACGGCGCGGATGTCGCCGCGGATCGCCCGCGCCATCGAATCCACGCCCTCGACCTGCGCGCCGACCACGCGCACGCCCTGCGAGCGCAGCGCCAGGGCCACGCCGGAGGCCAGGCCGCCGCCGCCGATCGGCACGATCACCACGTCCGGGGCGTGCGCGGCCAGCTCGATGCCGACGGTGCCCTGGCCGGCGATCACGTCCGGGTCGTCGAAGGCGGACAGGAACCGGTAGCCGTTCTGCTCGGCCAGGTCGCGGGCGAAGGCGAAGGCCTCGTCGTAGCTGTTGCCGTGCTGGCGCACGGTGGCGCCCCAGTGCGCGACGCCGGCGATCTTGGTCTGCGGCGCGCCGTGCGGCATCACCGTGATGGCCTGCACGCCCAGGCGGTGCGCGGCCCAGGCCACGCCCTGCGCGTGGTTGCCGGCGGAGGCGCAGATCACCGCGCGCTCGTCGCCGCGTTCCAGCCCGGCCAGCAACGCATTGAGCGCGCCGCGGACCTTGTAGGAACCGGTGCGCTGCAGGTTTTCCAGCTTCAGCCAGACGCCGAAGCGCTCGGCGTAATGCACCGGCGTCGGCGGCAGGTAGCGGCGCAACCGCGCCTGCGCGGCCAGCACGTCGGCGACGCTGACGGCGACGTGGCCTACATCCGGCTCCTGCGCAGGGCGACCGGCATCAGACATGGTAGGGCCGGGAGTGGGGAGTGGGGAGTGGGGATTCGCAGCGGGAATCCTGGGCGCGAGCGCGAAGAAGTGACCTCCATGGAAGAAGGCGCCTCCGCATGGTCGGGTGGCGTTGACGCGTCATGACAGCGACGACCGTGCGGCCGCCTGCTGCGAATCCCGATTCCCCCCTCCCCGATCCCGGCCCCATCACGCCACCCCATCCAGCGCGGTCACGCGCACCGATTCGCAGTCATAGACCTTCTCCATCTGCAGGCGCAGGGTCTCGCCAGGGCGGTTGCCGTCCACCACCAGTTGCAGGTGCCAGCGGCCGGCGTCCTCGGCCACCGGCGCGCCGCTGATCGAGATCGGCGCGAAGCCGCGGCGTTCGGCCATGCCGATCGCGCGCAGCAAGGCGCCGTCGATCGGTTTCAGCACCAGGTCAAGCTGGTAACGCATGTGTCGTCTCCTGGCGCTGGGCGGCGGGATTGCTTTCCAGCATGGTGCTGTTGGCGGTGTTCGGCGGCACCAGCGGCCACACGTTGGCGCGTGCGTCGATGGCCACGTGCAGCAGCGCCGGGCCCGGCTGCGCCAACAGCTCGGCCAGCGCGTCCTCGACCTGACCACGCGCGGTGATGCGCTTGGCCGGGATGCCGAACACCTGTGCCAGCGCGGCGAAATCCGGGTTGTCGGACAGGTCGATCTCGCTGTAGCGCTCGGCGAAGAACAGTTCCTGCCACTGCCGCACCATGCCCAGCGAACTGTTGTCCAGCAGCACGATCTTCACCGGCAGCTTGCAGCGGGCGATGGTGACCAGCTCCTGCACGTTCATCATGAAGCTGCCGTCGCCGCTGACCAGCACCACGGTGCGGTCCGGGCAGGCGAACTGCGCGCCCATCGCCGCCGGCAGGCCGAAGCCCATGGTGCCCAGCGCGCCGCTGGTCAGGTGATTGCGCGGGTGGTTGAAGCGGCAATGCTGGGCGACCCACATCTGGTGCTGGCCGACATCGCAGGCGATCACGGTGTCGGCCGGGGCCAGTTCGCTCAGCCGCTTCAGCAGGCCGGGCGCGTAGATGTCCTGCCCGGGCGCGTCGTAGCGCGCGCCGAACTTCTCGCGGTGGCCGACGCAACGGGCGTGCCAGGCCTCGCAGGTGCTGGTCGCCGCGGCCAGCGCGCGCAGCGATTGCGCCACGTCGCCGGGCACGGCGATGTCGGCCTGGCGCAGCTTGGAGATCTCGCAGGCGTCGGCGTCCAGGTGGATGACCCGCGCGAACGGCGCGAATTCGGCCAGCTTGCCGGTGGCGCGGTCGTCGAAGCGGGCGCCGACCACGATCAGCAGGTCCGACTCCTGCACCGCCATGTTGGCGGCGCGGGTGCCGTGCATGCCCAGCATGCCCAGGTAATGCGGGTGCGCGTGCGGCAGCGCACCCAGGCCGCGCAGGGTCAGCACGGTGGGGATGCGGGTGGCCTCGACGAACTGGCGGAACGCTTCCACCGCATCGCCCAGGGCGATGCCGCCGCCGCCGTAGATCACCGGCTTCTCGGCACCGGCGATCGCCGCCAGCGCCTCGGCCAGCACCGCGTCCTGCGGCGCCGGCGGGGTCGGCACTTCCGCCGGCACGTGCGCGGGCAGATGCGTGGCATCGGCCAGTTGCACGTCCTTAGGCAGGTCGATCAGCACCGGGCCCGGCCGCCCTTCGCGGGCGATGCGGAACGCGTCGCGCAGCACCTGCGGCAGGTCGTCCACGTGCCGCACCAGGAAGCTGTGCTTGACGATCGGCAGGGTCAGCCCGAACACGTCCAGTTCCTGGAACGCGTCGGTACCCAGCAGCGGCGTGGCGACCTGCCCGGTCAGGCAGATCATCGGCACCGAGTCGAGCATCGCATCGGCGATGCCGGTGACCAGGTTGGACGCGCCCGGACCGGACGTGGCGACGCACACGCCGACCCGCCCGCTGGCGCGGGCGTAGCCGTTGGCGGCCAGCGCCGCGCCCTGCTCGTGGCGGACCAGGATGTGCTTGAGCTGGCTGTCTACCAGCGCGTCGTAGAACGGCATGATGGTGCCGCCCGGATAGCCGAACAGCGTGTCCACGCCTTCGGCTTCCAGGGCCTGCGTCAGCCAGCGCGCGCCGTTGCGGGGCGTGCCGTGAGCGGAGGAGTTCATACGGTGGCGACCTTTCGGTGGAAGCGGGTGGGGGAGCCGCGGGTTACGCGGCCTTGGTGCCGCCGGCGGCCGGGGCGGCAGCGGCGTCGCCGTTGAGCCACACCATCTTGGCGCGCAGCTGCTTGCCGACCGTTTCGATGGGGTGGTCCAGGTCGGCCTGCTTGAACTTCGTGTAGTTCGGCAGGCCAGCGTCGTACTCGGCCACCCAGTTCTTGGTGAAGGTGCCGTTCTGGATGTCGGTCAGCACGTCGCGCATGCGCTCCTTGGTCGCCGCGTCGATCACCCGCGGGCCGCTGACGTAGTCGCCGTACTGCGCGGTCTCGGAGACGAACTCGAGCATGCGGGTGATGCCGCCTTCGTAGAACAGGTCGACGATCAGCTTCAGTTCGTGCAGCACTTCGTAGTAGGCGATTTCCGGCTGGTAGCCGGCTTCCACCAGCACTTCGAAGCCGGCCTGCACCAGCGACGAGGCGCCGCCGCACAGCACGGCCTGCTCGCCGAACAGGTCGGTCTCGGTCTCTTCCTTGAAGGTGGTCTTGATCAGGTTGGCGCGCGCGCCGCCCAGGCCGGCGGCGTACTCCAGCGCGAACTGCTCGGCCTTGCCGCTCTTGTCCTGGTACACCGCCCAGATGCACGGCACGCCGCGGCCGATCTCGTACTCGCGGCGCACCAGCGCGCCCGGACCCTTCGGCGCGACCAGCACCACGTCCAGGTCGGCGCGCGGCTTGATCATGTCGAAGTGCACGTTCAGGCCATGCGCGAACAGCAGGCAGGCGCCCTGCTTCATGTTCGGCGCCAGCACCTCCTCGTACAGCTTCTTCTGCACCATGTCCGGGGTCAGCACCGCGACCAGGTCGGCGTCCTTCACCGCCTCGGCGGGGCTTTTCACCACGAAGCCGTCGGCCTGCGCCTTGGCTTCGGTCGGGCCGCCGGCACGCAGGCCGATGGTGACGTCGAAGCCGGACTCGCGCAGGTTCAGCGCGTGCGCGCGGCCCTGGCTGCCGTAACCGACGATGGCGATCTTGGTGGTGGGCTGGGCGGAACTGGTCATGGGGCGGATGTCCTTGAACGGTGTTGGAGTGAAGGGGGGTCTTGCATTCGCGGTCACTGAAACGAAAAACCCCGCGCCGTTGCCGGTGCGGGGTCTGATCGAATCCTGGCTGCTTGTCGCTTACACGCCGGTTCGTCCCGCACTTGTGGGCGAGGTAATAAGCACGAGTACGAGGAGCGACGCCGCAGCGTCCGCGCGCAGGGCGGCGGGCTGGAGGGTCGACTTCGGGCGGGTGTGGCGCTGCAACATGCAGCGAGATAACCATGGGCTTTGCGCGACTGTCAACTGTGTTGCGGGCCTGCGTGGGCGAATGTGCCGAAAGCCGCGCCAGTGCTGCTTGGTTACGCATGAAACGGAGGGGGCGCAGGCGGCGAACAGCGCCAATTGCGCGGAAATCCGGCCGTCGCGACGGCGCGATGTGCCCGCCTGCGCGGCGGCGCCGGCCGCACTCGGGTACGGTGGGCGTTCCCTGTTCTTCCGGAGAGCCGCGCATGTCCGTTTCGCTTCCTTCCCTGGCGCGCCTGGCGCTCGCGCTGGCGCTGGCGACGTCGGTGCCGGCGCAGGCCGCCGACCGCATCACCGGCCAGCCGTTCGCGACCCGCTCGGAAGTGATCGCCCCGCACGCCATGGCCGCCACCTCGCAGCCGCTGGCCACGCAGATCGCGCTGCAGACCCTGCACGACGGCGGCTCGGCGGTGGATGCGGCGATCGCCTCCAACGCCGCGCTGGGGCTGATGGAGCCGACCGGCAACGGCGTCGGCGGCGACCTGTTCGCCATCGTCTGGGATCCGAAGACGCAGAAGCTGTACGGCTACAACGGCTCCGGGCGCTCGCCGAAGGCGCTGACCCTGGCCGAGTTCCAGCGCCGCGGGCTGACGGAGATCCCGGCCACCGGCCCGCTGCCGGTCTCGGTGCCCGGCGCGGTCGACGGCTGGTTCGCGCTGCACGAGCGTTTCGGGCGCAGGACGATGGCGCAGGACCTGGCCCCGGCGATCCGCTACGCCCGCGACGGCCATCCCGTCGCCGAGACCATCGCCTACTACTGGGACCGCTCGGTGCCGCGGCTGTCGCAGTACCCCGGCTTCAAGGAGCAGTTCACCATCGACGGCCGCGCCCCGCGCAAGGGCGAGCTGTGGAAGAACCCGAATCTGGCCAACACCTTGCAGCAGATCGCCGACGGCGGCCGCGACGCGTTCTACAAGGGACCGATCGCGCGCACCATCGATGCCTACTTCAAGGCCAATGGCGGCTTCCTGCGCTACGAGGACCTGGCCAGCCACCACGGCGAATGGGTGGAACCGGTGTCCACCAACTACCGCGGCTACGACGTGTGGGAACTGCCTCCCAACAGCCAGGGCATCGCCGCGCTGCAGATGCTCAACATCCTGGAAGGCTACGACTTCTCCAAGATCCCGTTCGGCTCGGCCGAGCACGTGCACCTGTTCACCGAGGCGAAGAAGCTGGCCTTCGCCGACCGCGCGCGCTTCTACGCCGACCCGGCGTTCCAGCCGGCGCCGTTGGCGCGGCTGATCTCCAAGGACTACGCCGCGCAGCGGCGTGCGCTGATCTCGATGGACCGCGCGCTCAAGGAAGTGCAGCCGGGCACGCCGAAGCAACTGGAGGAGGGCGACACCATCTACCTGACCGTCGCCGATGCCGACGGCATGATGGTGTCGCTGATCCAGTCCAACTACCGGGGCATGGGCAGCGGCATGGCGCCGCCGGGGCTGGGCTTCATCCTGCAGGACCGCGGCGAGATGTTCGTGCTGCAGAAGGACCATCCCAACGGCTACGCGCCGGGCAAGCGTCCGTTCCAGACCATCATCCCCGCGTTCGTGACCAAGGACGGCAAGCCGTGGCTGAGCTTCGGCGTGATGGGCGGGGCGATGCAGCCGCAGGGACACGTGCAGATCCTGATGAACCTCATCGATTTCCACATGAACCTGCAGGAGGCCGGCGACGCGCCGCGGATCCAGCACGACGGCTCCACCGAGCCGACCGGGCAGGCCACGGCGATGCGCGACGGCGGCGAGCTGAACCTTGAGACCGGCTTTGCCTACGACACCATCCGCGAGTTGATGCGCAAGGGCCACCGGGTGATCTTCGCCGACGGCCCGTACGGCGGTTACCAGGCGATCGCGCGCGACCCGGACAGCGGCGTGTACTATGGCGCCTCGGAAAGCCGCAAGGACGGGCAGGCCGCCGGCTACTGAGGCCGGCCGCGCGCGGCGGGGTTCATGCCTGTTCGCGGGGCGGCGCCGGGTCGGTGCCGTCGCGCTGCGCCTGCGCGGCCTGTTCGCGCGCGATCCATGCCTCGATCATGTGCCGCGCGCGCTGCGCCTTGCGGCGTTCGCGGTTGGACTCGGCATCGAGCACGCGGTACAGCGACACGATCACCAACACCATCAGCAGGGCGAACGGCAATGCCGCGATGGTGATCATGCCCTGCAGCGCATCCAGGCCGCCGGCCAGCAACAGCACCGCGGCGATCAGCGCCACCGCCACGCCCCACACCAGCTTGCGCGCCAGCGGCGGGTCGCCGGCTTCGTCGGTGGACATGCTGGCCAGCACCAGCACCGCCGAGTCGGCGGAGCTGACGAAGAAGATCATCAGCAGCAACAGCGCCGCGCTCGACAGCAGCAGCGAGCCGGGCAGGCTGTCGAACAGCGTGAACAACACCGTCTCGTAGCCGTTGTGCAGCGCCTGCAGCATGTCGACGTGACCGAACAACTGCGACCACAGCGCGGTGCCGCCGAACACCGAGAACCACAGGAAGCCGAGCAGGGTCGGTGCCAGCACCACGCCGATGACGAATTCGCGCGCGCTGCGGCCGCGCGAGACGCGGGCGATGAAGGCGCCGACGAACGGCGCCCAGGCGATCCACCATGCCCAGTAGAAGATGGTCCAGTCCGCCACCCAGCGGCTGCCGGAAAACGGCGACATGCGCAGGCTCATCGTCACCAGCTGGTTGAGGTAGGCGCCCAGCGTGGTGGTGAAGGTGTCGAAGATGAAGCCGGTGGGGCCGAGCACCAGCACCGCGGCCAGCAGCAGCGCCGCCAGGGCCAGATTGAAGTTGGACAGCCACTTGATGCCGCGCTCCACGCCGCTGCTGGTCGAGGCCATGTACAGCACGAAGGCCACCGCGATCACCGCCATCTGCACCGGGATGCCGGCGTGTACGCCGAACACGCGTTGCAGGCCGGCGGCGATCTGGATGGTGCCGAAGCCCAGCGTGGTGGCCACGCCGACCGCGGTGGCGACCACGGCGGCGATGTTCACGCTCTGTCCGATCCAGCCGCGGTGGTGGCGGCCGATCACCGGCTGCAGCATGTCGCTGACCAGGCCGCGGCCGTTGCGGTTGTACTGGAACCAGGCCATCGCCAGGCCGATCAGGCCGTAGATCGCCCAGGGATGCAGGCCCCAGTGGAAGAACGCATAGCGCATCGACGCGCGCGCCGCCTCCATGCTCTGCGGCGCCAGGCCCTCCGGCGGTTCGAGGAAATGCGAGATCGGTTCGGCCGCGCCCCAGAACACCAGGCCGATGCCCATGCCCGCGGCGAACAGCATCGACAGCCAGCTGCCGCGCGAGAAATCCGGTTCGGCGTCTTCGCCGCCGATGCGCAGGGTGCCGAAGCGGCCGAAGGCCAGGTACAGCAGGAAGCTCAAGGTCAGGAACACGATCAGCAGGTACATCCAGCCGGCGCCGCGGACCACCTCCACCAGTGCCGCCTGCACCAGCGTATTGAACGGCCCCGGCGCAATGCCGGCGATCAGGACCAGCAGCGCCACCAGGGCGATGGAAATGCGGAACACCATTGGGGGAGCGTCTCCAGTCGTGGATCGTGCAAGCGCGCGCCGGCGTTCGCGCACGCGGACAGGGATGCCGGCGCGGGTGCGCAGCCGCGTGTGGGCCAATGCGGCGAAGCGCGGTGCCGGCGCGTTGATGCAGCGCACCAATCCAGCCCTCGGTCTCCGAGATCGCACCGGGCTGGGCGTGGCCCGATCCTCGCGAAGGCGGTGTCATGGCCGCGTCGTCAACCTGTCTGCGGCCACGCCGCAGCGCTTGATAAGGATTCCGGTTGCGACGGCTGCCACTGCGAGCGCAGGGTGGGAGCCGATACCATGGGCGCAGCACCGAGGGAGACGACGATGGCCTTGTTCTCACGCAGCCCGGAAGTCGATGCTGCACCCGCGGCCGGCTTGCCGGACGCCCCGATCGCCCTGCTGCGGCTGGAACCGGACGGCCGCATCAGTGCCGCCAACCGCGCGGCCCTGGACCTGCTGGGAGTGACGGCGCAGACCTTGCTCGGCGCCACCAGCGAGGCGATCTGGGGCCTGCCGCTGGCCGCCCTGGTCGACGCCGAAGGCAGCTGGCTGGCGCCGGGGGCCGATCCCACGCGCCGCGTGCGTTACCAGCGCGATCGCGATCGCGGCGGCCAGGGCTGGCTGCTGTCGCTGCCGCATCCGGAAACCGCCGCGCTGCTGCGCGATGTCGCCCTGCTCGGCGCCGGCCAGGCACAGGGCGCGATCAGCCCGGCGCTGCAGGCGCTGGCGCAACGGGTCCACGAGGGCGCGGCCGCGCAGGCGCTGCTGGATCGGGTCGGCGAGCGGCTGACCGGCTGCGATCTGGACCTGGGGCTGCAGACGCCGCTGTCGGCGCAGGAGACCGAGGCGATGCCGGGGCGGCGCCTGTCGGCCGGCTTCGGCAATCTGGCCGAGGCGATCCGCCAGGCGGTGGCGCTGTCGCTGCAGATCGCCGCCGACGTGCCGCACGTGGTGGCCGAGAACGACGAGCTGGCGCGGCAATCGCAGACCCAACTGGATGCCTTGCAGACGGTGCTGGCCACCACCCGGCAACTGCTGCAGGGGTTGCACGAGATGGATCGCGACCTGCGCGCGGTGATCGCGGTGGCGGCCAGCGCCGACGACAGCGCACGCCAGGGCGTGGAGGCGGCGCGGACCCTGGGCCAGGCGATGCAGGAGGTGGCGCGGCGTTCGGCGCGCGCCAACCAGGTCATCGAGGTGATCGATTCGGTCGCGTTCCAGACCAACATCCTCTCGATCAACGCCAGCATCGAGGCGGTGCACGCCGGCCCGGCCGGGCGCGGCTTCGCGGTGGTCGCCACCGAGATCCGGCAACTGGCCGAACGCGCCGCCACCGCGGCGCGCGACGTGCGCAGCATCATCGGCGAGACCGGTGTGGCCCTGCAGGACAGCGCGGCCTCGGCGCAGCGCACCGAACAGGTGCTGGGCGGCATCGGCGAACTGCTCGGCCGCGCCAGCGCGGCGATGGACGCGGTGGCCGGTCGCATCGCCACCCAGAGCGGGGAGATCGGCGGCATCGACCGGGCCGTCGAACACGTGGTCGGACTCAGCCGCAGCAACCTGGAGCATGCCGCGCGGGTGGTGCAGCGCAGCGCCGACCTGGCGGCCGGCAGCGAGACCCTGCACGACTGCGTGAACCTGTTCCGCTTGCCGGCCGATCCGATGCAGCAGCCTCGGCATGCGCGGGTGCGCGATCTGGCCAGGGCTGCCGCCGTCGGTATCGGCCAGGCATTCGAGGCCGCGTTGGCGCGGGGGCGCATCGCCGAGGATGCGCTGTTCGCCACCGACTATGTCCCGATCCCGGGCATCGACCCGCCCAAGTACCGCACCGCCTTCGATGCACTGTGCGACGAACTGCTGCCGCCGCTGCAGGAGCCGTTGCTGGCCGCGCATCCGTGGATCGTGTTCGCGATCTGCGCGAACGTCGACGGCTACGTGCCGACCCACAATCTGCGCTTCAGCCAGCCGCTCAGCGGCGACCGCGCGCGCGATCTGGTCGGCAACCGCACCAAGCGCATCTTCAGCGACCGGGTCGGCCGCAACGTCGGCCGCCACACCGAACCCTATCTGCTGCAGGTCTATCGGCGCGACACCGGGCAGATCCTGTTCGACCTGTCGGTCCCGGTGCAGGTGCGCGGGCGCCACTGGGGCGGGCTGCGCGTGGCCTACGTGCTCGAGTGAGCCCGCGCGGCACGCGGCACGCGGGCAAAAAAATGCCGCCGGCAGGGCCGGCGGCGATGAGAGAGAGCCCTGATTCTTGTGCGTGCAGGCTAGGCCGGCCAGGTGGCCGCGGTTTGTCGCCGGCGGCGTGGAGTGTGGCGGTGCTGACACATGCGCAGGGCGGCTGTGCCGGCGTTCAGGCGCGCCGGTTGGCGGCCAGCGGCGGAAACGGGTCTAATACCCGCAGAAGCGGGGGTACCGCCGGCGCAGGCCGCGGTTGAGACAGTCCCTTCGAACCTGATCCGGTTGATACCGGCGTAGGGAAGCTTCGCAAGTCCGCCGCGGGCGCCTCTGCGCACGTGGCGGGCCCGCGCCGCCGCTTCGTCCGAGATGCGAGTCCGCTCGCACCCGTCCCGCCTCCGCCGCGGGTCACTTGAACCAGGACGAACGCCGATGAACGCCGTACCCAATCCGCTGCAGCAGCAGACCGATACCTTGTCCGCGGCGGTGACCCGCCCGATTCCCGGCTCGCGCAAGATCTTCGTGCAGGGCTCCCGCGCCGACCTGCAGGTGCCGATGCGCGAGATCGCGCTGACCCGCACGCCCACCGTGTTCGGCGGCGAGGAGAACGCCCCGCTCACCGTCTACGACACCTCCGGGCCCTACACCGATCCGCAGGCACGGATTGATCTCGGCGCCGGCCTGGTGCCGTTGCGCGCCGCCTGGATCGCCGAGCGCGGCGACAGCGTCGCGCTGGCCGGGCTGAGTTCGCAGTTCGGCCGCGCGCGCGAGGACGATGCACGCCTGCAGGCGGTGCGCTTCCCGGCCCGGCGCCTGCCGCGGCGCGCCCGCGATGGCGCCAACGTCACCCAGATGCACTACGCGCGGCGCGGCATCGTCACCCCGGAAATGGAGTTCGTGGCGATTCGCGAGAACCAGCGCCTGCAGGACCTGCGCGATGCGCAACTGCGCGTGCAGCATCCCGGCGAGGCGTTCGGCGCCGACATCCCGCAGCAGATCACGCCCGAGTTCGTGCGCGCGGAGATCGCCCGCGGCCGCGCCATCCTGCCGTGCAACATCAACCACCCGGAAAGCGAGCCGATGATCATCGGCCGCAACTTCCTGACCAAGATCAACGCCAACATCGGCAACAGCGCGGTCAGTTCCGGCATCGCCGAGGAAGTGGAGAAGCTGGTGTGGGCGATCCGCTGGGGCGGGGACACGGTGATGGACCTGTCCACCGGCAAGCACATCCACGAGACCCGCGAGTGGATCGTGCGCAACGCGCCGGTGCCGATCGGCACCGTGCCGATCTACCAGGCGCTGGAGAAAGTGGACGGCCGCGCCGAGGAACTGACCTGGGAGATCTTCCGCGACACCCTGATCGAGCAGGCCGAACAAGGCGTGGACTACTTCACCATCCATGCCGGGGTGCTGCTGCGCTACGTGCCGCTGACCGCAAAACGCGTCACCGGCATCGTCTCGCGCGGCGGCTCGATCCTGGCCAAGTGGTGCCTGGCGCACCATCGCGAGAACTTCCTCTACACCCACTTCGAGGACATCTGCGAGATCATGAAGGCCTACGACGTGGCCTTCTCGCTGGGCGATGGCCTGCGCCCCGGCTGCATCGCCGACGCCAACGACGCTGCGCAGTTCGGCGAACTGGAGACGCTGGGCGAATTGACCAGGATCGCCTGGAAGCACGACGTGCAGACCATGATCGAAGGCCCCGGCCACGTGCCGATGCAGTTGATCAAGGAGAACATGGACAAGCAGCTGCGCGAATGCGGCGAGGCGCCGTTCTACACGCTGGGACCGCTGACCACCGACATCGCGCCGGGCTACGACCACATCACCTCGGCGATCGGCGCGGCGACGATCGGCTGGTTCGGCACCGCGATGCTGTGCTACGTCACGCCGAAGGAGCATCTGGGCCTGCCCAACCGCGCCGACGTGCGCGACGGCATCATGGCCTACAAGATCGCCGCGCACGCCGCGGACCTGGCCAAGGGCCATCCCGGTGCGCAGGTGCGCGACAACGCCCTGTCCAAGGCGCGCTTCGAGTTCCGCTGGGACGACCAGTTCCATCTCGGCCTGGATCCGGAGAAGGCGCGCGAGTTCCACGACGAGACACTGCCCAAAGACGCGCACAAGCTGGCGCACTTCTGTTCCATGTGCGGGCCGCATTTCTGTTCGATGAAGATCACCCAGGACGTGCGCGACTACGCCGCCGAACACGGTGTCGACGCCGAGGCGGCCCTGCATGCCGGCATGGTGGAGAAGTCGGCGCAGTTCCTGGCGGCCGGGGCGCAGGTGTACCGCGCCGAGTGAGGTGCAGCGGTCTGCGTGTGGTCTGCCGACCGCTGATCACTGACCACTGACTTGGCGCTTGCGGTGGCCGCATGCGCTTGTGCACCGCCACGCCCGGGGTGCACAAGCGCGGCAGGTGCGGCGTGCGTCCAAGGTCATGACCACGGCGCCTTGCGCGCGCATTTATGATGCGCGCTGGTCGCCACAGGGAATGTCTCATGCTGCGCTATGCGTTCGCGCTGCGTCGCCATCCGTCCGCACTGTTGCTCGCGGTGCAACTGCTGGGCGTGCTGCTGTATCCGTGGATGGAGGACACCGCGGCCGGACGCGCGCTGTTCGGCGCGTTCGGCATCGTGGTGCTGGCGCTGGCGTTATGGGTGGTCAACCGGGGGCCGTCGGCGCTGTGGATCGCCTGCTGCCTGGCGCTGCCGTCGGTGGCGCTGTCGATCGCCGCGGCCTTGCTCGGCAACCCGGCGATGACCGCCTGGGCGCAGTTGCTGGAAAGCCTGCTGTACTTCTATACGGCCGGCAGCCTGATCGCCTACATGCTGCAGGACCACGTGGTGACCCGCGACGAGCTTTATGCCGCCGGCGCCACCTTCACCCTGCTGGCCTGGGCGTTCGCGTTCGTCTTCGCGGTGTGCCAGCAATGGTGGCCGGGCAGCTTCACCGCAGCGGTGGACGCAGTCTCGCCGCGGACCTGGATGGAATTGCTGTATCTGAGCTTCAGCGTGCTGTCGGGCGTGGGCCTGAGCGACGTGGTGCCGGTGCAGCCGTTCGCGCGGGCGCTGGTGATGATCGAACAGTTTGTCGGTGTGATGTACATCGCGCTGGTGGTGTCGCGCCTGATTGGGCTCAGCGTCACACGTCAGATGAAGGTGTGAACGTGGCGTAAAAAAAAGCGCGCCCAGGGGCGCGCAGTCATGGAGCGATTATGTGAATTTCGTCGGCGGAGAGAGAGCCTGAATGCGTCGTCGCGGTTGGCGACGGCGACGACTAGAGTAGAATTCGCCGACATGCCGCGCTTGGCGGCATCCGCTGCCTCGTTTTGCCGAGTTTGCTCGTTGGCCTCTGTTGCGAGGCCACGCGTGGCCGCGCCGCCGCCGCATCCGCGGCACTTTCCTCACGGCGTTCTTCGTTGTCCAACATGGTTTTCTCATCGTTCGCCACACCGCCGCTTCCGCAACGGATGCAGGTCGGCGATTGCCTGGTGCTGCTGTCCTTGCGGGAAGTGCATGCGCCACGCGCGCGCCGACCGCAACGGCTCACGCCCAAGGCGATGGGCGTGCTGCGGGTGTTGCTGGCGCAACCGGGCCAGGTGGTGGAGCGCGAGGCGTTGTTGGCGCAGGTCTGGCCGGACACGCAGCCGACCAACGATGTGGTGACCCAGGCCATCACCCAGTTGCGCAAGGCCTTCGCCGCAGGCGAGCGCGGCGAGGCGCCCGTGTACATCGAGACCCTGGCCAAGAGCGGCTACCGCCTGGTGGCACCGGTGCAGGCCTTGCCCGACGTCGAGGCCGAGGCCGAGGCGGGCATGGCGGTGGCATCCGCTGGGGACGCGGACGACGTCGCGGCGCCTGACGCCGCCAGCGTGCCGGCGGCGCCGGCCGCGGTGCGACGGCGCCCGCCGCCGTGGCTGGCCGCCGCCGCCGGTGCGGCCGTCATGCTGGTTCTGGCGCTGGCCTGCTGGTGGTGGTTCGCCCGCGAACCCGTGCCTGCCGACAGCGCCGAACAGGAGCGGGTGCTGGGCAGCCCCAAGCGGCCGTATCGGCTGATCACCGCCACCTCCGGGTTCAAGCTGGAGCCGGCGCTGTCTCCGGATGGCGCGCAGGTGGCCTATGCCGCGCGCGCCATCGGCAGCGACGGCACGCAGTTGCTGGTGCAGCCGACCAGCGGCGGCGCCGGCAGTACCACGCCGCGCTCGCTGGGCGTCCCGGCCCGCGGCGAATCCGACCGGCTGCCGGCCTGGTCGCCCGATGGCACGCGCATCGCCTTCGCCCGACTCGGAGCGGAGCGGCAGTGCCGGGTCATGCTGGTGCAGGCCGACGGGCGCACGCCCGCGCGCGAGGTCGCGCGCTGTGACGACAGCGAATTGCTCAGCTTCGACTGGACCCCGGACGGCCATGGCCTGGTGTTCGGCAGCATGAACGGGCGCCCGGCCGCGCGCGGCATCCGCGTGCTGGATCTGGACAGCGGGCGGTGGAGGGCAGTGGATTATCCGGTCGCCGCCGGCGATTTCGATTACGCACCGCGTTACTCGCCGGACGGCAAATGGATCGCCTTCGTGCGCAATCCGCAGATGGGCGGGCTGTGGCGGATGCCGGCCGCAGGCGGCACCGCCGAGCCGCTGACCCATGAATTCGCCGAGATCCGCGGCTGGGACTGGGCGCGCGATGGGCGCGGCATCGTGTTCGGGCGCCGCGTCGATGGCGAGACCCGGCTGTACCGGCTGGACACCCAGACCCGGCGCCTGCGCGACCTGGGCCTGAGCGATGCGCAGGCGCCGCGCCTGGCCCGCGACGGTGGCAGCCTGGCATTCGTGCACCGGCGCCCGCAGTTCGCCGTGTACCGCATCCCGGCCGGCGCGGCGGACGTGCCCCGCGAGCGCCAACGGCTGTTCGCCTCCACCGGCCGCGACGGGCAGCCGAGCATCGCGCCGGACGGGCGCCAGCTCGCCTTCACCTCCGACCGCGACGGCAGCTATTCACTGTGGTGGGGCGACGTGACCCAGCCGGCGTCGCTGCGGCTGATCGAGGGCGTGCGCCCGGAAACCCGGCAGCCCCTGTCCTGGTCGGCCGACAGCCAGGCGCTCCTGGTCAGCGGCCGCGATGCGCAGGGCGCGTCGGCGATCTACGAGGTCCGGCCGCAGTCCGGCAGCGTGGCGGCCCTGCCGGTGCCTGCCGGCGAGCCGCTGCAGGCGCTGTACACCGCCGATCCCGGGCAATTGCTGGTGCTGCTGGGCGAGAGCGGGCGCACCCGCCTGCAGCTGTACGACCGGCGCGCCGTGCCGTGGCGACCCTTGGCGAGCCTGCCGGACGTGTCCCAGGTTCGCAGCGATCCCGCCACCGGGCAGATCCTGTTCACCCGGCTCGCGCGCAGCGGCCTGTGGCGCGCCGACGCCGGCCTGGACCTGGCCAGCGTGCGTGCCGTGGACGACACCCTGCCATCGCTGTGGCGCTACCGCAGCTGGGCGCTGGGCCCCGATGGCGCGGTGCATTACCTGTTCCAGACCGGCGAATGCGCCAGCCGCCTGGCGCGGATCGGCGGCGGCCTCGGTGCCAGCGTGTGCCTGGACCGCGACCATTTCAGCGCGGTCAACGGGTTCAGCATCGACCCGCGCAGTGGCGACGCCTATGTGTCGCTCGCGATCGAGGACGGCAGCGAGATCGGCTTCATCCGGATGCACGAGCAACCGGAATGGTTCTCGACCATTTCGCACAACTGGTTGATTCGCAAGGATATATAGGTTTCGTAAGTTGTTCGTAAGGGCGTCGTGGCGATTTCGGACAAATATCGCCGGGCCTTCCTGACCTGTCGCCACATTCGGCAAAGACTGCGCACCGGTTTACGTCAAACAGGTGCTCGGATGCGGCAATCTTTCCTGGTCGATCATGGACAACAGCTGGTACTGGACGCGGACGACGCGCCCGCCGGTCCCGCCTGCTTGGGCGCAGCCCGACTGGCCAGCGTGCAGGCGTCGGCGAACGCCTTCACGGTCTGGCTGCAGTTGCGCGGCAGCGCCTGGATCGAGGCCAAGGAGGGGCGTTTCGCCTTGCGCCGCGGCCAGTGGCTGGCCTTCGAACGCGATTCGCGTCCCCTGCTGCAGACCGACCGCGACGGCCTGTGCATCGGCCTGAGCCTGGACGGTGAGGCGCTGAAGGCCTTGGGGCGCATGGCCGACGAGACCCTGTATGCCGGGCGCGGCGAGCTGTCGTTGCGCGAGACGCGCACCGCGCTGCGCTTGTGGCGGCAGGCGGCGGCGCGGCCGGGCGACGCCTTGGCGATGCGGCCGGTGCTGCTGCATCTGGCGTCCATGCAGGGCGAGTTGTCGCGCCGCGTGCAGCGCTGTCCCGGGCGCTCGCGGATGCGCAAGCGCCAGGTGTTCGGGCGCATGCAGCGCGCGCGGCTGTATCTGGACGGCCATCGCGACCGCGTGGTGCGGATCAGCGAACTGGCCGAACTGACCAACTTCTCCGGTTGGTACCTGTCCAAGACGTTCCAGAGCCTGTACGAGGAAAGCCCGCAGGCGCTGTCGGCGCGCCTGCGCCTGGAGCGTGCGGCGGATCTGCTGCGCGAGACCACGATGATGATCGGCGAGGTGGCCGCGGCCAGCGGGTTCGACAACTGCTGCAGCTTCGCGCGGGCGTTCCGTGCGCGTTTCGGGGTGTCCGCCTCGCAATATCGGCATGGCACTACCGTGCCGCCAGAATCGGCAAAGTCTGCGAGCGGCAGCGGCAAAGCAGCCGCGCTCACCGGAACGTAACGTGCCGAGGGCGTCTTAACACGCCCCTAACGTTACCCTGGAGAGATTGATGAACCTTCGCACTCCCGCAGTGCGGCTGGGCTTGCTGCCCGCCAGCATCGCGATCGCGTTGACGCCGGCAATTGCCGGCGCGCAAGAAGCCGCCGCCTCGTCCACCACCACGCTGGACCGGATCGAAATCACCGGTTCGCGCATCCGTAGCGCCGACGTCGAAACCCAGCAGCCGATCCTGACCCTGGACCGCCAGGCGCTGGAGCGCCAGGGCTACACCTCGGTCGCCGACGTGCTGCAGAACCTGACCTCGGCCGGTTCCCCGGCGATCTCGCGCGCCGACGCGCTGGCCTCCGGCGAAAACGTCGGCGGCTACTACGTCGACCTGCGCAACCTCGGCGCCGAGCGCACCCTGGTGCTGCTGAACGGCAAGCGCCTGGGCGCCACCACCTCTGGCCTGCAGGACCTGAGCCAAGTGCCGATGGCGGCGATCGAGCGCATCGAAGTGCTGAAGGACGGCGCCTCGTCGATCTACGGCTCCGACGCCATCGCCGGCGTGGTCAACATCATCACCCGCAAGCGCTTCGACGGCGCCGAGGCCTCGGCCGAGTTCGGCCAGTTCGGCGAAGGCGACGGCAAGACCTCGCAGTACTCCTTCACCATCGGGACCCAGGGCGAGCGCGGTGGCGTGGCGCTGACCGCCGAGTACTCCAAGCAGGATCCGGTGTTCGCCAAGAACCGTTGGTTCAGCCGCGACGGCAGCCGTGGCCCGAACTCCACGCCGAGCAGCTGGAGCCCGATCAGCCAGAACGGCAGCTGGTGCAACCCGCTGACCGTCGATTGCTCGGATCCGGACGTGGCGGTGTGGCAGACCCTGAACCAGGGCGGCAACCCGAACAACCCGGCCGACTACCACCCGCTGACGGCGGCCGAGCGCGCCAACTCCAACCAGCAGATGATGGTGCAGACCGGCGTCGAGCGTAAGTCGGTGTTCGCCAACGCGAACTACGACCTGACCGACTCCATCGTCTTCAACGCCGACGTGCTCTACAACGAGCGCACCACCGATCAGCAGATCGCCGGCTACCCGTACCAGTCCGCCGCGTTCGGCACCCCGCTGGCCGGCGACAGCGCGTTCAACCCGATCGGCCAGGACATCGACTTCCGCCGCCGCCTGTGGGAAGTGCCGCGCACCACCGAGAGCAAGCTGAAGACCACGCGCTTCGCGCCGACCATCAGCGGCTCCTTCGAGTTCGCCGACAAGAGCTGGGACTGGGACGTCGGTGCGCTGTGGAACCGCAACGAGAGCACCAAGACCGGTCACGGCGACATGAGCCTGATCGCGGCGCGCCAGGCGCTGGGTTCGTCCTTCATCAACGCCAACGGCGTCGCCCAGTGCGGCACCGCCGCCGCGCCGGTGTCGCTGAGCGCCTGCCGTCCGTGGAACCCGCTGCTGCCGTACGGCGTGGCCGGCCCGGGCTCGCTGGCCGATGCGGACACGCAGGCCTTCCTGTTCCCGTACTTCACCGACACCGGCCTGACCAAGACCACCAGCTACACCGCCAACCTGAGCGGCACGCTGGCGACCCTGCCGGCGGGCGACCTCGGCATCGCGGTCGGCTACGAGCACCGCAAGGAAGAAGGCCGCTTCTCGCCGGACGCCTTCGCGCAGTCGGGTGAGAGCACCGGCCTGGGCGCCAAGACCACCGCCGGCAACTACGACCTGGACGAGTTCTACCTCGAGTTGAACGTGCCGATCCTGGCCGACATGGCGTTCGCCAAGCAGCTGACCCTGAACCTGGCCAGCCGCTACTCCGACTACAGCAACTTCGGCGACACGGTGAACTCCAAGTTCGGCTTCACCTGGAAGCCGATCGACGAGCTGCTGGTCCGCGGCACCTACGCCGAGGGCTTCCGCGCCCCGACGATCAGCGATCTGTACGGCGGCCTGAGCAGCAGCTTCGAGTCCTACGTCGATCCGTGCGGCGTGGGCGCGCCGAACAGCGTCAACGGCAATGCGGCGTGTTCCGCGGCCGGCGTGCCGGTCGGCTACACCCAGCTGGGCCAGGGCTACGTGCCGTGCACCACCTATCCGTGCCAGACCCCGGACGAGTTCATCAGCGGCTCCAACCCGAACCTGAAGCCGGAAACCTCCACCAGCAAGACCGCCGGTCTGGTGTGGAGCCCGCGCTGGGTGCAGGGCCTGGACATCTCGCTGGATTGGTACCGCTACGAGATCAAGGACATGATCATCGCCGATAGCGTGGACCGCATCCTGCGCGACTGCTACGTGCTGGGCAATGCCGAGCGCTGCGCCGGCGTGACCCGCGCCGCCGACGGCCACATCTCGGCGATGACCTACGGCGTGGCCAACCTCGGCCAGATGGAGACCGAAGGCTACGATCTGGGCATCCGCTACCGTCTGCCGGAAATGGCGTTCGGCAAGATCATGATCGACTGGCAGACCAGCTACGTCAGCAAGTACGACGAAGCCGGCCAGAACGCCGCGGGCGACAACATCACGATCGGCCGCGTCGGCGAGCCGGGCATCTTCCGCGTGCGTTCCAACCTGGGCGTGAACTGGACGATGGGCGACTTCGGTGTGAACTACACCCTGCGCTACTACTCCGGCATGAAGGAAAGCTGCATCTCGCTGGCCACGGACTACTGCGATGCGCCGGACCACTTCGCCAACGGCGAATCCGATCCGCTGCGTCACACCGGCTCCAACACCTTCCACGACCTGCAGGTCAACTGGAAGGCGCCGTGGGACGCGACGATCGCCATCGGTGCGAACAACGTGTTCGACCACCGCGGTCCGCTGATGTACTCGGCCCCGGACAGCAGCTTCGCCTACTACGGCGGCTTCGACATCGGTCGCTACGTGTACATGAAGTACACCCAGCGCTTCTGATCGAGCTGTTGGCGTGACACGAAGACGGGCCGCAAGGCCCGTCTTTTTTTTCACCCAACTGAGGGGAGGCAGGCACACGGCTGACCCGATAAGGTTGGGGCTGTCGAGGCTGCCGCGATGGCGCCTACGTCTTCCTCAAGATCCGCGCCGCTTTGCCCGGTGTCGGGGGAAACATCCTTGATGTCTGGTATGAGCGCAGCGGCCCGCCTGGGCAATGCGTCGCCGTGTCCATGGCGGCTACCGTTCTACGAAAGGAGTTGGTTGAGGCTGGCGTACTCGAGGCCAGCGCGGGGCACGCTGGAAAAGTTGCCGGCCAGGAAGCTCTCGACACTGCCCACGCCGGTGCCGAAAGAGTGCTGGAACAGCGCCGGGCCGGCGCTGATCCGACGCACACCGGCCTCGCGCAATGCTTGCAGCGGCGGTAGCCCGGGAACGGTCATTACGTTGAGCGGCATCGGGACTCTTGCCGCGATTTCGGCAATGTCCTTGATAGCGGTGATGCCTGGCACGAAGCCGCCGTCTGCACCTGCGCGCCGGTAGCAAGACAAGCGGTGGATCGCCATGTCCACCCCATCACGCCCGGAAGCGAGGACGCCCAAGTAAACGTCGGTGCGTGCATTGATGAACAGAGGCGTGTCGCCGAGAGCCTGACGGGCCATGCGGATCTTCTCCATCAATAGCTCGGGCGTACCCGCACCATCTTCCAGATTGATCCCGACCGCACCGATGGCCGCGATTTCCTTCGCCAGCTCCGCCACGGCGTGCGGGTCGTCGCTATAGCCGTCCTCCAGATCGATACTGACCGGAACTGACGAGACACGGGCAATGGCGCGTACCTGATGCAATAGTGCATCGAGTGGTAGTGCACCGCCATCGGCATAGCCGCAAGCCCAAGCCAGAGCCGCGCTGCTGGTACCGATGGCTGGAGCGCCTGCCCGTTGCCAGAGTGCTGCGCTGACGGCATCCCAAGCGTTGGCGATTAACAGGGGGGTGTTGGTGCGATGAAGGTCTAAAAACCTGAAAAAAGCGGGTGCGCTCATGACGTGTTGCCTTAGGCGGACGAGTGGCCGAAATGTGGCATCGGCCGCGCTAAGTGTCTTGCCATTTTCGGACATCGACCTCGACAAACCGAAGCCTCACCTAGCGCTTGACTCGGTCGACTTGGCCGCGGCAGCGGACAGGCTCGGCCTGAATGAATCATCAGGCCGCTGCACTTGTAGCTGCCGCACCTATGCGATTGGCGAGGCGTGCCACCACCGGGCATGCCGCGGATACGTGTTGGCGCGAGTGCACCAGCGTTCGGTGCTGCCGCTGCAAGGCCTGCAGCATCCGCTCTCGGTGTACGAGGCCTTGCTGGACATGGCGCGATGGACCTGCAGCACGAGCGTCTCGCCGAGGTGTACGAGCAACGCAAGCTTCACCAGGCTGGGCAGTGACTGGCCGGCTCTGGTGCAGCAAGCGGTGCGCGAGGGCGCCCGCGTCGCCGACTTCCTGGAGCGTGCGCTCGCGAGCGGGCGGCGCGCGCGCACCACGGTCGGTCTTACGCCGAGGTCAGCCCCATCAGGTTCTCGGCCTGCTCGCGCCAGGTCGGCAACTTGCCGAGCATGCCGGTCTTGGCCAGGTATTCCTCGTCGACTTCCGAGCCGCTGGCCAGCGCCATCGCCACGTGCACAGCACCGGTGACCCAGAAGCTGCGGGTGCTGGAGCGCTGCGGCTGGCGATGGAAGGCCACCGCCTCGATGATCGGCATCGGCAGGCCCCACAGGCCGAGCAGGTAGGCGCCGGCCTCGGCATGGCCCGGCCGGGTGTCGTCGTCGCCGGTGGGCGGCTCGCGCTCGTCGCGCACGCCCGGCAACAGCAGGCCGATGTCGGCCAGCAGCGCCGCGGTCGACCCCAGCTCGACGCTGGAGGTCGGCAGCATCTTCGTGGCCAGCTTGGACGCCAGCAGCGAGCGCTGCTGCAGCGCGTTGCGCTCGGCGTTGGACAGCGCCTGCACCGAGAACACTTCGCTGGCCAGGACCAGGTCGCGCAGGGTGGCGGTGCCCAGGCGGGTCACGGCGGTGCGCAGGTCGGAAATGGTGCGGCCGTTGGAGAAGAACGCCGAATTGCACAGCTGCAGCACCTTGGCCGCGATCGCCGGGTCGGCCGAGACCAGCTTGGCCAGGTCGGCGGCATTGCTGCCTTCGTCCTGCTCCAGCGCGTGCATCAGGCTCAGGTACAGATGCGGCGGCGAGGGCAGCTTCTCGATGCGGCCGATGCTGGAACGCAGGCGCGGGTTGCCCAGCAGTTCCTGCAGTTCCTCCAGGCTGGTCACCGCCTCCAGCAGCATCTCCGGCGACAGCGGCAACGGCAGGAACCGGTGCGCCACGCCGATGATCCGCGCCGGCGGCGCGCGGTTGCTCTGTTCGGCTTCGATCAGCGCGATGCGGATGGTCTCCGGGCTCAGCGTGCGGATCTGGCCGAGCAGGGTGGCCGTGGTCAGGTCCGGCAGGGTCGGCGCGGCGATCACCGCATCCAGGCGCACGGTGGCTGCCGCGGCGATGGCGGCATTGCCGTCGGCGACGCTCTGGACCTGCCAGTCCTCGCCAAGATCGCGAATGTATTCAGTGACTTCGGACGGAAGGCTGGCTTCGTCGCCGACGAACAGGATGCGCAAGAGACTGTCCCCCAAGAAGAGCCAGGTCGCGGACGGACCGGGCTCGGTGATGCCATGGCGCAATGTACCGCAAACCCCGAAGGGCGGCGCCCCGGCAACGGCAAAACGTGAAACGGGTCAGCCACGGCGGGGCAGGGCCCCGCCACGGCGAGCGGCTCAGGCGCCGGCTTCGAAACGGGTCACGGACTCGCGCAGGATGCGCTTGGCCTCTTCGGCGTTGCCCCAGCCGTCGAGCTTGACCCACTTGCCCTTCTCCAGGTCCTTGTAGTGCTCGAAGAAGTGGCCGATGCGCTCCATCCAGTGGCCGGACACCTGGGTGATGTCCTCGATGTGCGCGTAGCCCTGGAACACCTTGGCCACCGGCACCGCCAGGATCTTCTCGTCGCTGCCGGCCTCGTCGCTCATCTTCAGCACGCCGACCGGGCGGCAGCGCACCACGCAGCCGGGCACCAGCGGCAGCGGCAGCACCACCAGCACGTCGGCCGGGTCGCCGTCGCCGCACAGGGTGTTGGGCACGTAGCCGTAGTTGCAGGGATAGCGCATCGGGGTGGAGAGGATGCGGTCGACGAAGATGGCGCCGCTGGCCTTGTCCACTTCGTACTTGACCGGTTCGGAATCCTTGGGGATTTCGATGACGACGTTGATTTCTTCCGGCAGGTTCTTGCCGGAGGTGACCAGTTCCAGACCCATGCGCTAGCTCCAGTGGAGTGGCTTCTAAAGAGGCAGGCATTCTAGTCGGTTGGCTGTTGCAATGCAGCGCACGCCCGTTCGGAGGATTCCTACAGCGGTTTCGGACTCCATACCGGCCCGCATGGGGTGCAGTCCGATGGTGCCGGCAACGGGCGGCGGCGACCCTGTGGCCACTGTCCCCCATCAAGGAGCAAGACGATGAACGGAATCCGGCGATCGATGTGGCCGCTGCTGGCGGTGCTGGTCCTGGCCTGCGGCGCTGCGCAGGCGCAGCAGGCGCAGCCGACCTATGTGGGTGCGATGGACTACCCGGCACCCGGCGAGGGCTGGGAGGCGTTCGCCGACCTGGAGCAACGGCTGGCGCACGACTTCGACCAGCTGTGCGGCGACACCTTCTGCGAAGGCGACTACAGCGACTACCGGCCGCTGCGCTATCGCTGCTCGGTGCGCCAGCGCGACGGGGTGATCGGCGAGTGCATCTGGAGCTTCGGTGCCAGCGAGGCCAGCATCGATCCGGACAGCGGCCAGGTGGTGGTCGATGCGCGGCTGTGGCATTGCCGCACGCCACTGCAACCGCAGACCCGGCTGCACGCGCTGTACACGGCGCTGTCGGGCGAGCGGCCGCTGTTCGCACCGCTGCCGCGCAGCGAGCGCAGCATCAACGACGGCCTGATCGACTGCCTGTAGCCAAGCGCGTCCTGCGCAGCGGGCGTCGGCGTGCGCCGGCGCCCGCTGTCCCCCGGCTACAGCAGCGGCACCAGCAGCAGCGCCACGATGTTGATGATCTTGATCAGCGGATTGATCGCCGGCCCGGCCGTGTCCTTGTACGGGTCGCCGACGGTGTCGCCGGTCACTGCGGCCTTGTGCGCCTCGCTGCCTTTGCCGCCGAAATGGCCGTCCTCGATGTACTTCTTGGCGTTATCCCAGGCGCCGCCGCCGGTGGTCATGGAGATCGCCACGAACAGGCCGGTGACGATGGTGCCGATCAGCAGGCCGCCGAGCGCGCGCGGGCCCAGCAACAGGCCGACCACGATCGGCACCGCCACCGGCAGCAGCGATGGCACGATCATTTCGCGGATCGCCGAGCGGGTCAGCATGTCCACCGCACGGTCGTACTGCGGTTTGCCAGTGCCCTGCATGATCCCGGGGATCTCGCGGAACTGCCGCCGGACTTCCTCCACCACTGCGCCGGCGGCACGGCCCACCGCTTCCATCGCCATCGCGCCGAACAGGTAGGGGATCAGGCCGCCGATCAGCAGGCCGATGATCACCGTGTGGTCGGACAGGTCGAAGGCGAAGGTCTCGGTGGGATGCGCGGCGCGCAGGTTGTGGGTGTAGTCGGCGAACAGTACCAGCGCCGCCAGCGCTGCCGAGCCGATCGCATAGCCCTTGGTCACGGCCTTGGTGGTATTGCCGACCGCGTCCAGCGGATCGGTGACCGCGCGCACCTCTGGCGGCAGTTCCGCCATTTCGGCGATGCCGCCTGCGTTGTCGGTGATCGGGCCGTACGCATCCAGCGCCACGATCATGCCGGCCATCGACAGCATCGCGGTGGCGGCGATGGCGATGCCGTACAGGCCCGACAACGCGAACGCGCCCCAGATCGCCGCGCACACCGCGATCACCGGCAGCGCGGTGGACTTCATCGAGATGCCGAGCCCGGCGATGATGTTGGTGCCATGCCCGGTGGTGGAGGCGTGGGCCACATGCTGCACCGGCTTGTACTGGGTGCCGGTGTAGTACTCGGTGATCCACACGATCAGCCCGGTCAGCACCAGGCCGATCAGCGCGCAGCCGTAGAGCTTGCCGGCACCGGCGGCGGTGTCGCCCATCAGCTGCTGGGTCACCGGCCAGAACGCCAGCGCCGCCAGCACCGCCGAGACCACCACGCCCTTGTACAGCGCGCCCATGATCGAACCGCCCGGGCGCACGCGCACGAAGAAGGTGCCGACGATCGAGGCGACGATCGAGACCCCGCCCAGCACCAGCGGATACAGCACCGCGTTGCGCCCGGCCTCGGCGGCCATCAGCCCGCCCAGCAGCATCGTCGCGATTACCGTGACCGCATAGGTTTCGAACAGGTCGGCGGCCATGCCGGCGCAGTCGCCGACGTTGTCGCCGACGTTGTCGGCGATCACCGCCGGGTTGCGCGGGTCGTCCTCGGGAATGCCGGCCTCGACCTTGCCGACCAGGTCCGCGCCGACGTCCGCGCCCTTGGTGAAGATGCCGCCGCCCAGGCGCGCGAAGATCGAGATCAGCGAACTGCCGAAGGCCAGGCCGACCAGCGCATGCAGGCTGTCGCCGACACTGTGGCCCAGCCACTGCAGCAGGCCGTAGTAGCCGGCCACCCCGATCAGGCCCAGGCCCACCACCAGCATGCCGGTGATCGCGCCGCCGCGGAACGCCACCGCCATGGCCGGCGCCAGCCCGCGCCGCGCCGCCTCGGCGGTGCGCACGTTGGCGCGCACCGACAGGTTCATGCCGATGTAGCCGGCGACCCCGGACAGCACCGCGCCGATCGCAAAGCCCCCGGCGGTGTACCAGCTCAGGAACACGCCGACCAGCACCAGCAACACCACGCCGGCGATGGCGATGGTCAGGTACTGGCGGTTGAGGTAGGCGCGAGCGCCTTCCTGGATCGCATCGGCGATCTGCCGCATGCGTTCGTTGCCGGCAGGCTGCGCCAGGATCCAGCGCGTGGAGACGATGCCGTAGAGCACCGCCAGAGCCGCGCACGCCAGTGCCACGGTGACCGCATATCGTTCCAACATGACCCCTCCCAAGGATGTGGATGGCGCCCAAGCGCTGGACATACCGAGGGATCACACCGTAGGAGCTGAAGCATGCAACGACTCCGCGGCCACAACGCGCGCCGCTGGTGCGTATCGCAATGTCATCTGGCCTGAACGTGGGCGAGTATGCGCCTGGCTCCGTGATGCCGCCAGCGACCAGGCAGGGCGTCGCACTTTTGGCGTCCGGTTCAGTCTGCGCATGGCAGCGTGGCGCATCGCTTCCCAGGAGCCTTCCGATGCAATCGACGATTTCCCCGCGGCTGCGCGCACGCGCCTCGATCCTGGCCATCGCCCTGTGCGCGCTGGCGCCGCTGGCCGCGGCGGCCGCCGACCCGACCCCCGAGTTGCAGCGCCCGGCCAGCGCGCCGCAGGCGGTAGGCGTGGTCCACACCATTCGCCAGATCCCCGAGGCCTGCGTGCGCTTCGAGGGCGAGTACACCGGCGATGCGGCGCAGCCCTACCGTTTCTCCGCCGTGCGCAGCAGCCCCACCTGCCAGCCGCGCGCCAAGCTGGTCGAGTTCGACCAGGCCAAGCCCAGCGCGGCCACCGGCTGGAAGTTCAACGATCTGATCCGCGTGCCCAGCGCGGCCTGTCCGTCGCAGCAGGCGGTGGTGCGGGTGTGGCGCAAGCCGGTCGTACTGAACACCGAACGCGATGGCCAGGGCCAGTCGCGGATCTATCTGGAAGAGGCCAAGCAGCAGGCGGCCGCCGGCAAGGTCGCGCAGGTGCCGCAGTTCACCGCGCAGATGACCGTGGAAGGCAAGGCCTGCCGCTGAGCGGGCGGGTTGGCTGGGCCCGGCGTCTCGCCTGCACGGCGGGGCGGCACGGTCGCGACTGCGGCAGCGTGTGTACGCGACGAGGACGGAGCTGCGGTGACACGGCCCGCGCCGGCGGACGTGAGGTATCGACGCGTGCGTCAATCGGCGCTCAGGCCAGGCTCCCCGGCGTGGCGCGTCGCGCTGTTTGGTTGCCGATCCGGCGTATGCGGTGTGTGACCGCCCGTCTCATCGGCTGACGTCGTGCCGATGTGCCGCCGCTGCCATGCGTCGGCGACGTCGCCCATGGTCTTGGCGACGCCATTCCTGATCCAGGCCATGAACGCGCGATCGAAGGCGAAGCCGTCGCCACATGCCGCAACGAGAAAACGACGCACGTTCTGCGTGTTGCGGTAGCGTCCATCCACCGGCGTCGCGCGCGTGATGGTGTCGCTGTGCCAATCGAAGTCCATCGTGGGACTCTCGCTGGTGCGGTCTTCGCGCTTGCCGCCGTGCATGCCGGCCATCTCGGACTTTGTGGGGGCGCTGGCACGCGTGCCGTCGTGCCAGCGCGTGGTGAGCGAGTGGGGTCTGCCATGCCTCCGTCGCCGCGCTTCAGGCGTTGGCGCCTGTCCCGCAGCGTGCCGCGCACCGGCGCGCGCCGGTCGCGGCACAGGGGCGTGCGCTGGCGTTGTCAGCCCTCCCAGGCCGGCAGCTTCTTCTTCACCGCCACGTTCTTCAGCGCCACGTACTTGGGCAGGCCATCCGTGCCGTAGGGCAGCGGCGCTTCGCCGCGGATCAGCGGCTGCAGGTAGCGGCGTGCCTTCTCGGTGATGCCGAAACCGTCCTTGCGCAGGAAGCCGGCCGGCATCTTCTTCTCGTGGTTGGCGACCTTGGCCAGCGGCGCGGCCTCGATCTTCCAGCGGTACGGCGCGTCGCTGCTGCGCACGATCGCCGGCATCACCGCGTTCATGCCCTTCAGCGCGAACTGCACCGCAGCCTTGCCGACCGCCTGCGCCTGCTCCCAGTCGGTGCGCGAGGCGATGTGGCGCGCCGAACGCTGCAGGTAGTCGGGCAGGGTCCAATGCACCTTGTAGCCCAGTTCGGCCTTGACCTTGCCGGCCAGGTAGGACGCCACGCCGCCGAGCTGGCTGTGCCCGAACGCGTCGGTGCCGCCGCCGGCATCGGCGACGAAGCGCCCGTCGGCGGTCTGGATGCCCTCGCTGGCCACCACCACGCACCAGCCGACCTTGTCCACCACCTTGCGCACCTGCGCCAGGAACGCGGCCTCGTCGTAGGCGCGTTCGGGGAACAGGATGATCTGCGGCGCGTCGTCCGGCGATTGCGCGGCCAGGCCGGCGGCGGCCGCCAGCCAGCCGGCATGGCGGCCCATGGCTTCGTAGACAAATACCTTGGTCGAGGTCTCGGCCATCGCCGCCACGTCCAGCGCCGCCTCGCGCACCGACACCGCGGTGTACTTGGCGGCCGAGCCGAAGCCCGGGCAGGTGTCGGTGACCGCCAGGTCGTTGTCGATGGTCTTGGGCACGCCGATGCAGTGCAGCGGGTAGCCGAACGCCTGCGCCAGCTGCGACACCTTCCACGCGGTGTCGGCCGAATCGTTGCCGCCGTTGTAGAGGAAGTAGCGCACGTCGTGCGCCTGCAGCACCTGCAGCAGGCGCTCGTACTTGGGGCGGTCGGCCTCCAGCGACTTGAGCTTGTAGCGGCACGAGCCGAACGCGCCACCGGGGGTGTGGGCCAGCGCGGCGATCGCCGCCGCCGACTCCTTGGACGTGTCGATCAGGTCCTCGCGCAGCGCGCCGAGGATGCCGTTGCGCGCGGCCAGCACCTTGACCTTGCGCGCCCGCGCTTCGCCGATGACGGCGGCGGCGCTGGCGTTGATGACGGCGGTGACGCCGCCGGACTGGGCGTACAGCAGGGTGCCTTGGGCCATGGTCGGGGTTCGCTCCTGGGGTGGGGACATTGCCGGGACATTGCCTGGATGCGGTAAGCTGGGGATCTTGCGGTGCAGCGCAGGCGTGGCCCCCGAGTCTAACGCCGCCGGCCGCGCACGGTACTTTCCTCGAGGAGTCAGGTTGATGCGATTGGTTCTGTTGGGACCGCCCGGATCGGGCAAGGGCACGCAGGCGGCCCGCCTGAAGGACAAGCTGCAGATCCCGCACATCTCCACCGGCGATCTGCTGCGCGCCGAAGTCGCCGCCGGCACCCCGCTGGGCGTGCAGGCCAAGGAAGTGATGGCGCGCGGCGATCTGGTTTCCGACGACATCCTGCTGGGCATGCTCGAATCGCGCCTGGGCCGCGACGACGTGCGCAACGGCTTCATCCTCGACGGCTACCCGCGCAACCTGGCCCAGGCCGGCGCGTTGGACGAACTGCTGGCCAAGCTCGGCCAGCCGCTGGACGCGGTGGTGCAGTTGGACGTGGCCAACGAGCTGCTGGTCGAGCGCATCGCTGGCCGCGCCAAGGCCGAAGGCCGCGAGGACGACAACCCCGAGTCGGTGCGCAAGCGCCTGCAGGTCTATACCGATTCGACCGCGCCGGTGATCGGCTTCTACGACAAGCGCGGCACGCTGGCGCGGGTGGATGGCGTCGGCTCGCTGGACGAGGTGCTCGCCCGCATCCTGGCGGCGATCGGCCGCTGAGGCGGCACACACGCCGGCGCCCGCGACGGGCGCCGGACGTGCAGATGGTGCGGGATCCGACGATTGCGCGTCCCCGTTCACGACGCGCAACGCCCGTAGGAGCGGCTTCAGCCGCGACGGGCATTCCCGGGAAAGCCCATCGCGGCTGAAGCCGCTCCCACGAAGATAAGCTTGTCTCCCGCTGCCGCACAGCGAGTGATCGGCCGTGGGCGCGCAGGCCGCTTGCCATGGGGCCAGGGTCGATAAAAAAGTGCCAGCGAGCGGGCTTGCTCAGGGCCCCACGACATGAGCTCCCTTGGGGATGGTCTCTTGGGGAGTAGAACCACAGGGTGTCGAGGCTGGCCCGTTCATTCTCGGCGTCGGCTCCCGACTTGCCTATCGGGAACTTTACCCAGCCGATGTGGGGGATTCCCTACTTGACGGCGCAGCGGCGCGCTTGCCCCGAAGCGATCCCGTGCGGGGCCTGTCGCGGCCAACGGCCGGCACAGTGCTGGTTTGCGTGCGTCGGGGGATCGGCGACAATCGGGCCATGAGCAAGATCCATATTCTCGGCATCGCCGGTACGTTCATGGGCGGTGTCGCCGCGCTGGCGCGCGAACTCGGCCATGCGGTCGAGGGCAGCGACCAGGCGATCTATCCGCCGATGTCCACGCAACTGGAGCGCCTGGGCATCGCGCTGAAGCAGGGCTACCTGCCCGAGCACATCGCCGCCGACTGCGACCAGGTGATCGTCGGCAACGCGCTGTCGCGCGGCAACGCCGCGGTCGAGGCGGTGCTCGACGCCGGGCGCGCCTACACCTCCGGGGCGCAATGGCTGAGCGAGCAGGTGCTGCCGGGGCGCGACACCCTGGCGGTGGCCGGCACCCACGGCAAGACCACCACCACCAGCATCCTGACCTGGCTGCTGCAGGCCGCCGGGCGCGAACCGGGTTTCCTGATCGGCGGCGTGGCCGAGGACTTCGGCGTGTCCGCGCGACTGGGGCGTGCAGCTGTCGGACCCGCATCCGGCGCTGCGCACCATGTTCTCCCGGCGGGAGAAGGGAATCGAGTACCGGAGCTGGCGGAGCGGCCGCTCTTCGTTGTGGAGGCCGACGAGTACGACACCGCGTTCTTCGACAAGCGCAGCAAGTTCGTGCACTACCGGCCGCTGGTGGCGATCCTCAACAACCTCGAGTACGACCACGCCGACATCTTTCCCGACGTCGCCGCGATCCAGCGCCAGTTCCACCACCTGGTGCGGACGGTGCCGCACCGCGGCCGGCTGATCGTCAACGGCGAGGACGCGCACCTGCGCGAGGTGCTGGCGATGGGCTGCTGGACCCCGGTGGAACGCTTCGGCTTCGATCCGGCCTTCGAGTGGAGCGCACGCCTGCTCGCCGCCGACGGCAGCCGTTTCGCGGTGCTGCACCAGGGCCGCGAACTGGGCGAGGTGGACTGGCCGCTGCTCGGTCGCCACAACGTGATGAACGCGCTGGCCGCGCTGGCCGCCGCCCATGCGGTGGGCGTGGCGCCGGCGCAGGTGATGCCGGCGCTGGCGCGCTTCCGCAGCGTCAAGCGGCGCCTGGAGGTGCTCGGCCAGGCGCAGGGCATCACCGTGTACGACGACTTCGCCCACCATCCCACCGCCATTCGCACCACGCTGGAAGGCCTGCGCGCCAAGGTCGGCGCGGCGCGCATCGTGGTGGCGATGGAGCCGCGCAGCAATTCGATGCGGCTCGGCGCGCATGCCGAAGCGCTGGCGCCGTCGCTGGAGGCCGCCGACGCGGTGGTGTTCCTGCAGCGGCCGGAGCTGGCCTGGGACGCCGGCAAGGTGATCGCCGCGGTGCGCGGGGATGCCTGCGCGGCGCCCGACGTGGACGCCTTGCTGGCCGCGCTGCAGGCGCAGGCGCGCGCTGGCGACCACGTGGTGTTCATGTCCAACGGCGGTTTCGACGGAGCGCCGCGGCGCTTCCTGGCGGCGCTGCAATGAGTCTCGCCGGGCACGGCGGAGCCGGCGCGTGAGCCCGCAGCGGACCACGCTGCCGCTGTTCCCGCTGCACGCGGTGCTGCTGCCCGGCGCCTCGATCAAGCTGCGGGTGTTCGAGCGCCGCTATCTGGACCTGGTCCGCGAGTGCGGGCGCACCGACAGCGGCTTCGGCGTCTGCCTGATCCTGGACGGCAGCGAGACCGGCGCCCCGGCGGTGCCGGCGGCGTTCGGCACCGAGGCGCGCATCGTCGATTTCGATGTCGGCGCCGACGGCGTGCTGGTGCTGAGCCTGCGCGGCGCGCGGCGCTTCCACGTGCTGCGCAGCCGGGTCCGCGACAACGGCCTGGTGGTCGGCGACGTGGAATGGCGCGAGGCCGATGGCGACGATGAACTGCGTCCGCAGCACGCGCTGTTGGCGACCGTGCTCGACAGCATCCTCGACCAGGCCGCCGCGGTGTATCCGCTGGCCGGTCCGCGGCAACTCGACCAGGCCGCCTGGGTCGGCTGGCGCATGGCCGAACTGCTGCCGCTGGACGAACGCCAGCGCCTGTCGCTGCTGCAGGAAGACGACCCGCACGCGCGGCTGGATCAGTTGCTGGCCTGGATTCCCTGAGCGGGCGGGCGAGGGCGGTAGCGTCGTCCCGGTTCGAATGACGCATCGCAGGGCGGGGCGGCCGGACCTCTGCGCGGCCTGGCGCCAGGATCAGCCCCCATCCGACACGATCGCCGCGCGCTGCGCTCGCTGGGGCAGCGAAGGTGCCCACGCACGGCATTCAGCGCGGCGCTAGCAGGCGCAGGCGACGCTTGGCAGCGATCGGCAGCCGCCCGGCTGCCGGCAACGGCATCCCGCCCTGGCGGCCTGACGTCCTATCCACGCACGATCGAGGACTTCGTATGAGGCGTTCCTTCCTGCTGTTGTTGCTGTCCGCTGCCGGCGCCGTGAGCCTGCCGGCCATCGCCGCCGAGCCGCCCGGTACCACCGCCGCCGGTCAGGCCGACTGCCCGCGCGGCGCCATCGCCCTGGTCACCGGCAATGCCGATCAGGTGTCGCCCAGGACCTGCCTGACGCCGTCGATGAAGCCGTTCGCCCTGCAGCGCGGCCAACTGTTCGCCGTCACCCTGTCCGAGAACGGCTCGACCGGCAGCGCCTGGGCCTTGCGCAGTCTGCCCGCGTCGCTGTCGCTGCTCGACATCGAACATGCACCGGGCACGGCCTGCGCCGCCGGCCGGATGGGCTGCCCCAGCACTGTCACCTATACCTTCAAGGCCACCGAGCACGGCAGCGGCACGATCGATCTCCTCTACGCCCGGCACTGGGAAGATCGCGCCACCGACTCGCGTTCGATCCGGGTCGAGGTGAAGTAGCCGCCGCCACTGCCTGCAGTCGCAGGCAGGACGGCGCTGCGTCGGCGCGGTGCTGATCGCAAACCCAGGCGCGCCGCCATCGCTCAGGGCGACGGCGGCGCCTCGCCGTCGCTGCGCACCAGCAGCACCGGGATCTCGCTGCGGCGGTGCATGTCCTTGCGCGTGGGCAGGGCGTGCAGCGCTTCGGTCACCGCGTTGAGCGCCGGATCCGCGCCGCGCAGCGGGCGCCACAGCCCGATCAGGTTGAAATGGCGTTCGTAGCGCAGGCTCTGCGCGCTGCCCAGCCACAGCGGCACGTTGCCCGGCTGCAGGCGGGCCGGCGCCGGCCACAGGCGCAGCGCGTACAGCTCGTCCGGATTCGGGCCGGGGCGCAGCATCAGCAGCGATTCCACCCGCGTGTCCAGCGTCGCCGGCAGCACCGGCACCTGCGCCGGCGTGGCCTTGTAGTCGAGCAACTGCAGCGCCTGCTGCCAGCCGGCCTGCGGCTGCACGCGCCAGCCGGCCGCTTCGAGCTGGCGCTGCAGCGGCGCCAGCGGTCCGGCCACCTGGATGTCCAGCGGCCAGCGCTGGTCGTCGTCGAACTCGTTGCGCCGCGACGGCAATTGCCGCCAGTCGTGCTGCCACCAGGCGGCGTCGGCCAACTGCGTCAGCTGCGGCGGCGGCGGTTCGAACTTGGCCAGCTTGCGTTCCAGCTGGCGCGGCGCGTACCACAGCGCGGCGATCGCGAAGCCGCCGTAGAACAGCCAGGCCAGCGGCTTCATCCAGAACCCGCGGTTGAAGCGGCGGCGGTAGGCGATGCCCAGCACCAGCAGCCAGAAGATGCCGAACAGCATGCCGCCGATCACGTCGCTGAGCCAGTGCGCGCCCAGGTACAGGCGGGCGAAGCCGATCAGGGTCACCACCGCGCCGGACAGCAGGTACGGCCACACGCGCGAGCGCCCCGGCAGTTCGCGCGCGATCAGCACCGCGAAGAAACCGAAGCTGATCGTGGCCATGGTCACCGCCACCGAGGGGAAGCCGAAACCGCTGCTGGCCGACGGCGGGCGCACCACGTGCACGGTGGCGCCGAGCAGCTTGGTCAGGGCCAGGCCGAAGGCCAGCGCCGCCAGCCAGTGCGCCGCGGCCATCCAGCGCCGGCGCCAGGCCAGGTAGAGCAGGCCCAGCGCGGTGGGCGGCACCAGCACCTGCCAGTTGCCCAGCGAGGCCAGCGCGGTCATCGGGTAGTCGGCCAGCGGGTTGCGCAAGGCCAGCATCAGGTCGTGCACGGCCAGGTCCAGGCGCAGCGGCTCGCCGTGCGCCACCACCACCATCAGCAGCGCGAACCAGCCCCAGCCCAGCGCCAGCAGCATCACCGCCAGCATCGCCAGCGGCACCGACTCGCGCCGCTGCGGATCGAACACCGCGATCGAGTAACGGCCCAGCACCGGATGCCGGCGCGACCAATCCAGGCCGCGCGCCAGCAGCGCGTCCATGTGTCCGGCCGACCAGCGATAGCCGTACAGCACGATCGCCCAGACCAGGCCCAGCGCCAGCGCCAGCAGGCCCACGACCAGGAACAGGCGGCCGGCGACCGCGGCGACTGCGTCGTAGGCCTGGCCCAACAGCCAGCCCGGCCCCAGGAACAGCAGCGCCCAGGTCACCGCGGCCACGCTGCTGGGCAGCAGATAGCGCCGCAGCGGCATCTTCATCATGCCCGCCACCGCCGGCACGAACGGACGGATGGCGCCGACGTAGCGCGCCACCAGGATGCTCTTGAAGGCGTTGCGGCGGAACATCGCCTCGCCGCGGTCGAGCAACTGCGGGTAGCGCTTGAACGGCCAATAGCTGCGCAGCTGATGGCCCCAGCGGTAGCCGACCCAGTAGCTGACCGCATCGCCGATCAGCGCGCCGAGCGCGGCGCTGATCACCGCATACGGGCCGGAGATCTGGCCCAGGCCGATCAGCACGCCGATCGCGAACAGCAACGGCAGCGCCGGCACCAGCGTGCCGAGGATGATGACCGCATCGCAGAACGCGATGGCGAAGATGACCGCGCCGGCCAGGACGGGGTGTGCTGCGATCCACTCCAGCGTGGCATCGGTCCATGAGGCATTCATCGGGCGATTATAGAGGGAGCACGATGACCGTCCGTGCAAGCGACCGCGCTGCCGAGCGTGACCGCTTCCTGGGCCTGCCTGCGCTGGCGTCGGGCGAAGGCGAGGCGGCGAGGCCGCCGCCGCGGGTCACGCCAAGGGCGGCAGCAGGTTCAGCAGCAGCACCATGCCCAGGCCGACCAGCGCCACGATGGATTGCACCACCGAGATCGTCTTGGTGGCCTCGCCCATGCTCATGCCGAAGGATTCCTTCACCAGCCAGAAGCCGGCATGGTTGGCGTAGTTGAAGAACAGCGAACCGCAGCCGATGGACAGCGCCAGCAACGGCAGGTTGAGCGTGGGCTCGGCGCTGCCGAGCGGCGCCAGCAGCCCGGCGGCGCCGACCACGCCGACGGTGGCCGAGCCGGTGGACACCGACAGCAGCATCGAGATCAGCCAACCCAGCAGCAGCGGCGACAGCGCCAACTGCTGGCTCATGTGCACGATCGCATCGCCTACGTGCGCATCTGTGAGCACCTGCTGGAAGGCGCCGCCGCCGGCGATGATCAGCAGCACCCCGGCGACCGGCTTGACGCTGTCGCCCAGGGTCTTGCGCAGCGCGGCCGGCGCGCCCGGCCGCAACGCGACCTGCGCGAACAGCACCCCGAGCAGCATCGCGACGATGGGATGGCCGACGAAGGCGGTGGCATGCAGCACGGCCGAGTCCTTGCGCAACACCATCTCGGCCACGGCGTGGCACAGCATCAGCAGGGCCGGCGCCAGCGCCGCCAGCACGCCCAGGCCGAAGGCGGGCGGCGTGCGGTGCGTGGACGCGCCGTCGTCGGACGCGTACTGCGCCAGCAGCGCCGCATCCGGTTCGGCCTGGATGTGCCGCGCGATGTAGCGGCCGTACAGCGGGCCGGCCAGGACGATGGCCGGAATGGCCGCGATGAAGCCGTAGAGCATGGTGGCGCCCACGCTGGTCCCCAGCGTGGCGATGGCCGTGAGCGGGCCGGGATGCGGCGGCACCATGCCGTGCATCGCGGCGAGGGCGGCGATGACAGGGACGCCCACGTAGGCATAGGCCGAGCCGTTGACCCGACGATCCGCTTGCAGCTTGCGGGCCACGCCGAAGATCAGCGGCAGCAGGATCACCAGGCCGACTTCGAAGAACATCGGGATACCGACGATGCAGGCGACGCCTGCCATGGCCCAGGGCAGCGCGCGCGGCGAAGCGCGGCGCAGGATCGCGTTGGCCAGCGTGTCGGTCACGCCTGCCTGGGCCAGGAGTTTGCCGAGCATCGCCCCCAGCGCCACCACCAGGCCGACCGCCCCCAGGGTCTTGCCCGCGCCCGTGGCGACGGCATGCAGCAGCGCCTCCATCGGCATGCCGACGACCAGGCCGGTGACCAGCGACACCAGCAGCAGGGCCAGCAACGGATGCAGCTTGGGGCGTGCCACGATCAGCAGGACCAGGGCAATGACGCTGAAGAGCGCGGTGAACAGCAGGAACAGGTCGTTTGAACGCATAGGGGGCGCTGTCGCGTGGATCGGCCGCAAGCTTAGCCTGCGCCACCGCCTGAGCGCCGGACGCTTCCGCCGAGATCGTGTGATGCCGCGCGGCGGACGGCGCGCCGCCGGCAGGGACGAGGCTGCGACGGGCCTGAGTCGCCTCGCAAGCGGCAGGGGCACGTTTACACTGGCCGGATGCCTGCTCCCGCGTCCCGCACCGTGCACATCCTCAAGGCCGACAGCTTCGGCCGCATCCTGCTGCTGGGCGAGGGCGAGGCGCGTTTCGTCCGCCGCGACCTCACCGCCTCGCCCTGGTGGCTGCGGCTGCCGGCGTGGTGGCTGGCGCGGCGCGAGGCGCTCGCCCTGCGTCACCTGGACGGCATGGCGGCGACGCCGCAACTGCGCGGCTGGGACGGCACCTTCCTGGACCGCAGCTACCTGGACGGGGCGGCGATGTACCAGCGGCCGCCACGTGGCGACCTGGCGTATTTCCGCGCAGCGCGGCGCTTGCTGCAGCAGGTGCACCGGCGCGGCGTGGCGCACAACGATCTGGCCAAGGAGGCGAACTGGCTGGTGCTGGAAGACGGCAGCCCGGCGTTGATCGACTTCCAGCTCGCCGTGCGCGGCGCACCGCGCGCGCGCTGGATGCGCCTGCTGGCGCGCGAGGACCTGCGCCACCTGCTCAAGCACAAGCGCATGTACTGCGCCCACGCCCTGACCCCGGTCGAGCGGCGCCTGCTCAAGCGCCATTCCTGGGTGCGCGACCTGTGGTTCGCCAGCGGCAAGCCGGTGTACCGCTTCGTCACCCGGCGCCTGCTCAAGTGGGAAGACAACGAGGGGCAGGGGCCGAAGCCCTGAAGGGCCGGGAGTGGGGAATGGAGAATGGGGAATGGAAAAAGCGGAATCCGCGTGCGTCTGGTCTGACGGGGCACGCGACGAGAAGGCGCTAAGCTTTTCCCATTCCCGATTCCCCATTCTCCATTCCCACTCCAATGACCCTCAAAGGTAAAACGCTCCTCATCACCGGCGCCTCGCGCGGCATCGGGCTGGCGATCGCGCTGCGGGCCGCGCGCGACGGCGCCAACGTGGCGATCGCGGCGAAGTCGTCGGTGCCCAATCCCAAGCTGCCCGGCACCATCCACAGCGCCGCGGCGGCGGTGGAGGCGGCCGGTGGCCGCGCGCTGGCGCTGAAGTGCGATATTCGCGAAGAGGAGCAGGTGCGTGCGGCGGTGGCGGCGACGGTCGCGGCCTTCGGCGGCATCGACATCCTGGTCAACAACGCCAGCGCGATCTGGCTGCGCGGGGCGCTGGAGACGCCGATGAAGCGCTTCGACCTGATGCAGCAGGTCAACGCGCGCGGCAGTTTCCTGTGCGCGCAGGCCTGCCTGCCGCATCTGCTGCGCAGTGCCAACCCGCATATCCTGACCCTGGCGCCGCCGCCGTCGCTGGATCCGAAGTGGTGGGCGCCGCATACCGGCTACACCCTGGCCAAGATGGGCATGAGCTTCGTCACCCTGGGCCTGGCCGGCGAGTTCGGCCCGCAGGGCGTGGCGGTCAATGCGCTGTGGCCGCGCACGCTGATCGCCACCGAGGCGTTGAACATGATCCCTGGCGTCGAGGCCGGCAACGGCCGCCGCCCGGAGATCATGGCCGACGCCGCGCATGCCGTGCTGACCCGGCCGGTGGCCGGTTTCTACGGCCAGTTCCTGATCGACGACGCGGTGCTGGCCGAGGCCGGCGTGCACGATCTGTCCGGCTATGCGCTAGACCCCTCGCAACCGCTGCTGCCGGATCTGTTCCTGGACTGAGACCCGGCGGCGGGTGAGGCGGATGCGACGCGGCGCGCGTTCCGGACGCTGGGAGGCCGCGATCGCAACGCGCTGCGTGCGGGGTGGCGGCGCGCTGTAAAGACGCTCTGTTCCATCCAGTTGCGGTCGGTGCCGCAATGACCAAGCGTGGCGCGGCTATGCTGCCGGGGTCTTCCTGCCACCGCCGCCCATGCCCGCTCCAGTCGCCGTCGCCCTGCCGCGCCTTCCCGAGTCCCGCCACGCCATCCATGCCGATCTCAGCGACAACGAGCGGCACATGCTCGATCGCCTGCGCCTGGCCGGCACCGCCACCCGCGCCGATCTCAGCCGCAGCACCGGGCTGACCGTGCAGTCGGCGGTACGCCTGGTCGATGCGCTGGCCGAGCGCGGCCTGGTCGCGATCGGCGCCTCGCTGGCGCACGCGGGCCGCGGCAAGCCGGGTGCGGGCATCGCGCTCAATCCCGGCTACGGCCATACCGTCGGCTATGCGATCGCCACCGATGCGCTGTCGCTGGCGCTGCTGGATTTCAGCGGGCAGATCCGCGCCACCGCCGAGCACGCGCTGCGTTCGACCGAGCCGGATGCGCTGCTGGCGCAACTGCGCGAGGCCGACGCCGCGCTGACGGCGGCGGCCGGCGCCGGGCTCGGTCCGCGCCTGGGCGCGGGCGTGGCGATGACCGGCTTCTTCGTCGAGGATGGCGTGCACATGAACCCGCCCGAGCCGCTGCGTGCGCTGGGCGCGCTGTCGATCGGCGACTGGCTGGCCGAGGCGCTGGGCTTGCCGGTGTGGGTGGACAACGACGGCACGGTGGCGGCGGCGGGCGAGAGCCTGCTCGGCATCGGCCGCCAGTACCGCGACTTCGCCTACCTGCATTTCAACTACGGCCTGGGCGGCGGCGTGGTGATCGATGGCGCCTGCCTGCGCGGGGCGCACGGCAACGCCGGCGAGTTCGCCGGCATGCTGCCGCAGCAGGGGCTGGAGCGCGGCACGCTGGAGCTGTTGCGGCAATTGCTGGCCGAGGACGGCATCGCACTGCCCGACATCCGCGCGCTGCTGGCGGCCTACGATCCGGCGTGGCCGGCGATCGAGCGCTGGATCGCACGGGTGGCGCCGGGCCTGTCGCTGATCGTGTCGGCGATCGTGGCGATCTTCGATCCGCAGGCGGTGGTGTTCGGCGGGCGCATGCCGCGCGAGCTGGCGACGCGGCTGATTCCGCACGTGCGCATCGACAACCAGCCGCGCCGCGGCCAGGCGCGGCCGTTGCCGGTGCTGCTGCCGGCCGCCGCCACCGCCGATGCCAGTGCGGTGGGCGCGGCGGCGCTGCCGCTGAAGGCCTGCTATTTCCGCTGAACCGGTGCTGCCGCGGCGTCGCCATGCCTGCACAGCGCCGGCGCTACCCTATGCGTCCTCCCCGCGCGCCGCCGCAGTACTGCGCGCGCCCCATTCCCCACCATCGGAGTTGTCACGATGAAATACCTGCACGCCATGATCCGCGTCCACGACCTGGAGAAGACCAGCAAATTCTTCACCGAAGGCCTGGGCCTGCACGAGACCCGCCGCATCGAGAACGAAGCCGGCAAGTTCACCCTGGTGTACTTCGGCGCGCCGGAGAACCCGGAAGCCGAAGTCGAGCTGACCTACAACTGGGGCTCGGACGAGGACTACGGTAGCGCCCGCAATTTCGGCCACCTGGCCTTCGAAGTCGACGACATCTACGCCCTCTGCGCGCACCTGCAGTCGCTCGGCGTGACCATCAACCGGCCGCCGCGCGACGGGCGCATGGCCTTCGTGCGCAGCCCCGACCTGATCTCGATCGAGTTGCTGCAGAAGGGCGAGGCGCTGGCCCCGGCCGAGCCGTGGGCGTCGATGCCCAACACCGGCGTGTGGTAAGGACTCAGGGCGCGGTCTCGGGCAACGCCTGGCCGCAGCCCCGGCAATAGCCGGCGTTGCGGTCGTGGCCTTGCAGGCCGCAGCGCGCGCAGGTGCGTTGATCCGGCGCGCGGCGGCGGTCGGCGTCGCGCAGGCTGTTGGCCAGTTCGGCGGTGTAGATGCCGGTGGGCACGGCGATGATGCTGTAGCCGATCAGGATCAGCACTGAGGTAATGGCGCGGCCCAGCGGCGTGAGCGGGGCGATGTCGCCGAAGCCGACCGTGGCCATCGTCACCACCGCCCAGTACATCGCGGTGGGAATGCTGGTGAAGCCGTTGGCCGGGCCTTCGACCACGTACATCAGCGCGCCGAAGATCACCACCAGGGTGATCACCGTGAACAGGAACACGAACACCTTGCGCCGGCTGCGCCATAACGCATCGACCAGCATGCTGCTTTCTTCGACGTAGCGGGTGAGCTTGAGGATGCGGAACAGCCGCAGCACCCGCAGCACGCGCACCACCAGCAGCGTCTGCGCACCGGGCAACAGAAACGAGATGTAGGTGGGCAGGATCGACAACAGGTCGATCACGCCCCAGAAGCTCAGCGCATAGCGCAGCGGCCGCTTTACCGTGGCCAGGCGCAAGGCGTACTCGACGGTGAACAGCGCGGTGAAACCCCACTCGAGCACGTACAGGGTGCCAGCGTGACGGCTGTGCAGCGCCGGGACGCTGTCGACCAGGATCACCGCGACGCTGGCCACGATCGCCGCGACCAGCAACAGGTCGAAGTTGCGCGAAGGCTTGGTGTCGTGCCGATAGATGATGTCGAACCAGCGGCGCCGCCAGCCGTGCTCGGTCGCCGGGGCGAGCTGGGAATCGAGGAAAAATCGCATGCGCCCATGCTACCCGAGCCGCATTGTAGTGGCGGGCGCGCGCAGCGCGACAGTCGGCGGCGTGCGGGCCGGCGTGTGCTGCCGCGTTGGGCGGCGCCACCCCGGTCGTTGCAGGCGGCCGCCGGAGGTCCGGGCAAGCACTGCCGGCGGTCTCTATAATCGGCGCTTTCCCCGCAGGACTGCCTCGATGACCGCTTCTTCCGCCGCGGAGCTGATCGCCCTCGGTCAACGCTACAGCCTGCCGATCTACCGTCCGCGCCAACTGGTGCTGGAGCGCGGCCAGGGCGCCCGGGTCTGGGACAGCGAGGGACGCGACTACATCGACCTGTCCGCCGGCATCGCCGTGTGCGGGCTCGGCCACAACGATCCAGACCTGCAGGCGGCGCTGCTCGAACAGGCCGGCAAGCTGTGGCACACCAGCAACGTGTTCTACAGCGAGCCGCCGCTGCGCCTGGTCGAGGAACTGGTGGTGGCCTCGCGCTTTGCGCACAAGGCGTTCCTGTGCAATTCCGGCGCCGAGGCCAACGAGGCGGCGATCAAGCTGGTGCGCAAATGGGCCACCGCCCAGGGCCGCCCGCCGCAGCGGCGGGTGATCGTCACCTTCCGCGGCAGCTTCCACGGCCGCACCCTTGCGGCGGTGACCGCCACCGCGCAGCCCAAGTACCAGGAAGGCTACGAGCCGCTGCCCGGCGGTTTCCGCTACGTCGACTTCAACGACATCGTGCAGCTGGAAACGGCGATGGCCGCCGGCGACGTGGCCGCGGTGATGCTGGAGCCCGTGCAGGGCGAGGGCGGGGTGATGCCGGCGGCGCCGGGCTTCCTGGCGCAGGTGCGGGCGCTGTGCGACCACCACGGCGCGCTGCTGGTGCTGGACGAGATCCAGTGCGGCATGGGCCGCACCGGCACCCTGTTCGCGCACTGGCAGGACCAGGTGACGCCGGACATCGTGACCCTGGCCAAGGCGCTGGGCGGCGGCTTCCCGATCGGCGCGCTGCTGGCCGGGCCGAAGGTCGCCGAGACCATGCAGTTCGGCGCGCACGGCACCACCTTCGGCGGCAACCCGCTGGCCGCGGCGGTGGCGCGGGTGGCGCTGCGCAAGCTGGCCTCGACGGCGATCGCCGCCAACGTCTCGCGGCAGTCGGCGGCGCTGCGCAAGGGCCTGGCGGCGCTCGACGAGGAGTTCAGGCTGTTCTCGCAGGTGCGCGGACGCGGCCTGATGCTCGGTGCGGTGTTGAATCCGGCGCATGCCGGGCAGGCCGCGACGATCCTCGACCACGCCGCCGCGCACGGCGTGCTGACCTTGCAGGCCGGGCCGGACGTGCTGCGCTTCGTGCCGGCGCTGAACCTCACCGACCAGGAACTGGCCGAAGGGTTGCAGCGGTTGCGTGCGGCGCTGCGGGACTACGTCGGCACGCGCTGACCGTCACTCCGACAAGTAGGCATCGCGCCAGCGAACGCGTCACGTGCAGGCAAGCGCCTGTGGGAGGGACTTCAGTCCCGACGCGATGCCCGGTGGCTCCCGCAATGCGGGGAGCGATGGCCTCTGGGGTTCGCGAGGCTATCGCATCGCGCGTCGCGGCTGAAGCCGCTCCCACAGGTGGGCATCGCGCCAGCGGTCACGTGACGTGCAGGCAAGCGCCTGTGGAAGGGACTTCAGTCCCGCCGCGATGACCGGTGGCTGCCGCAATACGGGTGGCGATGGCCTATGGGGTCCGCGAGGCCATCGCATCGCGCGTCGCGGCTGAAGCCGCTCCCACGGTGTGCATCGCGCCAGCGGTCACGTCACGTGCAGGCAAGCGCCTGTGGGAGGGACTTCAGTCCCGACGCGATGACCGGTGGCTGCCGCAATGCGGGGGTGATGGCCTTTGGGGTTCGCGAGACCATCGCATCGCGCGTCGCGGCTGAAGCCGCTTTAATTCACCTTTGTGGCTGCGGCAGGGCGCGTCTGCCGCGCGGGTGGGTGCGATACCTAGGCCAGGCCATGCCGCGCCAGGGCGCGGCGCACGGCGCGGGCGCCGCTGGCGGTCTCGGCGCGCATGCCGATGGCGCGGGCGCCGCGCACGTTGACGAACAGGTCGTCGATGAACAGCGCGTGCCGCGGGGCGACGCCGAACCGCTCGAGCGCCCGCCGATAGACCTCGGCCTGCGGCTTGCGTCCGCCGAGTGCGCCACTGCACAGCACCCGGCCCTGCAGCAACGGAAACAGCGCCGGCACGATCTGCTCGACCGCCTCGGCCATCAGCGCGCCGTTGTTGGTCAGCACGCCGATGTCGACGCTGCCGGCCAGTGCCAGGACGCGCTCGACCACGCCGGGATCGCCGCGGCTGGCGACGACGCGCGCGGCGATCCAGTCGGCCTCGCGCACCTGCCTGTCCAGGCCCTGCCCGAGCCGTTGCAGGTAGTCGGCGGTGGCGATCTCGCCGCCGTCGTAGGCGGTTTCCAGTCCGGACGCGAACAGCGCCTGCCGCACCTGTGCCGGTTCGCAGCCGCACTGCTCGGCCAGGCAGGCGATACGCGCCGCGCGGGTATACCCGGCCAGCACGCCGTCGAAATCGAGCAGCAGCAGGCGCGGGCGCGGCAGGGTCAACGCGGCCATGGCGCGGGCGGCGGTACGCAAGGGCGGTACTGGGGCATGCGACGGGTCGTGGGTGGGGGCACCCGAGATTAACCCAGTCCCCGCCGCGGCGAACGCGGCTACCCGCGCGCTGCCGCCGGTCGCGCGCGGCCCACCCGCATGCGGCCCACCTACCCCTCGACTGCGGCCGCTCGCCGCACCTCCCTGGCTATGGTTCCTCCGCGCCGCGTTCACGGCGTCGCCGGTCGGGGGACAGGTGCGTTTCCACGCGATATCCACGTCATCCAGGGGGTCTTGGGCATGAGCAAGCGATTGAAAACGCATCGTCTGGCGGAGTCGGTGCGCAGGGGACTGGGGAACGCCGGGCATCGCCACGGAACGGCCACGCTGGCGGTGGTGCTGGCCGCCGCACAGGCGCTGCCGGCGCTGGCGGAAGACGCGGACGGCCAGGCCAAGACGCTGGATGCGATCACGGTGATCTCCACCGGCACGCGCAAGGCCAACATGGCGGTGACCGACAGTCCGGCGCCGATCCAGCTGGTGAGCGCGGAGATGCTCAAGCAGTCGGCCGCGCCGGACCTCATCAACGCCATCGCCAACCAGGTGCCGTCCTACAACGCCAACCAGACCGGCAACGACATGGCGAGCCAGACGCTCACCGCCAGCCTGCGCAACCTCTCGCCCAACCACACGCTGGTGCTGGTCAACGGCAAGCGCCGCCACATCACCTCCAACGTCAACACCACCACCGGCGCGGCGTCGGCGGACCTGTCGTTCATCCCGGCTGCGGCGATCGACCACGTCGAAGTGCTCACCGACGGTGCCGCGGCGCTGTACGGCTCGGACGCGATCGCCGGCGTCATCAACATCATCCTGAAGAAGAACCACGACGGTGGCGAAGTGGATGCCGGCTATGCCGGCTACAAGGACGGGGGCGGGGGGACCGATTCGTGGGGCGCCAACATCGGCTTCGGCAGCGATGCGGCGTACTTCAGCCTCAGCGCCGAGGTCGAGAACCGCAAGACCGTGTACCGGCTCGGCTCCTACAGCTACGCCGACTGCGTGGCCAACTACGCCGACTGCTCGGCGGTCAATCCGAGTATGGCCGCCTTCCTCGCCGACGACGTGCGCGGCATGACCCTCAACCCGCGCTTTCCCAACGTCAACGCCTGGCTCAATCCGCCGGAAGTGCACCGCAAGGTGCTGTTCTTCAACTCCGGCGCGGTGCTCAGCGACACGCTCGAGTTCTACGCGTTCGGCAGCTTCGGCAAGAAGACCGCGCAGTCGGAGGAGAACTACCGGCGTCCCAGCCAGGATGGCGGCTATGTCGATCCGGCCACCGGCACGGTCAGCCACAAGTACCCGTTGGGCTTCAATCCGTCCGAGGCCTCCGACGAGGTCGACTACGAGCTCACTGCCGGGCTGAAGGGCGTGCTGGCCGACTGGTCCTGGGATTTCTCCAGCAGCTACGGCAAGAACAAGATGGACGTGTACACGCTGAACTCGATGAACTTCAGCCTGTGGCAGGAGGACGGCTACTCGCCCGAGGATTTCTACGACGGCAGCTTCTGGGCCAGCCAGTGGACCACCAACCTCAACGCCACCCACGATTTCGAGGTCGGCCTGTCGCAGCCGCTGACCTTCAACGCCGGCATCGAGTACCGCCGCGACGGCTATGGCATCGATGCGGGCGACCCGACCTCGTACTACGGCGCCGGCGCCTCCTCCTTCCCCGGCTACAACCCGCTGTTCAACACCGGGTCCTACAGCCGCCACAGCTACGCCGCCTATGCCGACGTGGTGTTCAATCCGACCGAGAAGTGGCTGCTGGACGTGGCCGGGCGCTACGAGAACTACAGCGACTTCGGCAGCAAGGTGGTCGGCAAGCTGACCACCCGCTTCGACCTCAGCGACACGTTCGCGGTGCGCGCCACCGCCAGCACCGGCTTCCGCGCGCCGACCCTGCAGGAAGGCTACTACTCGGCGGTGCAGGTCGGCCCGACCAGCGCCACCCCGACGCTGCAGCCCAACAGCGCGGCCGCCGCGGCGCTGGGCTTCGGCAGCCTGAAGCCGGAGACCAGCACCAACTACAGCCTGGGCTTCGTGTTCCGGCCGATGCCCAACCTCGACAGCACGCTCGACGTCTACCGCATCACCATCTCCGACCGCATCGGCGTCGGGACCTTCGAGTATTCCCGGGCCGGGGAGCCGGGCGACACCAACGGCGACGGCGTTCCCGACGCGAGCTACAACACCGCGCTGGGCCAGGCCCTGGTCGACTTCGGCTACCTGGGCGGCGTCGACCCGTCCGCGCCGGGCGGCTCGCTCGACGCCACCGCGCGCCAGAACATCTCCGTGGCGATCTTCAACAATTCGCTCAAGACCCGCAGCAGCGGCGTGGACTGGGTGACCAACTACATCAGCGAGTTCGACTGGGGCTCGATCGACTGGATCCTGGCGGCCAACTACAACAAGACCGAGGTGCTCGACGCCAAGCCGGCGCCACAGGTGCTCGGCGGCGCCACCATGTACAGCGCGGCGACCCTGATCAACCTGGAGAACAACGCGCCCAAGTACCGGGTCAACCTGGGCGCCACCTTCAACATCGGCAAGTTCAGCCTGCGCGTGACCGAGGCGATCTACGGGCCGCAATACCAGCTGGTCACGCCGTACGACGACTGGAACGGCGATGTGTTCCCCGACAGCGTGCTCCGCAAGCTCGACGTGGTCGACGTCAACGGCGCGCCGTACTACAAGCAGGAGATCGGCACGCTGGCGCTGACCAACGTCGAGTTGACCTACCGCCCCACCGAGCGGCTCACGGTCAGCATCGGCGGCGACAACGTGTTCAACACGTATCCGGACAAGATCCCGGCGGCGGCCTACGACTACCTCGAGAAGAACTACCTGAGTTACTACAACTCGCCGTACCTGACCGGCAGCCCGATCGGCTACTTCGGCGCGCGCTACTACGCCAAGCTCACCTACCGCTTCTGAGCCGCGCCCGCTTGAGCCCTCTCCCCCCGGGAGAGGGGGTGGGGTGAGGGTGCGGCGGCCGCAATCCCCGCCAAGCACCCACCCCCACCCACCTACCCACTCCATCGCGGCCTACCCGCCGCAGCCGACCTGCGCCGCCGTCGCGGCGGCTATGGTCGATCCGCTATCCGCGAGGCGATGTCCACGATGCACGCAGCCCCCAAGGGAGCCATGACCCGCCGCCAGTTGCTCGCCAGGATCGGCCTGGCCGGCGGCGGCGCGATGATGTACCAGGCGATGCACAGCCTGGGCCTGGCCACCGAATCGCGCTTCGCCGGCGTGCCGCGGCTGGACGGCGACGCCCGCGGCGCCTCGGTGCTGGTGCTCGGCGCCGGCCTGGCCGGCCTGACCGCGGCCTACGAACTGCGCAAGGCCGGCTACCGCGTCCAGGTGCTCGAGTACAACGCGCGTCCCGGCGGCCGCAATTGGACGCTGCGCGGCGGCGACCGCTATACCGAGCTGGGCGGCTTCACCCAGCAGTGCGGATTCGACGAGGGCTTGTACCTCAACCCCGGGCCGTGGCGCATCCCGCACCACCACAAGGCGGTGCTGTCCTATTGCAAGCAGTTCGGGGTGGCGCTGGAGCCGTTCGTGCAGGTCAACTTCAACGCGCTGCTGCACAGCCAGGCCGGCTTCGGCGGCAGGCCGCAGCGCTTCCGCGACATCGACGCCGACTACAAGGGGCACGTGGCCGAACTGCTGGCCAAGAGCACCAAGCAGGGCGCGCTGGACGCGCAACTGCAGCGCGAGGACCAGGAGATCCTGCTCGAGTCGCTGCGCAACTGGGGCGCGCTGGACAAGGACTTCGGCTACGTCAAGGGCCGCGAGAGCAGTGAGCGCCGCGGCTTCGCCAAGTATCCCGGCGGCGGCCTGTCCGGCAAGCCGGAATTCTCCGAACCGTTCACTACCGAGGACATCCTGCGCTCGCGGCTGTGGACCACGCTGGCGGCAGGCAACAACTACGAGATGCAGACCGCGATGTTCCAGCCGGTCGGCGGCATGGACCAGATCGGCAAGGCCTTCGCGCGCCAGCTCGGCGATGCGATCCGCTACGACGCGCGGGTCACCCGCATCGACCAGGACGCGCACGGGGTCAGCGTCGCCTATGAGGCGGACGGCGGCGAACGGCTGGCCAAGGCCGACTGGTGCGTGTGCACGATCCCGCTGTCGATCCTCAGCCGCATCCCGATCGCGGTGGGCGAGAAGATGGCCGCGGCGATCGGCCAGGTGCCGTATGCGGCCTCGGTCAAGGTCGGCCTGCAGTTCAAGCGCCGCTTCTGGGAAGAGGACGAGGCGATCTACGGCGGCATCAGCTACACCGACCTGCCGATCACCCTGATCAGCTATCCGAGCACCGGCTTCCAGCGCGCCGGCAAGGGCGTGCTGCTCGGCGCTTACGTGTGGGGGCTGGAGGCGTTCGAGTTCACCTCGATGCCGCCGCCGCAGCGCGTGGCCAAGGCGGTGGAGTACGGCACCCACCTGCATCCGCAGTACCCGCGCGAATTCGACAACGGCATCGCCGTGGGCTGGCACCGGGTGCCGTTCACGCACGGCTGCTTCGGCGTGTGGAGCGATGCCGCACGCGCCGAGCACTACGAAAACCTGTGCCAGATCGACGGCCGCATCGCCCTCGCCGGCGAACACGCCTCGTACATCCCGGCCTGGCAGGAAGGCGCCATCACCTCGGCGCTGGACGCGATCGAGCGCCTGCACCGGCGCGTGGTCAACGGAGCTAGCGCATGAAGCTGGATCGTTCCTGGATGCTCGCCGCGGCGATCGTCGCCGCCCTCGTCGCGCTGATGCTGCCGCCGGGGATCGGTCCGGCCACGGCGCAGAGTTCCGACGCCACCCCGCTGTATCCGCAGGCCGAGTTCACCACCACCTCCGGCGCCACCGTGTACGCGGCGATCTGCCAAGGCTGCCACATGCCGGGCGGGCAGGGCGCGCGCGGCGCCGGCGAGTATCCGGCGCTGGCCGGCAATCCCAAGGTGGCCGCGGCGCCCTACGTGGCGATGATGGTGCTCGATGGCCACGGCGGCATGCCCGGCTTCGCCGACACGCTCAACGACCGCCAGGTCGCCGAGGTGGTGCACTACGTGCGCAGCCAGTTCGGCAACGACTATCCCGGCCGGCTCAGTGCCGAGGACGTGCACGCGCTGCGGCACTGAGCCGGCCTGGCTTTCCTTTCCCGTTCCGATCGCAAGGAGTTCCGCATGCGCCATCGCGTCGTTTCCCGTTCGCTCCGTGTCGGCCTGTGCGCCGCGTTGTGGCTGCCCGCGCTGGCCGGCGCCGCCGAGATCGTGCGCCACAAGATTCCCAACAGCGATTTCCCGATCTCCGCGGCGGTGGAGATCCCGGCCGGCAAGACCACGGTCTATCTCAGCGGTGCGGTGCCGCGGCCGCTCGATCCGGCCGCGAAGGATGCGCCGGCCAGCTACGGCGACACCAAGGCGCAGACGGTCAGCGTGCTGTCGCAGATCAAGGCGCAGCTGGAAGGCATGGGCCTGGGCATGCGCGACGTGGTCAAGATGCAGGCGTTCCTGGTCGGGGATCCGGCGCTGGGCGGGAAGATGGATTTCGCCGGCTTCATGGAGGGCTACCGGCAGTTCTTCGGCACGCCCGAGCAGCCCAACCTGCCGGCGCGTTCGGCGTTCCAGATCGCCGCGCTTGGCAATCCGCTGTATCGCATCGAGATCGAAGTGGTCGCGGTGCGTCCGTAGTTCCCTTCGCCACGTTCTTGCCAGGAGTCCGTCATGCAGCAGTCGTCGCCTTCGCGCCGCCGGTTCCTTCAGCAGTCGGCGCTGGCCGCCGCGGCCGGCCTCGGGACACCGTGGCTGGCGCAGGCCGCGTCCACGGCGGCGCCGGCCGCCGGCGCCGCACTGGCGCCGGTGCTGATCAACGCCAACGAGTATCCCGGTGGCCCCTCGCCGGCAGCGCAGCGCGCGATCGCCGCGATCGCCTCCAGCGGCGGGCGCTACCTGGGCGAACTGCAGCTCGAATTGCTGCAGACCCTCGCCACCCAGCTCGGTGTGGGCCTGGATCATCTGATGGCCTACGCCGGCTCCACCGAGCCGCTGGACTACGCCATGCTGGCGTTCACTTCGCCCGCTGCGTCCCTGGTCACCGCCGATCCCACCTACGAATCCGGTTGGCGCGCGGCCGCGCGAAATGGCGCCAAGGTGATCAAAGTGCCGCTCCGCAAGGACGACGCGCACGACGTGCAGGCCATGTGCGCCGCCGACGCCCATGCCGGAGTGATCTACATCTGCAATCCGAACAACCCCACCGGCTCGGTCACCCCGCGCAAGGACCTGGAATACGCGCTGGCGCACAAGCCCAAGGGCAGCGTGCTGGTGGTCGACGAGGCGTACCTGCATTTCTCCGACAGCGCCAGCAGCATGGTCGACCGCGTCGCCGCCGGCGACGACGTGATCGTGCTGCGCACCTTCTCCAAGCTCTATGGCATGGCCGGCATCCGCCTGGGCTACGCGGTGGCGCGCCCCGAGCTGCTGGCCAAGCTCCAGTTCTACAGCATCAACAGCCTGCCGGTGACTGCGGTCGCCGCAGGCCTGGCCAGCCTGCGCGATCCGGCGCTGGTGCCGCAGCGGCGCGCGCTCAACAGCGCCATCCGCAGCGACGTGGTGCGCTGGCTCGGCGCGCAGGGATACGCGTGCACTGCCTCGGAGAGCAATTGCTTCATGGTCGACGTGAAGCGCCCGGCGAAGGAGTTCATGGATGCGATGGCGACCTATGGCGTGTTCGTCGGCCGCAGTTGGACGCTGTGGCCGGAGCGCTCGCGCATCACCGTCGGCACCGCGGCGGAGATGGCGCGGTTCAAGCAGGCGTTCGCGCAGGTGGCGGCGGGCAAGCGTGGGCCGCTGCCGGTGCCGGCGCCGCTTGCGTCGCACGATCCGCTGCATGGATTCTTCCGCAACGCCTAGCGACTGCGCATGCCGCGATGCGCGCAAAGTTCGACGTTGACAAGCATTTGCGCGAAAGCGGACAGTCGTGGCGCTGCGCAGGCAGCGCGTGGTGCCGCACATGACGTCGCTGCGCCGTTTCCATTGCCAAGGAGTTTTTCTTGAAAGCATCCTCGCTGTCCCCTTTGCTGGTCCTCGCTGCGCTCGCGTTCGCGCCGGCGGCCTGGGCCAAGACCTGTGCGGTGACCATCACCGGCACCGACCAGATGTCCTTCGACCAGACCCAGATCAAGGTCGCCGCCGACTGTACCGAGGTGGCGCTGACGCTCAAGCACAGCGGCAAGCTCGCCGCCGCGGTGATGGGCCACAACTGGGTGCTGACCAAGACCGCCGATTTCCCCGCCGTGGCCAATGCCGGCGTCAGTAGCAGCCTGGCCGACAGCTACCTGCCCAAGAACGATGCGCGGGTCATCGCGCACACCAAGGTGATCGGCGCCGGGCAGTCGGACACCGTCACGTTCTCCACCGCCAAGCTCGTCAAGGGCGGCGACTACACCTTCTTCTGCTCGTTCCCGGGGCACTGGGCGGTGATGAAGGGCAAGTTCGTGTTCGGCTGAGGCACATCGCGCGCAGCGCGCGGTACGGCGGCGAAGTGTTGCGCGTGCCGGCGCCGCGGATGAACACGGCGGCGCTCGCGCCTGCAGAACCCTGATGGCACGCAACGCGCGTGTCGCCGCGTTCAGTCCGCTGCGCGCTCCGGCGTCGCCGCGCGCTGCAGCAGCCCGCGTTGCAGCGCGTTGGCCAGGGCGGCCTCACGATTGCCGGCCTGCAGCTTGCGGTACAGGTTCTTCAGGTGGAACTTGACCGTGTTCTCCGACAGCGCCAGGCGCCGCGCGATCTGCTTGTTCGTGTCGCCTTGCGCCAGCAGCGCCAGCACTTCCAGTTCGCGTTCGCTGAACAGTTCGGCGCCGTTGTCCTGGTCGTGACGCAGCTTGTCGAGCAAGGTCTGGATGGTCATTGCCAGCGTGGTGTTGGGCGCCGCCTGCGGGTCCTGCTGGCGCGCCATGCGCAGCAGTGCCTTGCCCGGCACGCCCAGTTCCAGCAGGCATTGCCAGGCCTGGGTGGCGGCCACGTGCTGCAGCGCGTGACGCAAGTAGGGCAGGGCGGCGGCGGATTCGCCGCGGTCGTGCAGCACCAGGGCGATGCGCGCGCGTGCGCGGGCCAGGTGCACCTGGTTGTCGGTGGCCACGCAGCGCGCTTCGACACCTTGCAACACCGCCAGCGCGGCGCGGGTGCGTCCGCCCAGGCGATGCCAACGGGCCAGGGCGAAACCCAGCGCGGTCAGAAAGCGCCAATCCTGCGGCTGCGCCAGGGCGTGCGTGAAGCGCGCCTCGCCGCTGGCACGCGCGATCAGCAGGTCGATCGCCGGCGACGGCGGCTGGTCGAGCAGCACGTGCAGCCGCCAGGCCAGCGCCAGGTCGGCGAGCCGGCTCAGGTGTCGGGCATGCGCGATCCGGTCGATGCGGTCGAGCAGGTCCAGTGCGGCGCGGCCGCTGCGGTCGTGCTGCCGCGCCAGCACCAGGGCGGTCTCGTAGCCGGCGGCGTACACGTCCAGCCAGCCGTCGTGCTGTTCCAGGAACGCCAGCGCCGGCTGCAGGCAGTCGGCCGCCGCGTCGTAGCGGCCGTGTTCGCATTGCACTTGCGCGAGCAGGCATTGCCCCACCGCCTGCAGGGTCGGGTCGAGCTGCTGCTGGCGCTGGCCGATGGCCAGCGCCTGGCGGCAGGTGGCCTCCGCCCGATCCAGTTGGCCACGGTAGAACTGGCTCTGCGCCAGGTGGGTCAGCGCATAGCTGACGCCGACCTCGCTGCCGCTGGCCTGCATCGCGGTGCCGGCCAGTTGCGCATAGCGTTCTGCGTCGGCGAAATCGGCGCGGCCCAGCGCGGTGGTGGCGCAGATGCACCACAGGGTGCCGCGGCCCAGGCTGTCGTCCGCGTCCAGCGCGGCGGCCTGTGCGGCGATCTGCGCCAGCCCGCGCCGGTTGGCGCAGACCTGGTCGAGCAGGTCGCGCAGCAACGCCACCACCACCGTGTAGTCGCGTTCGAACGGCGTGCGCATCGGTTCGGGCAAATCACGGAATCGCTCCAGCAGGGTCTGCGCGTGCGCGAACTCGCCCAGCTTCATGTGCAGGTAGGCCTGGGTCAGGGCCAGCGCCGGCTGCTCGCCGATGCAACGCCGCGGAAAGCGGCGCAGCAGCGCCCGAACCGGCGCGGTGCCGTGGCGCAGCAGCAACTGCCAGGTGCCGGCGCGGGCGATGCAGTCGGCGGCGCTGTCGATCGCGCCGCCGCGCACCGCGTGCCGCACCGCCTCGGGCAGCTGTCCGTGCGCGTCGAACCACTGCGCGGCACGTCGCTGCAACTGCGGTGCCAGCCCGGGCGTCGCGCGTTCCAGTTGCTGGGACAGGTAATCGGCGAACAGCGGATGGAACCGGAACCATTCGTGCTCGCCGTCCAGCGTCACCAGCAGGCCCTGGAAGTGCGCCAGCCGTTCCAGCAGGCGGCCGCTGTCATCGCGCTGGCGCACTGCGTCGGCGAGCGCGGCGTTGAATCGTTCCAGCGGCGAGAGCTGCAGCAGCAGCGTGCGCAGTTCCGGATCCAGGTCGTTGAGCACCTGTTCGGCCAGGTACGCCGCCAGCTCGGCGGTGCGGCCGGAGAAGCGGCCCAGGTCGTCGCGACGGCGTTCGTCGCCGCCCAGCCACAGCCCGGCCAGTTGCAGCGCCACCGCCCAGCCCTCGGTCTGGCGACGCAGCTGGCGGGCCATCGCCAGCGGTACCTGCGCGCCCAGCAGCGCTGCCGTCTCCGCCTCGTCCAGGGCCAGCTCCCGCGCGCCGATGCGCTCCACCTGGCCCTGCAGCGCCCAGCGCGCCAGCGGCAGCGCCGGCGCGCGCCGCGTCGCCAACAGCAGGTGTAGCTGGCCGCCGGCATGTTCGACCAGCCGCGTCAGTACCTCATCGAGCGCGCTGGTCTGGCCGCGGTCGTAATCGTCGAGGATGACCAGCAGGCGCCGCGGCGCGGCGCGGATCGCACGGACCAGGCTGGGCACGGTGACGGCCGCATCGAGATCCTGCCCTTGCTGCTGCAACGCGGCCTGCAGCGGCGCGCCGAGTTCGATTCCGGCATCGCGCACGGCCAGCGCCAGGTAGGCGAGGAAACGCCCGGGGTCGGCATCGTCCTCGTCCAGCGACAGCCATGCCACCGCGGCCTCGCCGCGCTCGCGCAGGCGTTGGTGCCATTGCCCGAGCAAGGTGGTCTTGCCGAACCCCGGCGGTGCCAGCAGCAGGGTCAGCGGCAGGTCGGCGGCGCGGTCCAGGTGCTGCAGCAAGGCCTCGCGCGCCACCGTGGCCACGCGCACGCGTGGCGGTGCGAGCTTGTCGACCAATACCCAATCGGGCACGGCGGCGCTGTCGTGCGTGGACGCAGGAAAACGCGGGTTCAACAGCGTGACAGGCTTGGGCATGTCGCCAGCAATGTCTTCTGCAGCGGTCGCCCTTGCGCCCTCCGGCGGTTCGGTTGACGGGACGGAACCGGACGCGCGCCGCCGTGCCGCACGGAGTGCGGAACGGTCTTGGCCGCGTAGGTTCCACGGGTCCCCACCCTGGTGCCGTCCGCTGGCCTTGCCTGTCGAACTTATGCCAGCGTCGCCACAAAAGCAAAGCCGCCCACGCCTGCCCGCGGTTCGTTCAGCCGGCGGCGACCGCCGCAAACGCCTCGCGCGCCGCGGCCAGCGTGGCCTCCAGCACCGCGTCGTCGTGGGCGCTGGACAGAAAGCCTGCCTCGTAGGCCGACGGCGCCAGGAACACGCCGCGCTCGAGCATCGCGTGGAAGAACCGGTTGAACGCGGCGGTGTCGCAGGCGGTGGCCTGCGCATAGGTCTCCACCTTCTCGGTGGTGAAGAACAGCCCGAACATCGCCCCGACCTGGTTGGTGGTGACTGCCACGCCGGCCGCCGCCGCAGCGGCCTCCAGCCCGGCGCACAGCTGTGCGGTGGCCGCGTCCAGGCGCTGGTGGAAGCCCGGTGCCTGGATCAGTTCCAGCATCGCCAGTCCTGCGGCCATCGCCACCGGATTGCCGCTGAGCGTGCCGGCCTGGTAGATCGGCCCGGACGGCGCCACCTGCCGCATCAGCTCGGCGCGCCCGCCATAGGCGCCCACCGGCATGCCGCCGCCGATGATCTTGCCGAAGGTGGTCAGGTCCGGCGTCACCCGGTAGTGCGCCTGCGCGCCGCCCAGCGCGACGCGGAAACCGGTCATCACCTCGTCGAAGATCAGCAGCGCGCCATGTTGCGTGCACAGGTCGCGCAGGTGCTGCAGATAGCCCGGGCGCGGCGGAATGCAGTTGGCGTTGCCGACCACGGGCTCGATGATCACCGCAGCGATCTCGTGGCCGATCCGTTCGAACAGTTCGGTGGCGCCCTCGGCATCGTTGTAGGCCAGGGTGGCGGTGAGTTCGCTCAGGCCCGCCGGCACGCCCGGCGAGGTCGGCACGCCCAGGGTCAGCATGCCGCTGCCGGCCTTGACCAGGAACGAGTCGCCGTGGCCGTGGTAGCAGCCCTCGAACTTGACGATGCGGTTGCGCCCGGTGGCGCCACGCGCCAGGCGCACCGCCGACAGCGTGGCTTCGGTGCCGGAATTGACCATGCGCACCATCTCGCAGGACGGCACCAGCCGGGTGATGGTCTGCGCCATCGTCACCTCGGCCGGACACGGCGCGCCGAAGGACAGCCCGTCGCCGATCGCGCGCTGCACCGCCTCGCGCACCGCTGGATGGTTGTGGCCGGCGATCATCGGCCCCCACGAGCCCACGTAGTCGATGTAGCGGTTGCCGTCGACGTCGTACAGATAAGGGCCATCGGCGCGTTGCACGAAGAACGGCTCGCCGCCCACCGACTTGAAGGCGCGCACCGGCGAATTGACGCCGCCGGGAATCAGCGACTGCGCTTGGCTGAACAGGGCGTGCGAGCGGGAATGGTTCATGAGCGGAAATCCTTGACGATGCTGGCCGGGCCGATCGGCCGGGCACGGAGCGAGGCCGTCTATTGTCGCGGCTGCCGCCGATGCGCGCCATGTCGCCTACCCGGTCCTGCGCCACCTACCCGTCGCCGCCGGCGCCGCGCCGCGATTCGCTGCCTAGGATCGGAACGTCCAGGGGCGCATGACCCGATTGCCGATGGGAATCGGGCATGCGATGGGCGGAGTGTCCACCGCGGGCGCGGGGATCGCCATCCGGCGTTGCGCCTGCACGTTCGTTGGCGTGCCAACGATGTTCGTCTTCGGGAGAGAGCATGCATCGTAAGATCCGCAGGAGCGCCCTGGCGCTCGCGCTGGCGCTTGCCGCCGGCAATGGCTATGCGCAGTCCACCACCGGCAGCATCGTCGGCAGCGTGCCGCCAGGCGCCGGCGAGAGCAGCGTGCTGATCACCAACACCAGCAGCGGCTTCAGCCGCGAGGTGAAGGTGGACGAACGCGGCCGCTACGCGCAGGGCAACCTGCCGCTGGGCACCTACACGGTCTCGCTCAAGCGCGACGGCAAGGTGGTGGAGACGCGCGAGAACATCAGCCTGGTGGTCGGTGCCGGGACCGAGGTCGGCTTCGGCGGCCCCGCGCAGACGCTGGATGCGGTCAATGTCGTGGCCGGCAACGTGGCGCGGATCGACGTCGCCAGCGTCGACAGCCGCACCGTGATCACCGCCGAGCAGTTGGCGGTGCTGCCGCTGGGCCGCAGCGCCGAGGCCATCGCCTTGCTCGCGCCCGGCGTGGTCAACAACAGCGGCGGCTACGACAACGGCCCGCTCGGCGGCTCGCTGGCCAGTTTCGGCGGCTCGGCGGCCAGCGAGAACGCCTATCACCTCAACGGCTTCAATACCACCGATCCCGCCAGCAGCCTGGGCGGACTGACCTTGCCCTACGGCGCGATCGACCAGCAGGAAATCTTCACCGGCGGCTATGGCGCGCAGTACGGCCGCTCCAACGGCGGCGTGATCAGCCAGGTCGGCAAGCGCGGCAGCAACGACTGGCACTTCGGCGCGGCGGTGATCTGGCAACCGGACAGCCTCAGCGCCAGGCAGCGCGACCTGTATTTCCGCAGGGACAGCGTGTACTGGAATCCCGCCAACGCCAAGTACACCGCCGGCAACTACCAGCCGCTGAGCGAGACCAGCGCCGACCAGACCACCTACAGCGCCTATGTCGGCGGCCCGCTGCTCCGCGACCGCCTGTTCTTCTTCCTGGCCCTGGAGCAGGTCGATTCCAGCGGCACCCGCGTCGCCGATGCCCGCGTCACCTCGGGCGGCATTTCCGGCTCGCCGTGGACCCGCTACGACTACAAGCAGACCCGCGCCTATGCCAAGATCGACTGGCAGATCAGCGACAACCACCTGCTGGAGTTCACCGGCGCGCAGGACGAGGCGCGCACCAACGGCAGCATCTACCGCTACGACTACGTCAACCGCGACGTGGGCAGCTACAAGGGGCGCGAAGCCAAGAACACCTTCGGCCCGACCCTGTTCCTGGGCAAGTACACCGGGTACTTCGGCGACAACGTCACCCTGACCGCGTTGTACGGCAAGGAACGACTGCCCAACAAGCTCACCGCGATCGGCTACGACGCCGGCAACGGCCCGTTCCTCAACAGCGTCGCCAACCAGAACCCGGCCTACACCGGCGGCACCCCGATCGGCAACGCGCAGACGGTCAGCTCGATCACCGATCCGGACCGCGAATACAAGAAGGACAACCTGCGCCTGAACCTCAACTGGCGCCTCGGCGAGCACAGCGTCGACGTCGGCATCGACAACCAGAAGAGCGAGGCGATCAATATCGGTTCGTACAGTTCCGGCCCCGGTTATGCCTGGACCTATGGCTACACCCCGGATCCCTTCGGCCGCAACAGCGGCGGCCTGGTCAGCGGCTCCGTCGCCGAGGACGGCAGCATCGGCGTGCCAAGCCCCGGCCTGGCCGATCCCACCTACGGCAGCACCGGTTACTACGTCACCAAGGACATCGCCACCAACCTGTATTCCTACGATGCCAAGCAGACCGCCTACTACATCGAGGACCACTGGCAGGCCACCGACACATTGCTGCTCTCGCTGGGCGTGCGCAACGACAGCTTCACCAACTACACCCCGTTCGGCCAGGCCTATATCGCGCTGAAGAACCAGTGGGCGCCGCGGCTGGGCTTCAGCTGGGACGTCAACGGCGATTCCAGCCTCAAGGTGTACGGCAACCTCGGCCGCTACTACCTCGGCCTGCCGCTGTCGCCCGCTGGCCTGTTTACCCCGGCCGTGTCCACCAGCACCTACTACACCTACAGCGGCATCAACGCCGACGGCACGCCGATCCTGGCCCGGCAACTCGCGCCGCCGGTCTCGGCCAACTCGCGTTTCGGCCGCCTCGCCGACGTGCGCACCGCGGTCGTGGAGGACATCAAGGGCGAGAACCAGGACGAGCTCATCCTCGGTTTCAGCAAGCTGCTGCCCAACGACTGGGTGCTCGGCGTGCGTGGCGTGCATCGCCGGCTCAACGACGGCATCGACGACACCAACCTCGACAACTCCAATGCCGGCCTGCTGGCCGCAGCCGCGGCGGCGGGCGTGGATATCGACTGGACCAAGAACGCCAGCGCCGCGCTGGTCAATCCGGGCAAGACCAACACCTACCGGGTGATCGGCACGGATGGCCAGATCCATGCCCTGACCGTGACCCGCGAGCAGGGCGGCTACCCCGAATTCAAGCGTCGCTATTCGGCGGTGGAATTCAACCTGGAACGGCCGTTCGACGGCCGCTGGTACACCAAGATGAGCTACGTGTGGTCGCACAGCTACGGCACCACCGAGGGCCAGCTGCGCTCGGACCTGTGGCGGACCGGCGGTGCGCTGGGCAGCTATCAGGGCCAGGCAGCGACCTCGACCACGCAGAGCTGGGACCATGCGGCGCTGATGGAGCACTTCAACGGCAACCAGTCCAACGACCGTCGTCACCAGTTCAAGGCCTACGGGTTCTACCAGCTGACGGAGGAGTGGGGCACCTCGGCCAACCTGAGCCTGATCTCCGGCGCGCCGCGGCCCTGCCTGGGCTACTACTACGGCGACAACTACGATCCCGGCGATCGCGATCCGGCCGGCTATGCCAATCCCAGCGTCACCGGCGGCCCCTACCACTTCTGCTTCAACCCCAGCACCGGCACCGGCGAGCCGTCGCCGCCGGGGTCGCACGGCACCCTGGGCTGGGTGGCGCAACTGGACCTGGGCGTGAGCTACAAGCCGAAGTTCGCCGACGGCAAGCTGGCGCTGAGCCTGGACGTGTTCAACGTCACCAACCGGCAGACGGCGGTCAACGTCTATCCGTTCTCCGAGTTGAACCCGGGCGAGGTCAACCCGCTGTGGAACCAGGCGGTGGCCTACCAGGCGCCGCGCTCGGCACGGGTGACGCTGAGCTACGACTTCTGAGCGGGCAGCGGGCTAGCCCTTCTCCCATCGGGATCGGGTTTGGGGGGAGGGGTCGGCGCGCAGCGTCTCGTGGTGTTTGGGGGCACGAGGCTGCGCCCGTACCCTCATCCGCCCCTGCGGGACACCTTCCCCCGAAAAGGGGGCCATGGTCCCGGAGGGAGAAGGGACCGCCTAGCCCCTCTCCCCTCGGGAGAGGGGTTGGGGTGAGGGTTCGGCGCGTAGCGACTCGTGACGCCTCCGCCCCTCAGTCGAAACAGGCGCGGTACGCGGCCAGCGCCGCGCGCGGATCGGGCGCATCGAACACGCCGCTGATCACCGCCAGCAGGTCGGCGCCGGCCGCGACCAGTGGGCGCGCGTTGTCCGGGGTGAGGCCGCCGATCGCCACGCGCGGCACGCCCAGTGCCGCTGCATCGCGCAACAGGTCGGGCGTGGCGCGGCGCGTGGTGACCTTGCTGCGGGTGGGGAAGAACGCGCCGAAGGCGACGTAGCTGGCGCCGGCTGCCACGGCGCTGCGGGCCAGCGCCGGGGCGTCGTAGCAGGACGCGCCGATCAGCGCCTGCGGCCCGAGCGCGGCGCGCGCGGCGGCCAGGTCGCCGTCGTCCTCGCCCAGGTGCACGCCGGCCGCGCCCACCGCCTGCGCCAGGGCGACGTCGTCGTTGATGATCAGCGGCACCCCGGCCTGCGCGCACAGTGCCTGCAGCGCTGCGGCCTGCTGCTGCCGTTGCGCGGCATCGGCGCGTTTGTTGCGGTACTGCAGCCAGGTCACGCCCTGGTCCAGCAGCGGTGCCACCCGCGCCAGCAGGCGCGCGCCGTCGGCTTCGTCGGGAGTGATCAGGTACACGCCGCGCGGCGCCGGGGATGCGTTCATGGCCAAGCCTTCCGATGCGTCGACGGCGATGGGACAATGCCGTTCCGTCCGACTGTGACCTGCGATTATCCAATGAGCGACGCCACCGCCACCACCTATCGCACCTGGATGTGCGTCGTCTGCGGGTTCATCTACAACGAGGCCGACGGCCTGCCGGAAGAAGGCATCGCCCCCGGCACCCGCTGGGAAGACGTGCCCGACACTTGGACCTGCCCGGACTGCGGCGTGACCAAGGACGATTTCGAGATGGTGGAGATGGAGTGAGGGCTGGGATTGGGGAGTCGGGATTGGGGATTCGCAAGAGCGGCGATCCGCAATCTGCAAGCCATCCTGAGCGCCTTCAGCCCGGAAGCCCTCAAGAAAAAGTGGCGTTGCTCAGCGACGCGTCAGATCACGCCGCAGCCGCCCTTGCGAATCCCCAATCCCGAATCCCCAATCCCCGCCGTCAATGCATCCGCTGCGCACGCGCGCTCAGTTCCACCAGGCGCTCGCGGATCGGCAGCGCGTCGGCGGCCTCGGGGTTCAGTTGCAGGTAGCGGCCCAGGTCGCGGCGCGCGCCGGGCACGTAGTCCATCTGCAGGTAGGCCATGCCGCGGTCGCGCAGGGCTTCGGGCTGGTCCGGCATCAGCTTGAGCACGCGGTCTGCGCTGCGCGCGGCGCGGTCCCACTCGTCGCGTTCGGCATAGACGCCGTGCAGGTTGCGCAGCACCCGGGTCAGGATCGCGCGGTGCGGTGCCGGGTCCAGGATCTGCAGCAGGGCGCGGTCGTCGGGGCTTTCGCCGCCCATGTGCGGCCGCGCGCGCTCGCGCAGTTCCTCCACCGCCAGCGGGCGCCCGCCGTTGAACGGGTCCATCACCAGCAGGCCGTCGTCCACCGGCAGGCGCACCAGGAAATGCCCCGGGAAGGACACGCCGTCGAGCGGGATGTCCAGGCGCCGCGCCACTTCCATCTGCACCAGCGCCAGCGAGATCGGGTTGCCCAGGCGCCGCTCGAACACCTGGTTCATGTAGCTGTTGCGCGGGTCGTAATACTCGTCGTGGTTGCCGGTATAGCCCAGCTCTTCGAACAGGTGGCGATTGATCGCCGCCATCTTCAGCGGCCACTGCTCGATCGTCGCCACCTCGTGCCGCAGGTGGTCGGCGTGGCTCTGCGCCAGGGTGTCGTAATGGGCGGCATCCAGCTCCGGATACTCGTCGCGGGCGATCAGCAGTGCGGTCGCCAGCAGCGGCAGGGCATCGTCATCCAGAGCGGCCAGGGTATTCCAGCTCGGCAATGTCAATGGGGCGGCCATGGCCCAAGACTGGCGGCAAAGCCGGGCCCGATCAAGTCCGGCCGTTCCCGACAGCGGTGTCGGGTTCAGCGCCGTGGTCGCGGGGCCTTTTCCCGACGCCGCCGGCACCGTTGACGGGTCAGTGGCCCTGTGGAATTCCCGGGCCGAAGCGCAGTTCGGTGCCGTCCTGCAGCTTCAATTGCTCGGCCTGGCCGGCGTTGAGTTCGAGCACGTAGCGCGCCGGCGCGTTGCTCGGGTAGGGCGGGCAGGCGTCGCCGGCCGAGCACGGCGGCACGTCGCGCTGTTGCGCCACCAGCTTGCGCTGGTTGTCGAAGTACAGGATGTCCAGCGGGATCTTGGTGTTCTTCATCCAGTAGGCCTGCGGTTCCTCGCGGTCGTGGATGAACAGCATGCCGTGGTCGGCGTCCATCTGGTCGCGGAACATCAGTCCGCGCGCGCGCGTCGCATCGTTCTGCGCCAGTTCCACTTCGTAGCGGTGTCCGCCCAGTTCCACCCAATGGTCGCCGGCGCTGGCGCAGCCACTGAGAGCGAGCAGAAGAAGGACGCCGAGCGCGCGGAAGAGGGACATGGGCAGGGCCAGGGCAAGAGGAAGACAGCGCGCACCTTGTTGCATGGTGCGCGTGGCGTCAAGAGCTGGGATTGGTGATTGGAGATTGGGGATTCGTAAAAGCCGGGATCCACGCTTTTACGAATCCCCAATCCCGACTCCCCAATCCCACGCGCGCGACAGCGCGCGTCTACAGGACGCGCGGCGGCTCGCCACCGACGATCACCACGTCGGCCGGGCGGCGTGCGAACAGGCCGACGCAGACCACGCCGGGGATCTGGTTCAGTTCGCGCTCCAGCGCCACCGGGTCGGTGATCGACAGGTGATGCACGTCCAGTACCACGTTGCCGTTGTCGGTGATGACGCCGTCGCGCCACACCGGCTGGCCGCCGGTGCGCTCCAGGATCTCGCGGGCGACCAGGCTGCGCGCCATCGGGATCACCTCGATCGGCAGCGGGAACGCGCCCAGGGTCTGCACCTGCTTGCTCGGGTCGACGATGCAGATGAAGCGCTCGCTGGCCTCGGCGATGATCTTCTCGCGGGTCAGCGCGGCGCCGCCGCCCTTGATCAGGCACTTGTTCGGATCGCACTCGTCGGCGCCGTCCACGTACAGCGACAGGTTGCCGGTGTGGTTCAGCTCCAGCACCTCGATGCCGTGCTGGCGCAGGCGCGCGGTGCTCTGCTCGGAACTGGACACCGCGCCCTTGATGCGGTGGCCGATGCGGCCGAGCGCGTCGATGAAATAGGCGACGGTGGAGCCGGTGCCGACGCCGACGATCATGCCGTCCTGGACGTAGTCGATGGCTTTCTCGGCGGCAAGGCGTTTGGCGTCTGACATTGGAAGAGCTCGGGAGTGGGGATTCGGGATTGGGGATTCGTTGAAGCGGCAGGCGGGTGGGCTGGGAGGCAAATCCCCAATCCCCGATCCCGAATCCCGGCTATTCGAGCGAAAGCAGCAGCTTCCACTGCGCGGCGCTGACCGGGAACACCGACAGGCGGTTGCCGCGGGCGACCAGGGGGAAGCCCTCGCCCAGCGCGTCGGCGTGCTGCTTGATCTCGTCCAGCGCGATGGTGCGCGCCAGCTTGCGCTCGAACGCCACGTCCACCAGGTACCAGCGCGGCTGCTCCGGGGTGGCCTTGGGGTCGTGGTAGTCGGAGGACGGATCGAACTGGGTGGCGTCGGGGTAGGCCTGGCTGGCCACGCGCGCCACGCCGACGATGCCCGGCACCTTGCAGTTGGAGTGGTAGAACAGGATGCCGTCGCCGACCTTCATGCCGTCGCGCATGAAGTTGCGCGCCTGGTAGTTGCGCACGCCGTTCCACGGTTCGGTGCCGACCCGCTGCAGGTCGTCGATCGAGAAGGCGTCCGGTTCGGACTTCATCAGCCAATAGCGGGTGCGTGCGGTCATGCGGGGAAATCGTGCGCGGTCGACAGGGTGAGGGATTCGGTGCAGACCGCGTCCAGCGCCACGTCCCAGGCGGCGAGCGGCAAGGCCGCGACCTGTTGCGCGTCGAAGGCGGCCCCGACCAGCCAGGGCGGCGGGGCCTGCCGCTGGCGGAAAGCGAAGCTGCGATCATACCAGCCGCCCCCCATGCCCAGGCGGCCGCCGGCGGTGTCGAAGCCGACCAGCGGCGCCACCACCAGCGCCATCTGCGCCGGGCCCAGGGTCGTGGCCGGGTCGACGTCGGGCTCGGGGATGCCGTAGCGGTTGGCGCGCAGCGGCTGCCCGGGACGCCACGGCGCGAAGCGCAGGGTGTCGCCGCTGAGTACCGGCAGGCAGTACTGCACCGCGTCCGGCAGCGACAGTTGCCAGCGGTGCAGCGCGATCTCGCCGTCCATGGCCCAGTAGCCGCCGACATGGCCGTGCTGCGGCGCGAACGGCAAGTCCAGCAACCGCTGCGCCAGCGCATCGGCGGCGGCCAGGCGCACGGGCGCGGTGAGCGCGCGGCGGCGCGCACGCAGGTCCTGGCGCAGGGAATCGCGGTCGTCGGCAGTCATCGGGCAGGCGTGGCGAGGATTGGCGCTATTGTCGGCGCCGGCGCACGCACTGACCAGCAGGCGCGGTCGCCGCCGCGGCGATCACGCGTAGAGCGCCACCGTCTGCCGGCCCCACAGCACCAGCCGCCCGGCCGTGTCCCAGATCTGCATGTCCTGCAGCGAGTAGCCGTCCTCGGCATGCAGGCTGGCCGAGCGCAGCAGGAACCAGTCGCTGGCGCTGGCCGGCTGCGGGAAGTCCAGGGTCCAGGTCATCGAGCTGACCGGCGCCGGTGCGCTGAAGCAGGTCATCGCGGCCGGCGGCAGGCAGTCGCCCAGCGCGACCAGGGCCACGCTCGGGTCCACGCCGTCGGCGTCGCGATGGCGCGCCCAGACCAGCAACTCCGGGTCGGCCGCGGCGGACAGCGGCAGCGCGCCGCCGGCCAGGCGCATGTCGAAGTTGGCGACGAAGGCCGGCGTCGCGGCGCTGTCGGCGATCGGCGTCGCCGCCTCGGGGCCGACCACCGCCGGCCGTGCCGGCAGGAAGTCGTGGGCGATGCGGCTGGGGCGCGGCTGCGCGAACAGCAATGCGGCACGCAGGGCGACCTGTCCGTCGGCCAGGCAATCGACCGCGACCGAGGTGGCGGACTTGCCCTGGCGCAACACCTGCGTATCGAAGCGCAGGGTGCCGTCGGCCGGGCCGATGAACCCGATATGCGCCGACTTCAGTGGCGGCAACGCGGACGGCGCCGTGCGCAGCGCCGCCTGCAGCGCCAGCGCCGCGGACAGTCCGCCGAAGGCGGTGCGGCCTTGTCGCCAGCTGGCGGGGACATCGAATCCCGCTGCGGGGTCGAAGCGGTCGAGGATCTGGGCGAGCGTCGGCAATCCGGGATCTCCGTGGTGGGGACACCAGTATCCCGGGTTTCGGCCGGCGCGAGAACGCGTCGCGCATGCGCTGCGCCGGCAACGATGTGGTGGACACGCAGGTTGCGGACGCACAAAAAGGAAACGGCGCCTTGCGGCGCCGCTTCCTGGAAGAATTGCATTCTCCGCCGTGACGATGCGTGCGAAACGACCTTGAACCCGGGGTTCAAGTGGGATGGCTGGAGAATCATCGGGCTTCCCGCTACGAGGCGGACTTGCACTCCCGATTCCGTCGCCACCCCGTGGTCGTCATTAAGGGACAAGGCGAATGTTTGCACACGCTGTCGTTCACAGCAGAGAACGCAAGTGGAGTATAGCGCCGTCGTCGCGCTTGGCTAGTCCGTTCGTCGGTGCTTCGGTGCGTTGCAATTCACGTTGATGATCGCCGCGCCACGAGCGGATCAGCGCGTCGTATCGACCACGCTGTCCAGGCGCCGATTGAGATCGGCGAGTGTGCGCGCCATCTCGCGGTCGCGCTGCGCGTGCTCGTCGCGCAGTTGCTGCAGCTCGTGCGCCAGATTCAGCGCCGCGAGAACGGCGACGCGATCCACCGCGGCCATGCGGTTGCTGCCGCGCACCTCGCGCATCTTCGCGTCGAGCAGGCGCGCGGCGGCGAGCAGGCCGTCGCGCTCCTCGGCCTCGACGCCGACGGTGTACTCGCGGTCGAGGATGCGGACGCTGACCGGCTCGCTCACGTGTGCTGCTCCAGGGACTTCAATCGGGCGATCATCGCTTCCACGCGCGAACGCGCCTGTTCGTTCTTGGTCAGCAACTGCGAGCGCTCGCCGATCAGGTGTTCCTGCTGCTGGCGCAAACTGCGGTTCTCGTCGGACAGGCGCTGGCAGCGCTCGACCAGCGTTTCCACGCGTGCGGCAAGGGCGCGAAGCTCGGCGAGGGCGTCAGGGCTGTCCATGGCGCTCACGATAGGCATGCGCCGGAGGGGCGGTCAAGACGCCGCGCGGCGGCGCCATGGCCGGCGCTCAGGCAGGCAGCCGCAGCGGTTGCTGCAACAGGCGCAGGCAGGCGTCCGGCTCCAGCGCCGGCGCCACCAGGTGGCCCTGGATCTCGTCGCAGCCGTGCGCGCGCAGGAACGCCAGCTGGCCGGCGTCTTCGACCCCTTCGGCCACCACCTTCAGCGCCAGCGAGTGGCCCATCGCGATGATGGTGCTGGTGATCGCCTCGTCGTCCGGGTCGCGGGTGAGATCGCCGATGAACTCCTGGTCGATCTTCAGGGTGTTGATCGGCAGGCGCTTCAGGTAGGCCAGCGACGAATAGCCGGTGCCGAAATCGTCGATGGCCAGGGTCAGCCCCAACGCGCGGCAGGCGCGCAGCAATTCGGCGTTCTTGCCGACCTGCGACATCACCACGCTCTCGGTCAGTTCCAGTTCGATGTTGGCGGCCGGCACGCCGGTCTCGGCGAGGATCTCGGCCATCAGCTCCGGCAGGTTGCCGCGCTCGAGCTGGATCGCCGACACGTTCACCGACATGCACAGGTCGGTCAGCCCCATCCGCCGCCAGTCGCGCAGCGCGCCGCAGGCCTGGCGCAGCACCCATTCGCCGATCTCCAGGATCAGCCCGGTCTCCTCGGCCAGCGGGATGAACTGGCTCGGCGAGACCGGTCCGAAATCGGCGCTGTGCCAGCGCAGCAGCGCTTCCACGCCGACCACCCGCTGCGTGCGCAGCGAGTAGCGCGGCTGGTAGACCAGCTTCAGTTCCTGGTCCAGCGGGATCTTGCGCAGCGTGCTGGCCAGGGTGGCGCGATGGCGGGTGGCCTCGTCCATGCGCGCCGAGTACACCTGCACGTTGCGGCGCCCGGCGGCCTTGGCCTGGTACATCGCGGTGTCGGCGTGCTTGAGCAGTTCGCTGGGCAGCAGCGCGTGCTGCGGGAACAGGGAGATGCCGATGGAGCTGGAGACCGCGACCTCGCGGCGTTCGTCCAGCCGCAGCGGCGCCTCGAAGGCGGCCAGCACGCGGGCGGCCACCGCCTCGGCCTCGCCCTGGCTGACGATGTCCTCGACCACCACGGTGAATTCGTCGCCGGCCAGGCGCGCCACCGTGTGCTGCGGCCCCACCGCCTGCTGCAGGCGTTCGGCCACGGCGCGCAGCACGCGGTCGCCGACCGCGTGGCCGAGCGAATCGTTGATGTCCTTGAAGCGGTCCAGGTCCAGGAACAGCACCGCGACCGAGCCGGCCTGGCGTCGCGCACGCACGATCGCCCGCGCCAGGCGCTCGGACAGCAGCGCACGGTTGGGAAGGCTGGTCAGCGTGTCGTAGTTGGCCAGGTAGCGCAGTTCCTGCTCGGCGCGCTTCTGGTCGGTGATGTCCTCCAGCACCACCACCTGGAAGCTCTGGCGGCCGTCGGCGTCGACCACGGTGTTGCGGCGCAGGTGGCAGAGGATCTCCTGGCCGTCCTTGCGCCGCTTCCAGGCCTCGCCGCGCCAGTGCCGGCCATGCTCGGCCACTGGCGCGGCCGGCGTTTCCGGCGTGTGGTCGATCAGCGTCATTGGCTGGCCCAGCACCTCGCGTTCGCTGTAGCCGGTGATGCGGGTGAAGGCTGGGTTGACCGAGATGAAGCGGCGCTCCTCGTCGAGCACGGCGACTGCTTCGCCCATGCTGCGCAGCACTTCGGCGGCGATGCGCCGCTCCAGGTCGGCCTGGCGGTGCGAGGTGATGTCGCGTGCGGTGCCGGCGAGCCGACGCGGTGCGCCGCTGGCGTCGTAGTCGACCACGCGGCCGCGCACCCGCGCCCAGTGCCAGACCCCATCCCCGGCCAGGTCCACCCGATACTCGGCGGTGTAGATCGCGGTGAGGCCCTGCAGGTGTTCCTGCAGCACCTGCCGCGCCTGTTCCATGTCGTCGGGATGGATCCGCAGCGGCTCGTTCTCGCGGATCACCAGGCCGATGTCCTGCGCGTGCGGCGTGGCCTCGTCGGCGCGCATCAGCCGCAGCGTGCGCTGTTGCAGGTCGTAATCCCAGAAGTGCTCGCCCGAGGCCCACAGCGCCAGTTTCAGGTGCTGGTCGCGTTGCTGCAGCTGTGCGTGCCGGTGCAACTGCTCGCGCAGGCGCCGGCGCGAGCGCAGTGCGAACAGCGCGGCCATCCCGCAGGCCGCCAGCGCGGCGAGCGCCACCAGCGGCCATGCGGCCAGCAAGGTCTCGCCGAACAAGGCAAGGCCGGTCCTTTCCGCAGCTCCTGCAGCAACGTGCTCCAATGGCATGGCGGAAAGTGACTTCTGTCAAAGAACGGGTGGTGGAGTGTAGGCGCGTGTCGGAAGCCTCCACAAGCGGCGGCGCACACGCGATTGCTACACTGCGCAGTCCCGATTCCGCTGCAGGCCGCCACAGGCCCGTGGCCAGCGCCCGACAGGCTTCGCTCCATGACCGAACTTCCCACTGCCGACCAGATCGCCGATGCCAGCCGGACGCTTGGCCTGGCTGCGTCGGCGGCCGAACTGCACGGCGCCCTGTGCGGCTGGCTGGCCGGCGGCGGCGCCGAACTGCCGGCGTGGCCGGCTGCCGTGCTGGCCGATGCCAGCATCGCCGCGCCGCGCAGCGGCGACGCGCTGGATCGCCTGCGCGAGGCCACGACTGCGCAACTGAACGACCGCGATTTCGGTTTCGACCTGGTGCTGGCCGATGCCGGCGCGCCGCTGCCCGAGCGCGCCGACGCGCTGTTCGACTGGTGCCGCGGCTTCCTCGGCGGCTTCGGCCTGGCCGCAGGGGCGGCACCGCCGCTGTCCGAGGAGGGCCAGGAAGCGCTGCAGGACCTCGCACGGCTGGCCCAGGCCAGTGCCGACGACTTCGACAGCGGCGACGAGGACGAGGACGCGCTGGCCGAGATCGAGGAGTTCGTGCGCGTGGCGGCGCTGTTGCTGCACAGCGACTGCGTGCTCGGCCCGCGCCACCGGCAGCGCCTGAACTGATGAAGCGGCTCACCGGGATTTCCTCCGGCGAGTACGCGCGCCGCCGTCGGCAGCTGATGGACATGGCCGGCGAGCAGGCCATCCTGGTGCTGCCCAGCGCGCCGGAGCGGGTGCGCAGCCACGACACGCACTACCCGTACCGGCAGGATTCGGACTTCTGGTACCTGTGCGGCTTCCCCGAGCCGGATGCGGTGCTGGTACTGGTGCCCGGGCGCCGCCACGGCGAAGCGCTGCTGTTTTGCCGCGAGCGCGACCCCGAGCGCGAAGCCTGGGACGGCCCGCGGGCGGGCCAGGAAGGCGCGGTCGAGCGCTACGGCATGGACGATGCCTATCCGATCGACGACCTCGACGAGATCCTGCCGGGGCTGCTGGAAGGCCGCTCGCGGGTGTACTACCACTTCGGCCGCGACGTCGATTTCGACCTGAAGCTGATCGGCTGGGTCAAGCGCGTGCGCGAGCAGGTGCGGCACGGCGCGCAGCCACCGCACGAATTTTTGGAACTGGGCCATCTGCTGCACGAGCAGCGCCTGTTCAAATCGCGCGACGAAGTCGCGCTGATGCAGGTGGCGGCCGACCTGAGCGTGGCCGGGCACCGCGCGGCGATGCGGCTGGCGCGCCCGGGCGTGCACGAATACCAACTGCAGGCCGAGATCGAGCGCGAATTCCGCGCCGGCGATGCCTGGCCGGCCTACGGCAGCATCGTCGGCAGCGGCCACAACGCCTGCGTGCTGCACTACCGCGCTAACGCCGCGCGCCTACGCGACGGCGAGCTGGTGCTGGTCGATGCCGGTGCCGAGTACCGCGGCTATGCCGCCGACATCACCCGCACGTTTCCGGCCAACGGCCGCTTCAGCGCCGAACAGCGCGCGCTGCACGACCTGGTCGGCGCTGCCCACGCCGCCGCGCTGGCGCAGGCGCGGCCGGGCGTGGCCTACGAGGCCGGGCACCTGGCCGCGGTGCAGACCCTGACCGAAGGTCTGCTGCGGCTGGGCCTGCTCAAGGGCAGCCTGGAGCAGAACCTGGCCAGCGGCGACTACCGGCGCTTCTACCGGCACAAGACCGGGCACTGGCTGGGCCTGGACGTGCACGACGTCGGCGACTACCGGCTGGCCGGCGAATCGCGCCTGCTCGAGCCGGGCATGGTGTTCACCATCGAACCCGGCCTGTACGTGTCGCCGGACGACAAGGACGTGGATGCGAAGTGGCGCGGCATCGGCATCCGCACCGAGGACGACGTGCTGATCACCGACGACGGCCACCGCGTGCTCACCGAGGCCCTGGCGCGCAGCGCCGAGGAGATCGAGGCCTTGATGGCTGGGAATGGGGAATAGGGACTAGGGAATGGAAAAAGCGGCGACCGCGCGCAGAAAGGTCAGCTAGCGGACCCGGCGCTTTTGCTGTTGCGATTCCCCAATCCCGATTCTCCAATCCCGGCGGCGGCCCTCAGGCCGCCGCGAATACCGGACGCGTCAGGTTCTCGGGCGCGTCCTCGGTGCACACCACCTCGTCCTCGATGCGGATGCCGCCGTAGGGCTTGAACTGTTCCACGCGCGCCCAGTCGACGCTGTCGCCGTGGCCGGCCTGCTTGAGGTCGTCGAGCAGCATGTCGATGAAGTACAGGCCCGGCTCGATCGTCACCACCATGCCCGGCTCCAGGGTGCGGGTCATGCGCAGGTAGGGGTGGCCATCGGGGCGTTCGATGCGGCCGCCGCGGTCGCTGGCGGCGAAGCCAGCGACGTCGTGCACCTGCAGGCCGATCGGGTGGCCCAGGCCGTGCGGGAAGAACGCGGCGCTGACGCCGGTGGCCACCGCGGTTTCCGGCGACACGGTGAGCACGCCGGCATCCTTCAGCACCCCCATCAGCGCCAGGTGCGCCTCCAGGTGCAGTTGCCGGTAGTCGACGCCGGCGCGCACGTTCTGGCCCATGCGCTGCTGCGCGGCGTCCACCGCGTCGATCAGCGCCTGGAACTCGCTGCCGGGATCGGCGGCATAGGTGCGGGTGATGTCGCTGGCGTAGCCGTGCGCGGAGGCGCCTGCGTCGATCAGGAAGCTGCGCAGCGGCGTCGGCGCCTGCCGCTGCAGTTCGGTGTAGTGCAGCACGGCGCCGTGTTCGTTCAGCGCCACGATGTTGCCGTACGGCAGTTCGTTCGCGTCCTGCCCGACCGCGGCGCAGTAGGCCATGTGGATCTCGAATTCGCTGCGGCCGTCGCGGAACGCGGCCTCGGCGGCGCGATGGCCGCGCACCGCCGAGTGCTGCGCCTGGCGCATCAGCGCCAGCTCGTAGGGCGTCTTGTAGGCGCGGTGGTACTCCAGGTACTGCAGCACCTGCGCCGGGTTGTTCGGCACGTAGCCGCCCAGTGCGCTCTGCGGCTCGCCCAGGATCGCGCTGCGCGCGGCATCCGGCAGCAGCGCCAGCGCCTCGTCCGGGGTGCGGATCAGGTGGACGTCGCAGTGCTCCACCCACCAGCCGCTGGGTGCGTCCGGCACCACGTGCCAGTAGTCGCGCGGCTGGTGGAAGATCACCTGCGGCCTGCGCCCGGGCGTGTATACCAGCCAGCTGTTGGGCACCCGGGTCAGCGGCAGCCAGGCCTTGAACTGCGGGTTCACCGCGAACGGATAGTCGCGATCGTCGAACACCTGGTAGTGCAGGCTGCCGCTGGGGACCACCAGGTGGTCGAAGCCGCCGCGCGCCAGCGCCTCGTCGGCGCGTCGGGTCAGGGTGCGCAGGTGGTCGGCGTACAGGGCGCTGGGGTCGTGCTGGGGCATGGCAGTGGCTCGTTCGGCGATGCGGAAACGGGGGCGCCAAGTGTGCCGGAAACGGTGTAGGTGTGCGGACGTGAGCGGGCGGCGTGCGCATAGCGTACGTTGCCGAAGCTGCGCCGGCGACGCGGGGCTTTGTCGATCCGCTGGATCTTTTTGAGTCGGAGCGCGCAACGGACTCGGATGGCTGTCGTAGGAGCGGCTTCAGCCGCGACCGAGGCGTTCCCGCGAATGCCGGTCGCGGCCAAAGCCGCTCCTACGAGATCGGCGGCGTTAGCCGCCGGATGCGGCGTTGATCCATTGCCGCAGCAGGTCGCGGTGCGCGGGGGCAATGGTCAGGAAGCGGAAGCCGGCCCAGGCCTGGCCCGGTGCGTGCGAGGCTTCGCTCCACAGCAGGTGCGCGCCGACGTCGATCTGCACCTCGCGGTCGGCGTGTGGCATCGCGAAGCGCAGCTGGTACAGGGCGTCCTCGTGCAGCGGCGCCGAGGCCAGCAGCAGCATGCCGTGTTCGGACACGTTGCCGAGGCGGCCGACCACCGCGTCTTCCATCAGGTCCAGCACCGGCACCATCTCCGGGACCTGGCGGCGCGGCGAGCGGCGGGCCTCGACGCTCATGCGCCCTCCATCGCGTCGTCGGCCGCGGGCGCGCCTGCCAGGGTGCGCAGCGCGCGTACCGCGGCCTGCCAGGCGCGGTCGATCAGGCGGGCGCGGTCTTCGCTGACGATGCGGGCCTGGCCCTGCGCCAACAGCCGCGCCAGCCCGTCCAGGGTGTGCTCGGCGGCCTTCTGGCCGCGCTGGTTGACGAACAGCGCGCGATCGGTGATCGGGCTGTACCAGGACAGGCGCTGCCGTTTCAGGTCGCCCTGCTGGTTGACCACGAACTCGAACCAGGTGCCGAACGGCAGCGTGCGCAGCCGCGCATACGCGGCCTGTTCGGTCTCGGTGCGTGGCGGCAGCGACGGCCGTTCGCCGTCCTCGCCCTGGTCGCCCAGGCGGGTGCGCGCCTTCAGCCGCACGCTGAGTTCGGTACGCGAGGTGGTGGCATCGGTGCCGCCGGGCGTGGACAGGCGGCGGGCGATCGCCTCGGCTTCCTGCTGGTGGTAGCCCACCTGCAGCAGCGCCTGGCACACGCGCTCGGCCAGGGCGGCATCGGAAGCGCCGTCGCTTTGGCAGGTGACCTCGGCGATGCGCTCGGCCAGGCCGATGCGTTCGCGCCAGGTCTCCGAGTCCTCGCCCTGGCGCAGCAGGGTCAGCACCAGTACGTCGGACCAGGCCTGCTGCAGCAGGGTCTGCACGAAGCCGGGCGGTTGCCGGGCAGTGCACAGCGCCTCCAGGGTGGCGGTCGCGGTCTGCTTGGCCAGCTCCAGCCGTTCCTTGCCGCGCGCGGCCTCGACGTGGCGGCGTTCGGCGATCTCGGCCTTGTGCGCCAGGCTGCGCTGCTGCGCCAGGATGTCCTGGTGGGCCTGTTCGAAGACGACCTCGTCGCCTTCGTACTCCTCGACCACGCGGTCCACCGCGTGGTTGAGCTTGAGCAGCAGCGTCGGATCGCTGTCGTCTTCGCCCAGCCAGGTCGCGCCCGATTCGGCGACGGCGTTGAGCAGTTCCCGCGCCGGGTGGCGGCTGTGCGCGAAGAACGCCGGATCCTGCAGCGCCGCGCGCACCAGCGGCACCTGCAGGCGTTCCAGCAGCCCCGCAGCCGGTGCGTCGGGACGTACCTCGCGCTCGATCTCGCCGTACAGCAGGCCGAGCAGGTCGAAGGTGTCGGCCTGCTGCGGTGCCAGTATCGCCTGTGCGCCGTGGGTGGCGCGCAGCGCCTGCAGCAGGGCGGCGCGCACGTCGCGCAGGTGGCGGCGTCCGCGCAGCCCGCCCAGGGTGCTGTGGGCCGGCGGCTGCGCCTGCAGTTCGCCCAGGGCCTCCAGCAGGCTGGCGGTCGGCACCGGCGCCGCGCCGACGGCGCTCGCCGGCAGCGACGGGAGGGGGGCGGCACCGGTGGCCATGGCCGCCGGCGCCGCGGCAGCGGGCGTGGCATGCGCGCGTGCGGCCGCCAGCAGCTGGCGCAGCGTGGCCAGATCGGGACCGCCAGCGGCTGGCTCGCCGGCACCGGCCGCCGGCCCCGCTGGCGGCAGCGGCGGTGGGGCGGCGGGCCCTGGCGACACGCTCGCGGCAGGCGCGGCCTGGCCGGGAGCGCTGCCGCTCCCCCTGGGGCCGTTGGCGGCAGCGGCTGGCTCGGTGCCTGCGGGCATGCGCGCGACGCGGCGCGCGCCCGGCTCGACGTTGGTGCTGCGCGCCACGTAGGGCAGGTAGATCAGGCCCGGCAGCACCCCGGCCCGGGTGAGCATGACGTTGGCCCGTTCCACCATCTCGCCGTAGCGCGCCAGCGCCTGGCGTTCGAAGGCGCGGTACAGCGCCAATTGCGTGTCCAGGCCCAGGCCCAGCGCGTCGCCGGCATCGCGCAGCAGCCGGCACAGCGCGTGCGGCCCCAGCGGCAACTGCTCGATCTCGAAGGCGGGCCGCGCCGCCAGCACGCCGAAGCGCTGGCCGAGCAACTGCAGCGGGATGTTGCAGCGGGTGGCCTCGCGGCGGGCGATCTCGTGCAGCACGATGTCGCGGTCGATATCCACATCGGCGACCAGGGTCATCATCTGCGCGGTGGCGCCGGCCTTGGCCGCGCGCGGCGTGGCGGCCATCGCCAACGGGCTGCGGATGCCGGCCAATCCGGCTTCCAGGTGCCCCCGATAGAACGGCGCAACGCCCGCGCGCTGCGCGCGCAAGCGCTGCACTTCCTGGTAGATGTCCTGCTGCACCTGGCCGTTGCGGGCGCGCTGGGCCTGCTCGAACAGGGTCTGCTCCAGGTCGTCCAGGGTCGCCTGCAACGGCGTGTCCAGGGCCTGCCACAGCTGGGCGTGCAAGGTCTGCAGGAGGTCGCGCACGCGCGCCGGCAGGGCGGCGCTGGCAAGCGTCGCCGGCGGGGCCGACATGGTCGCAGACACGGGCATCCTGTGATCGCCGTTGTACTTTTCTGCGCGGTATGTAGCACGATCCGCCGCCGCAACCAAGGCGGGCGGCGTCGCCAGGACACCGTCCTAGGGCAGAAACAGGGCGACCACGTCGTTGGTGAAGCGCCGCCCCAGCTCGGTCGGCACGGCGTGGCCGGCGTCCACCCGCAGCCAGTCGCGGGCCTGCGCGGTGGCCAGGGCGGGAGCGATCGCCTGCAGCGGCAGGCCGGTACGGGCGCTGAAGTCGCGCAGCGCGAAGCCGTCGTTGAGGCGCAGCGCGTTGAGCATGTACTCGAACGGGCGCCGCTCCGGCGCGATCCATTCGTCGCCGCCGATCGCCGCCGGGGTCCCGGCCGCGTCCAGGAACGCCTGCGGATGCTTGTGCTTCCAGCGCCGCAGGATGCTCTGCTCGGCGCCGGAGCTGATCTTGCCGTGGGCGCCGGCGCCGATGCCGAGATAGTCGCCGAAGGTCCAGTAGTTGAGGTTGTGCGCGCAGCGGTAGCCGGCGCGGGCGTAGGCGCTGACCTCGTATTGCGCGTAGCCGGCCTCGGCCAGCAGCGCCTGGCAGCGCTCCTGCATGTCCCAGGCGTCGTCGTCCTCGGGAATGCCCTGCGGCGGCCGCGCGGCGAACAGCGTGTTCGGTTCCAGGGTGAGCTGGTAGTGGCTGAGGTGGGTCGGCTGCAGCGCCAGCGCCTGCGCGATGTCGCGCTCGGCCTCGGCCAGGGTCTGCTGCGGCAGCGCGTACATCAGGTCCAGGTTGAGATTGGCGTAGCCGGCGTCCTGCGCCAGCTTCACCGCGCGCTCGGCCTCGGCGCCGTCGTGGATGCGGCCCAGCCGCTGCAGGGCCGCATCGTCGAAGCTCTGGATGCCGAAGCTGAGGCGATTCACCCCGGCCGCCAGATAGCGGTCGAAGCGGCCGTGCTCGGCGGTGCCGGGATTGGTCTCCAGGGTGATCTCCAGGCCGGGCGCGAAGCGCAGCCGGGCGCTGGCGGCCTGCAGGAAGCGGTCGATCGCCTCCGGCGGGAACAGGCTGGGCGTGCCGCCGCCGAAGAACACGCTGTTGACCACCCGGCCCCAGACCAGCGGCAGATCCTGGTCCAGGTCGCGGATCAGCGCCTCCACGTAGGCGTCGAACGGCAGCGCGCCCTTGGCCGCGTGCGAATTGAAGTCGCAGTACGGGCATTTGCGCACGCACCATGGCAGGTGCACGTAGAGCGACAGCGGCGGCGGTACCAGCGGCGGGCTGCCGGCGTGCGCGGACGGGTCCGGGCAGGCGGCGCCGGGCGGATGCTGGCAAGGGTCGTGGGCGTGCGGCATGGCGGCGAGGGCGGGAAAGCGGGGAAAGCGGGGAAAGCGGAGAGGCGGGCGGCGCGGGTGCTGGGTGGTGGTCAGGGCCTGGCGGTGTGGCGCGACACGGGCCGCGCGCGCCATGGCGCATGTCCTGGCCTGGCGCCCGCGCGCGGCGCGTTCACCCGGCGGGTTGCGCCGCCAGCAGGTCGGCCAGGCGCTGCCTGAGCTGCTGCAGCGCAATGGCGCGATGGCTGATGCGGTTCTTCAGCGCCAGCGGCATCTCGGCCGCGGTCTGGCCGTGGTCCGGGTCCAGGAACACCGGGTCGTAGCCGTGCCCGCCGGTGCCGGCACGGGCCCGCGCGATGCGGCCACGCCAGCGGCCTTCCACCAGCAGCGGTTGCGGATCCTCGGCATGCCGCAGCAGCACCAGCACGCAGTAGAAGTGCGCACCGCGCTGCGCGTCCGGGACATCGCGCAGTGCGTCCAGCAGCTTGTCGATGTTGGCCTGCGCATTGCCGTGTTCGCCGGCGTAGCGCGCCGAATACAGGCCCGGCGCGCCGTGCAGCGCGTCCACGCAGATGCCGGAGTCGTCGGCCAGTGCCGGCAGGCCGGTGACGCGGGCGGCGTGGCGCGCCTTGAGCAGCGCGTTCTCGACGAAGGTCAGGCCGGTCTCGTCGGCATCGCTGACGCCGAGCGTGGATTGCGCGATCAGGTCGACGCCGACGTCGTCGAGCAGGGCATGCAGTTCTTCGAGTTTGCCGGCGTTGCTGCTGGCCAGGACCAGTTTCATGCGGTGGGCTCCAGCAGATCCCAGGTGTTGCCGTAGAGATCGCGGAACACCGCGACCGTGGCGTAGGGTTCGTGACGCGGGGCTTCCAGGAATTCCACGCCGGCGGCGCGCATCGCCGCATGGTCGCGCTGGAAGTCGTCGGTGTGCAGGAAGAAGCCGACCCGGCCGCCGGTCTGGTCGCCGATGCGGCTGCGCTGCGCCTCGTCGCTGGCGCGCGCCAGCAGCAGCGCCGCGCCGCGCGTATCGCCAGGCCCGACCACGACCCAGCGCTTGTGGCCCTGGTCCACGTCTTCCAGCAACCGGAACCCCAGCTTGCCGGTGTACCAGGCGATGGCCTCGTCGTAGTCGGCCACCACCAGGGTGACCAGGGCCAGGCGCCGGTTCATTGCGCCAGGGCCGCGCGCTGCGCCGCCAGCAGCGCGCCGATGCCGCGCTCGGCCAGGCCGAGCAGCGCGTCCAGTTCGTCGCGGCGGAAGGCGTGGCCCTCGGCAGTGCCCTGCAGCTCGATGAAGCCGCCGCCGTCGTTCATCACCACGTTCATGTCGGTATCGCAGTCGCTGTCCTCGGCATAGTCCAGGTCCAGCACCGGCACGCCGCGGTAGACCCCGACCGAGACCGCCGCGACCGCGCCCAGCACCACCGGCTTCTTCAGGTCGCCGCGCTTCTGCAGCCAGTTCACTGCATCCACCAGGGCCACGTAGGCGCCGGTGATGGCGGCGGTGCGGGTGCCGCCGTCGGCCTGCAGCACGTCGCAGTCCAGGGTGATGGTGCGCTCGCCCAGCGCGGTGCGGTCGACGCAGGCGCGCAACGCGCGGCCGATCAGGCGCTGGATCTCCAGCGTGCGTCCGCCCTGCTTGCCGCGCGCGGCTTCGCGATCGGAGCGCGAATGGGTGGCGCGCGGCAGCATGCCGTATTCGGCGGTGACCCAGCCTTCGCCCTTGCCGCGCAGGAAGCCCGGCACGCGGTTCTCGACGCTGGCGTTGCACAGCACGCGGGTGTCGCCGAAGCTGACCAGGACCGAGCCTTCGGCATGGCGGGTGAAGGCGCGTTCGATGCGGACCGGGCGCAACTGATCGGCCGTACGGCCGCTGGGACGGGAGAAGGACATGCAGGATTCCGGGAAGGGCGGGGCCATGCGCGGCATGTGACCGCGTTCGGCAAGGCAGGAAAGGGCGCTAGGTTAACATCCGCCCCTTGTCCGCATTGGAACACCGCATGATCCGCAGCATGACCGCCTACGCCGGCGCCGAGCGCATCACTCCCTGGGGCACGCTGGGGTGCGAGCTGCGCTCGGTCAACCACCGTTTCCTGGAGGTGGGCGTGCGCCTGCCGGAGGAACTGCGCGCGCTGGAGCCGCAACTGCGCGAACGCGTGGCCGCGCGGATCAGCCGCGGCAAGCTCGACCTGATGCTGCGCCTGCGCGCGCCGGACGCGGCGCAGACCCTGGCGGTGAACGAGGCCCTGGTCGAGCAGTTGGGCGTGCTGGCGCAACGGCTGGGCGCGCGCTTTGCGCAGATGCAGGTGCAGTTCGTCGACCTGCTGCAGTTGCCCGGCGTGCTGCAGGGGCAGAGCGTCGATCCGGCGGCGCTGCAGGCGCAGGCGCTGGAGCTGCTGGACGAGGTGCTGGCCGAGTTCGTCGCCGCGCGCGAGCGCGAGGGCGGCAAGCTGGCCGCGGCCATCGTCGAGCGGGTCGATGCGGTGGAACGCATCGCCGGCGAGGTGCGCACGCTGATCCCGGCCATCCGCGACGGCCAGCGCGCCAAGCTGGCGGCGCGCCTGGCCGACCTGCCGCATCCGGTCGACCCCGGCCGCGCCGAGCAGGAGCTGGTGCTGTGGCTGCAAAAGCTCGACGTGGACGAGGAACTGGACCGGCTCGGCAGCCACATCAAGGAACTGCGCCGGGTGCTGCGCCAGCCGGAACCGGCCGGCCGGCGCCTGGACTTCCTGCTGCAGGAGTTCAATCGCGAGGCCAATACCCTGGGCTCGAAGTCGGTGGACAGCCGCACCTCCAACGCCGCGGTGGAACTGAAGGTGCTGATCGACCAGATCCGCGAGCAGGTGCAGAACCTGGAGTAGCCGAGAATGGGCGATCGGGAATGGGGAATCGTCAAAGCGGGTACGATTCACCCCCAGCCCGGCTCGGTGCTGTTCCCATTCCCCATTCCCGACTCCCCATTCCCAAGAAAATGCGCGGCACTCTCTACATCGTGGCGGCCCCCTCCGGCGCCGGCAAGAGCAGCATCGTCAACGCGACCCTGGCGCGCGATCCGCAGATCGCGCTGTCGATCTCGTTCACCTCGCGTGCGCCGCGCCCGGGCGAACGCCATGCCGAGCACTACCATTTCGTTTCCGCCGACGAGTTCCAGCGGATGATCGATGCCGGCGACTTCTTCGAGTACGCCCGCGTGCACGGCGACTGGAAGGGCACCGCGCGGCAGTCGGTGGAGCCGCAGCTGGCCGCCGGCCACGACGTGCTGCTGGAGATCGACTGGCAGGGCGCCCGCCAGGTCCGGGCCAAGGTGCCGGACGCGGTCAGCGTGTTCATCCTGCCGCCCTCGCGCGAGGCGCTGGAGCAGCGCATGCGCAAGCGCGGCCAGGACAGCGAGGCGGTGATCGCGCAGCGGCTGGCTGCCGCGCGGGAAGAGATGTCGCACTACGCCGACTTCGACTACGTGATCGTCAACGAGCACTTCGACACCGCCGTGGACGAGATGTGCGCGATCTTCGTCGCCAGCCGCCTGCGCCGGCTGCCGCAGCAGCAGCGCCATGCCGCGCTGATCGCCACCCTCCTGCAGGAACAGCCAACTGGCTGATTCCAAAGGGAACGCAAGGGGGTGGGGTTGATCTTGGGCGGCGTTCGCCCTACAATCCCCGCCCTTTCCCTCATTCGAACGCGTGGCCGTTGCCGGCCCGCCGGGAGCCCGCATGGCCCGCATCACCGTAGAAGATTGCCTGGAAGTCGTTAACAACCGTTTCGAACTGGTCATGATGGCGTCCAAGCGCGCCCGCCAGCTCGCCAACGGCGTGCAGGCCACCCTCGACAACACCGAATCGGCCGACAAGCCGACCGTGCTGGCGCTGCGCGAAATCGCCGCGCGCAAGATCGACAACGCGTTGATCGACGAGGTCGAGAAGGCCGAGCGCGAGCGCGCCGAGCGCGAAGCCCTGGAATGGGCCGCGGCCGAGGTGGTGGCCGACGAGGACATGTCCAAGAACGACGACTGATCGCGTCCCCGCGTCGCGATCGTCCTGCGAACAGCCCGCATCCGCGGGCTGTTTCGTTTTGCGGGTTTGCCGTCCACGCGCCGCTGGCATAGTCTTTCCGCATGAACCCAGGCCCTTCTGCCCAGGTCGCCAGTGCCGCGCCGCCGTCGGCCGACGAGGCGGTCCCCGACTACGTCCTGCAGCTCGAACGCAGCGCCAGCTATCTGCCTGCCGAGCAGATCCCGCTGCTGCGCCGCGCGTGGGAGGTCGGCGCGGCCGCGCACGCGGGGCAGACCCGCAAGTCCGGCGAGCCCTACATCACCCATCCGGTGGCGGTGGCCGGCGTGCTGGCCGAGCTCGGCCTGGACGTGGAGGCGCTGATCGCGGCGATCCTGCACGACACCATCGAGGACACGCCGCTGACCCGCGCCGAACTGGCCGCCGAGTTTGGCGAGGCGGTGGCGGAACTGGTCGACGGCGTCACCAAGCTGGACAAGCTCAAGTTCCGCGACCGCCAGGAAGCGGCGGCCGAGAGCTTCCGCAAGATGCTGCTGGCGATGTCGCGCGACCTGCGCGTGATCATGATCAAGCTCGCCGACCGCCTGCACAACATGCGCACGCTGGGCGCGCAGAGCGCCGAGGCGCGCAGCCGCATCGCCCGCGAGACCCTGGAGATCTACGCGCCGATCGCCCAGCGCCTGGGCATGAGCCTGATGAAGTCCGAGCTGCAGAACCTCGGCTTCCGCGCGCTGCATCCCTGGCGCCACGCGATCATCGAAAAGCATATCCGCAGCCAGCCGGTGGTGCGCCGCGAGTCGATGGCGCAGGTGGAGGTGCAACTGTCGCAGCGCCTGGCCAAGGAAGGGCTGGAACACCGGCTGGTGAGCCGGATCAAGACCCCGTGGAGCATCTACAACAAGATGCGCGACGAGAACAAATCCTTCGACCAGGTGATGGACGTGTTCGGCTTCCGCCTGGTGGTGCGTGGCGTGCCCGACTGCTACCACGCCCTCGGCGCGGTGCACGCCACCTTCAAGCCGCTGGATGCGCGCTTCCGCGACTTCATCGCCATTCCCAAGGCCAACGGCTACCAGTCGCTGCACACGGTGCTGTTCGGGCCCTACGGCTCGCCGATCGAAGTGCAGATCCGCACCGAGGAGATGGACCTGATCGCCGAGCGCGGCGTCGCCGCGCACTGGACCTACAAGTTCGGCGGCGATTCGCCCAACAGCGCGCAGAGCCGCGCGCATGCGTGGATCGTCGAACTGATCGAATCGCAGCGCGCCGCCGGCTCGTCGCTGGAGTTCCTGGACAACGTCAAGGTCGACCTGTTCCCGGACGAGGTCTACCTGTTCACGCCCAAGGGCAAGATCCTGGCGTTGCCGCGCAACTCCACCGCGCTGGACTTCGCCTATGCGGTGCACACCGACGTGGGCAACCGCGCGGTGGCCTCGCGCGTGGACAAGAAGCTGGTGCCGCTGCGCACCAAGCTGGTCAGCGGACAGACGGTGGAAGTGATCACCGCGCGCTCGGCCACGCCCAAGCCGCAGTGGCTGGAGTTCGTGGTCAGCAGCAAGGCGCGCACCGCGATCCGCCACCAGCTCAAGCAGCTCGAGCACGAGGACGCGGTGCAGCTCGGCCACCGCATGCTCGACCGCGCGCTGGAGGCGATGGACAGTTCGCTGGAACGGCTGCCGAAGGGGCGCCTGGATTCGTTCCTCAGCGAGCACCGCTACCCGCGCCTGGAAGCGCTGCTGGCCGACGTCGCGCTGGGCAACTGGATGCCCAACCAGGCGGCGCAGGCGTTGATGGCGTACGCCGAACTGCGCGGCGGCGGCCATTCCAAGCACTCGCAGGAAAAGATCCTGATCAACGGCACCGAGCGCGGCGTGGTCAGCTTCGCCAACTGCTGCCAGCCGATTCCCGGCGACGAGATCATGGGCTACCACACCGCCGGCAAGGGCATCGTGGTGCATCGGCTGGACTGCCCGAACTTGGCCGAACTGCGCAAGTCGCCCGAGCGCTGGGTGCCGATCGGCTGGGATACCAGCGTCATCGGCGACTACGACACCGCGTTGGTGGTGGACGTGGAGAACCGCACCGGCGTGCTGGCGCAGCTGGCCGCGGCGATCGCGCAGAGCCAGTCCAACATCGAGCGCGTCGACTACCTGGACCGCGACTTCAACGCCGCGGTGCTGCGCTTCAACATCCAGGTGCGCGACCGCAACCACCTGGCCGAGGTGATGCGCCGGCTGCGGCGCTTGAATGCGGTGCAGAGCGTGCGGCGCCAGTGAGGCGTCGGGATTGGGGATTGGGGATTCGGGATTCGGGATTCGGGATTCGGGATTCGGGAGCAGCATGAGGGCGGGACACGCCGCGGCGCCCGCTTTCAGGAGATTTTAGTAGGAGCGGCTTCAGCCGCGACGCTTCATCGATAAGGCGTCGCGGCTAAAGCCGCTCCTACGACGCCAGGACCAGACCAGTTCCGAATCCCCAATCCCCAATCCCCAATCCCCAACCGCGCACGCCAGCTAAACTAGGCGGACATTCTTCCAACGGAGTCGCCATGTCCCGCCAGATCATCCATACCGACCGTGCACCGGCCGCGATCGGTCCGTATTCGCAGGCCGTGCGCGCCGGCAACACCGTGTACTTCTCCGGGCAGATCCCGCTGGATCCGGCCACCGGCGAGATCGTCGCCGGCGACATCGCCGCGCAAGCGCGCCGCGCCTTCGACAACCTGCAGGCGGTGGCCGAGGCGGCCGGCGGCTCGCTGGATCGCATCGTGCGCCTGGGGCTGTACCTCACCGATCTGGCGCAGTTCGCGCAGGTCAACGCGGTGATGCAGGACTACTTCCAGGCGCCGTTCCCCGCGCGTTCCACCATCGAAGTCTCGGCGCTGCCCAAGGGCGCGGGCTTCGAAGTGGACGCGGTGATGGTGCTGGACTGATCCCCCGCCGTGCCGCGCGTGCAGGTTCCGGCGCCGGCGCTGTCGGCGGCAGGCGAGGTGCCGCTGACCACGCTGCCCGGCGTCGGTCCCAAGCTGGCGGAGAAATTCGCCGCGCGCGGCCTGTCCACGCTGCAGGACCTGTGGCTGCACCTGCCGCTGCGCTATGAGGACCGCACCCGCCTGACCACCGTGGCGGCGCTGCAACCCAGCGTGCCCGCGCAGATCGAGGGGCGGGTGCAGGCGGTGGACCGTGGCTTCCGCTACCGGCCGATGCTGCGCGTGGCGGTGGCCGACGACTCGCGCGGCACCGTGGTGCTGCGCTTCTTCCAGTTCCGTGCGGCGCAGGCGGCACAGTTCGCGGTCGGTGCGCGCTTGCGCGCCTTCGGCACGCCCAAGCCGGGCCAGCACGGGCTGGAGTTCGTGCATCCCAGCTATCAGATCCTCGGCGAGGACGACGACGCGGCGCTGGGTGATCGCCTGGATCCGGTGTACCCGGCGGTGGAGGGCGTCGGCCCGGCGACCGTGCGCCGGCTGGTCGGGCAGGCGCTGGACCGGCTGCCCGAGGAGGCAGCGCTGGAGCTCCTGCCGGCGTCGTTGCTGGCCGAACTCGGGCTGCCGTCGCTGCGCAGCGCGCTGCTGGTCGCGCATCGGCCGCCGCCGCAGGCCGACCTGGGCGCGCTCGCCGCCGGGCTGCATCCGGCGCAGCAGCGCCTGGCGCTGGAGGAGTTGCTCGCGCATCACCTGAGCCTGCGGCGTCAGCGCATCGCCCTGCAGTGCCAGCCGGCGCCGTCGCTACGCGGTCGCGGGCTGCTGGCCAAGCGCCTGCAGCAATCGCTGCCGTTCCAACTGACTGGCGCGCAGCAGCGTGTGTTCGCACAGATCCGCGCCGACCTGGAACGGCCGGCGCCGATGCTGCGGCTGGTGCAGGGCGACGTCGGCAGCGGCAAGACCGTGGTCGCCGCGCTGGCGGCGATGCTGGCGGTGGACAAGCGCAAGCAGGCGGCGCTGGCGGCGCCCACCGAACTGCTCGCCGAACAGCATCTGGCCAACCTGCGCGGCTGGCTGGAGCCGCTGGGCGTGCGCGTGGCCTGGCTGGCCGGCAAGGTCACCGGCAAGGCGCGCAGCGCGACCCTGGCGCAGATCGCCTCCGGCGAGGCGCAGGTGGTGGTCGGCACGCATGCGCTGATGCAGGAGGCGGTGCGCTTCCACGACCTGGCCCTGGCCATCGTCGACGAGCAGCACCGCTTCGGCGTGCACCAGCGCCTGGCGTTGCGCGACAAGGGTGCCTCGGGTGCAGGCGTGCCGCACCAACTGGTGATGACCGCCACGCCGATCCCGCGCACGCTGGCGATGGCCGCGTATGCCGACCTGGATGTTTCCTCGATCGACGAACTGCCGCCGGGGCGCACCCCGGTGCAGACCATCGTGCTCAACGCCGAGCGCCGTCCCGAACTGGTGCAGCGCATCCGCGTGGCCTGTGCCGAAGGCCGCCAGGCCTATTGGGTCTGCACGCTGATCGAAGAGGCCGAGGACAGCGAGAAATCCGCGCAGGCCGGCGCCGGCAACCGGCTCGAGGCCAGCGCCGCGCAGGCCACCTTCGAGGCGCTGTCGGCGCAGTTGCCGGAGCTGCGCGTGGGCCTGGTGCACGGGCGCATGAAGCCGGCGGAGAAGCAGGCGGCGATGCGCGCGTTCAAGCAGGGCGAGATCGACCTGCTGGTCGCCACCACCGTCATCGAGGTCGGCGTGGACGTACCCAACGCCTCGCTGATGATCATCGAGAACGCCGAACGCCTGGGCCTGGCGCAGTTGCACCAGTTGCGCGGCCGGGTCGGGCGCGGTGCGGCGGCGTCGAGCTGCGTGCTGATGTACCAGGCGCCGCTGTCGGCGATGGCGCGGCAGCGCCTGGAAACCATGCGCCAGACCAACGACGGCTTCGTCATCGCCGAAAAGGACCTGGAACTGCGCGGCCCCGGCGAACTGCTCGGCACCCGCCAGACCGGCCTGGCCGCGTTCCGCGTGGCCGACCTGGCCCGCGACGCCGGCCTGCTGCCGCGCGTGCACGCCCTGGCCGACCGGCTGCTGGAGGAGGCGCCGGTCCTGGCCGACCGCATCGTCGCGCGCTGGGTCGGTGGCGCGGTGCGGTTTGCCGGGGCGTGAGGGGGCCGGGATTCGGCATTGGGGATTGGGGATTCGCAAACGCGGCATCGCCACGGCTTCCTCGTAGGAGCGGCTTCAGCCGCGATGGGGCTGTCCTGGTAACGCCCGGTCGCGGCTGAAGCCGTTCCTACGACGAACGGCGGTGGCGCCGCCTCTGCGAATCCCCGTTTTCAACAGCCGAATGGCTGGTCATCCCGACTCCCCAATCCCCGCGCCTTCCCATGCCCGCGCCGCGGTGCCAGACTCGGCGGCCGAATGGACGAGCGAAGCGACGCATGAGCGACAAGATTCCCCTGTTGATCGATACCGACCCCGGCGTGGACGATGCGCTGGCGCTGCTGATGGCGTTCGCCGATCCGCGCCACGAGGTGGTCGGGCTGACCATCGCCGCCGGCAACGTCGGCCTGCGCCACACCGTGCGCAATGCGCTGAAGCTGTGCGAAGTGGCCGGGCGCGAGGATGTGCCGGTGTTCGCCGGCTGCGCCGATCCGCTGCTGCATCCCTCGGTGGACGCCGGGCACGTGCATGGCCAGGACGGCTTCGGCGACGTCGACCTGCCGGCGGCCGCGCGCGGCGCCGAGGCCGAGCATGCCGCGCTGGCGATCCTGCGCCTGTCGCACCAGTACGCCGGGCGCCTGCTGCTGGTCGCGCTGGGACCGCTGACCAACATCGCGCTGGCGCTGAAGCTGGACCCGACCCTGCCGCAGCGCGTCGGCCGCTTCCTGGTGATGGGCGGGGCGATCACCTGCCATGGCAACATCACCCCGGCCGCCGAGTTCAACATCGCCTTCGATCCGGAGGCGGCGCACATCGTGTTCAAGGCGTTCCCGCACATCGAAGTGGCGGATTGGGAGGCGACCGTGGCGCATGGCCTGCCGCACCGCGAGGTCGAGCAGTGGCTGGCGGTGGATGCGCCGAAGGCGCGCTTCTACGAGCTGATCTCGCGCAAGACCCGGCTGTGGTCGGAAGACGCGCGCGGCGAACACTGGTATGCCGCCGACGCACTGGCGATGGCCTGGGCGCTGCAGCCCGACGGTGCCCAGGAGGTGCAGGCGCGCCCGATGCAGATCGAGCTGTCCGGGGTGCATACCCGCGGCGCCACCCTGGTCGACTGGAACCGCCAGCTGGGCCTGCCGGACAACGCGACCATGCTGATCCGCTACGACCACGCCCGCTTCCTGGGCCTGGCGCGGGCCGCAGTCGGCGCCGGCTGAGCCTGCCGATCCCGCCCGCATCCGGGCGGGATCTCCCGGGGCGGGGCGCCCATGGGCGTTGCCACCGCATCTGCCGCGACGTAAACGTTGCGTGGGGGGCGGCAGGGCTGTTATAGTTTCCCTCTTGTCCAGCAGCCACCTACGGTGCGAGCCCATGAAGGCCGACATCCATCCCCAGTACCGCGACGTCGTGTTCCACGATGTCACCTCCGATTTCAAGATCCTGACCCGTTCGACCATGTCCTCGAAAGAGACGGTCAAGTGGGAGGACGGCGAAGAGTATCCGCTGATCAAGGTCGAAATTTCCTCGGCTTCGCACCCGTTCTACACGGGCAAGCACAAGGTCATCGACACCAGCGGCCGCATCGACAAGTTCCAGAAGCGCTACGCGCGCTGACCGGAACCGTCGAACGGATGTAAAGCGACGGCCGCTTGCGCGGCCGTTTTGCTATCCGCTGCATGGTCCCTTCCCGGCGTGGGCGCGCCGGTGTCATCCTTCCGTGAAAGTGCGGCGAGGATGCAACGCTGTGTCGCTTTCCTGCCGCCATCGTGCCGCAGGAGGGGTGAGCGACGACGCAAATGCTGCTGTGCGATAATGGCGCGATCCGTGGCGATTGCCGTGGACTTCCTTCACGCGTCTGTTCGCAACGTAATCGGACAGGCGCCTTCCATCGAGGAGCGCACACTGTGTCCGATCTTGATCAGGTCACGTTGAACGCCGGCGACAAGTCGGTCGTTCTTCCGGTACTCAAGCCCACCCTGGGCAACGATTGCGTCGACATTTCCAAGTTGACCAAGGAGACCGGTCTCTTCACCTACGACTCGGGCTTCACCGCGACCGCCAGCTGCAAGTCGGCGATCACCTACATCGACGGCGACAACGGCGTGCTGCTGTACCGCGGCTACCCGATCGAGCAGCTGGCCGAGAAGTCCAACTTCCTCGAAGTGGCCTACCTGCTGATGAACGGCGAGCTGCCCACCGCCGACGAATTCAAGAAGTTCGACCACGAAGTGACGCATCACACGATGATGCACGAGTCGCTGAAGAACTTCCTCGGCGGCTTCCGTCACGACGCGCACCCGATGGCGATGATGGCCGGTACCGTGGCCTCGCTGTCGGCGTTCTACCACGACACCCTCGACCTCAACGATCCGGAGCAGCGCCGCCTGGCCGCGATCCGCCTGATCGCCAAGGTGCCGACCATCGCCGCCGCCGCCTACCGCTACTCGATCGGCTGGCCGATCCGCTATCCGCGCAACAACCTCGGCTATGTCGAGCGCTTCCTGCACATGATGTTCGAGGTGCCGAGCGAGCAGCTGCAGATGAACCCGGTCGTGGCCAAGGCCCTGGACCTGCTGTTCATCCTGCACGCCGACCACGAGCAGAACGCCTCGACCTCGACCGTGCGCCTGGTCGGTTCCACTGGCGCCAACCCGTACGCTTCGGTCGCCGCGGGCATCACCGCGCTGTGGGGTCCGGCGCACGGCGGCGCCAACGAAGCCGTGCTGAAGATGCTGGAAGAGATCGGCACCGCCGACAACGTCGAGAGCGCCGTGGCCAAGGCCAAGGACAAGAACTCGAGCTTCCGCCTGATGGGCTTCGGCCACCGCGTGTACAAGAACTTCGACCCGCGCGCGAAGATCATCCGCGAGATGACCCACAAGGTGCTGGGCGAGCTGGGCGTCAACGACCCGCTGCTGGAAGTGGCCCTGAAGCTGGAAGAGGCCGCGCTGAAGGACGACTACTTCGTGCAGCGCAAGCTGTACCCGAACGTCGACTTCTACTCGGGCATCATCTACAAGGCGCTGAACATTCCGGTGGAGATGTTCACCGTGATGTTTGCCATCGCCCGCACCGCCGGCTGGGTCTCGCACTGGCTGGAGCAGCAGGTCGACCCGGAAATGAAGATCGGCCGTCCGCGCCAGATCTACACCGGCTACGACAAGCGCGACTACACCAGCGCCGACAAGCGCTGATCGATCGCCCTCAAGGCTGTCCGGAACGCCCCGCTTTGCGGGGCGTTTTTCGTTGTGGCGGCGATGAAGCGGGGAGGAGGGCAGGCAGGTGTCACGTCGCGCCGCGGCCGGGCTCAGCCGTATTGGTAGTCGGCGATGTCCTGCTCGGTCAGCAGCTGCCGCAGTTGCGGCATCGAGGCGCGCCGCATCGGCTTTTCGTCCACCTGCGACAACGGCGCCTGGCGCAGCGCGTCGTAGGGCAGCACGGTCAGGTCGAAGGTCAGTTCCTCGGCGGTGAACAGCCACACCGGGAAGTCCTCGCTGCGCTCGCGGTCCAGGCGCAGGCGACGGCTGCGCAACTCGGCCGGGATGCGGTGCTCTTCGAGGAAGCGCGCCACCGCCTCGGCATCGTCGCTATGCAGGTGCAGTTGCACCGGGCTGTTGGCGTCGGCGGTGCCGTCGTGCACCGGGCCGGCCAGGCGCGGCGCGAACGCGTGCAGGAAGTCCATCGCGCGCAGCGCGGCTTCGCGCCGTCGCCGCAGCTCGCCGGCATGGTCCGGACCGGCGAACAGCCGCTGGTATTCGCGCAGCGCGTCCTCGATCTCGCTGTTGCGCGGCAGCGAGGCATCGTCGTGGATGCCGAGCCGGTCGGCGGCCTTGAGCTTGGCCTGATGGAAGTCGCGGATGCCGCCCTCGGCCATCAGGCGGGCGGCTTCGTGCGCCAGCCGGCGCCGGCGTTCGTGCGTGCGGGTCCTGGCATGTTGCCGAGCGTGGTGCATGGAGCGCCTCCCCTCAAAGCCTGCCCCGACTGTACCGCAGCCTTGCGAAATTCGGGTGTAGCCGGCTGCGCTGCCTGCTGCGGCGTCCGCCGGGCGAGGCGCGCCCGGCGGCATCTGCCCCGGCCAGCGCCGGGGCTAGGAGAGTGGCGCGATCAGAAGATGTCGAATGCCGCGTCGTCGGTCTTCTGGTCCTGCAGGCTTTCGTCGAACTGCTGGATGCGGTCCATGTCCTCGGTCTTGACCCACTCGGTGGCGCCGTTGAGGGTGACCTGGACCATGCCGGCCGGCGGGTCGTTGCGGGCGATCGGCTGGTCCTTCAGCGCCACCCGCATGTAGTCGATCCAGATCGGCAGCGCCGCCTTGCCGCCGTACTCGCGGTAGCCGAGCGAGCGGTAGTCGTCGCGGCCGACCCACACCGTGGTCACGTACGGGCCGCCGAAGCCGGAGAACCAGGCGTCGCGATGGTCGTTGGTGGAGCCGGTCTTGCCGCCGACGTCCTCGCGGCCGAGCACCTTGGCCGGCGTGCCGGTGCCGCGCTGGACCACGTCGCGCATCATCGACACTAATTGATAGGCGGTGCGCTCGTCGATGGCGCGCGGCGCGACCTTGGCCTCCGGGTCGGTGGCCGGGGTCTTTTCGTCCGCGGCCGGCGTGGCGGCGGTCGCGGCCGGCTTGGCCGCCGGCGGCGGCGTGGCCGCGCCGAAGTTGAAGCCGTCCACCACCTGGCTGACCGGCGCGGCATTGCCGCCGACGCTGCCGCAACTGCGGCAGGCGGTCAGCGGATGCTCCTGGAACAGCACCTTGCCGTCGCGGTCGGTGACCTTGTCGATGATCCAGGTGTTGACCAGCGAGCCGCCGTTGGCGAACACGGTATAGCCACGTGCCACCGACAGCGGGGTCAGCGAGGCGGTGCCCAGCGACATCGACAGGTTCGGCGGCAGCTCGGCTTCCTGGAAGCCGAACTGGCTGATGTACTTGCGCGCGAAGTCCACGCCGATGGCGTCCAGCAGGCGCACCGAGACCAGGTTGCGCGACTGCACCAGCGCCTCCCGCAGGCGCATCGGGCCGCGGAAGCCGCCGCCGTCGTTCTGCGGCGACCAGGTCTTGCCGCGGCGGTCGCGGAACACCACCGGCGCGTCGAGCACGATCGAGGCCGGGTTGAAGCCTTTCTCGAACGAGGCTGCGTACAGGAACGGCTTGAAGCTGGAGCCGGGCTGGCGGCGCGCCTGGGTGGCGCGGTTGAACTTGTTGCCGGCATAGCTGAAGCCGCCGACCATGGCGCGCAGCGCGCCGTTGTTGGCGTCCAGCGAGACCAGGGCGGCCTGGCCGCGCGGGATCTGGGTGATCTCCCATTCGCCCGGCTTGTCGCCGGCCTGGATGCGCACCAGGTCGCCGCGCTTGAGCAGGGTGGCCGGGCTGCGCCCGGTCCAGCGGCTGGCGGCCACCGGCAGCACCAGCTCGGTCTTGTTGGCGAGCACCACGGTGGCGCTGCCGTCGCTGCCGGTGCTGGCGACGATGCTCGGCAGCATCCCGCCCTGCACGTAGACGCCGCTCAGGTGGCTGGCCAGCGCCGCCGCATCGGCATTGGCGGGAACGTCGAAGTGCTTCTCGACGCCATGCCAGCCATGTCGACGATCGTAGACGATCAGGCCCTCGCGCACGGCGTGGTTGGCCGCGGTCTGCAGGGTCGAGTCGATGCTGGTATAGACGTGGTAGCCCTTGTCCAGCACGTCGCCGCCGAACCGCGCGATCATCTCCTGGCGCACCAGCTCGGCCACGTACGGCGCCTCGACCTCGACCGGGCGCTCATGGGGCGCGGCGTGCATCGGCACCGCCTTGGCCGCCTCGGCCTCGGCCGGGGTGATGAAGCCCAGCGCGGCCATGCGGCTGAGCACATAGTTGTCGCGGCGCTGCTTGGCGCGCTCGGGATTGCTGATCGGGTTGCCGCTGGAGGGGAACTTGGGGATGCCGGCCAGCGAGGCCATCTCGTCCAGGCTCAGCTCGTTGAGCTTCTTGCCGTAGTAGTACTCGGCGGCGGCGGCGATGCCGTAGGCGCGGTTGCCGAAGAAACTCTTGTTGAGATACAGCTCGAAGATCTCGTCCTTGCTCAGCTCGGCCTCGATCTTGCGCGCCAGCAGGATCTCCGCCAGCTTGCGGGTGTAGCTGTACTCCGAGCTCAGGAAGAACTGGCGGGCCACCTGCTGGGTGATGGTGGAGCCGCCCGGCACGCGCTTGTCGTTGGTGGTGGCCAGCAGCCACACCGCGCGGGCGATGCCCTTGTAGTCGACGCCGCCGTGCTCGTAGAAACGGGCGTCCTCGGTGGCCAGGAAGGCCTGCTTCAGCCGCTCCGGCACGTCCTTCATGGTGATGGGGTAGCGCCGGGTCTCGCCGAACAGCGCCATCAGCTTGCCGTCGCTGGAATAGACGTACATGGGCTCCTGCAGTTCGACCTTGCGCAGGGTCTGCACGTCCGGGAGCTTGGAGGAAACGACGTAGTACAGCCCGCCTGCCACGGCGGCGCCGACCAGGCCAAGGAGGACGAACGTGACCAGCGCCCAGCGCAGCCAACGACGAAAACGGGGCATCGCGAGAGATTCCGATTGCAGATTTCTTGGGCGCAGAGTATAGAGTACGCCGGGGAACGGCTGGGGCCGGTTCCGGGGATGCGACGGGTTTGCTGCCGCAGGTCATGCCGTGACACGGATCGCGGTATGCAACCGGGCGGTTGCCAATTGCAAAAAATTTGTTATTAATGCGCTGGCGCAACATTGGCGTCCAAGTGCCCGCCGGCAGGGGAAAATCCGTGGGGCTTATCCCAAAGAGTCAGCAACCGCTGATCGGCATCGATATCAGCTCGACCGCGGTCAAGCTGCTGCAGCTTTCGCGTAACGGCAACCGGTTCCGCGTCGAGCATTACGCCGTGGAACCCTTGCCGCCCAATGCCGTGGTCGAAAAGAACATCGTCGAGGTCGAGGCGGTGGGCGAGGCGATCCGCCGCGCCGTCACCCGTTCCGGCACCCGCGCCAAGCACGCCGCGGCCGCCGTGGCCGGTTCGGCGGTGATCACCAAGGTGATCCCGATGCCGGCCGACCTGGACGAGAGCGAACTGGAAGCCCAGGTCGAGCTGGAGGCGGTGAACTACATCCCGTACCCGATCGACGAAGTGAACCTGGATTTCGAGGTGCTGGGCGTCATCCCCAACAACCCCGAGATGGTGCAGGTGCTGCTGGCGGCCTCGCGCTCGGAGAACGTGGAACTGCGCCAGTCGGCCCTGGAACTGGGCGGCCTGGTGGCCAAGGTGATGGACGTGGAGGCCTTCGCGGTCGAGAACGCCTTCGCGCTGGTGGCCAGCGAGCTGCCGGTGGCCGCCGACGGCATCGTCGCCCTGGTCGACATCGGTGCCACCATGACCACCCTCAACGTCCTGCGCGGCGGGCGCAGCCTGTACAGCCGCGAGCAGGTGTTCGGCGGCAAGCAGCTGACCGACGAAGTGATGCGCCGCTACGGCCTGACCTACGAGGAAGCCGGCATGGCCAAGCGCCAGGGCGGGCTGCCGGAGAGCTACGAGGTCGAGGTGCTGGAACCGTTCAAGGAAGCCACGGTGCAGCAGATCAGCCGCCTGCTGCAGTTCTTCTACGCCGGCAGCGAATTCAACCGGGTCGACCACATCGTCCTGGCCGGCGGTTGCGCCGCCCTGGCCGGGCTGCCGGAGATGGTGGAGGAGCAACTGGGCGTGGCCACGGTGGTCGCCAACCCGTTGGCGCAGATGACCTTGGGGCCGAAGGTCCAGGCGCATGCGCTGGCCCAGGATGCGCCGGCGCTGATGATCGCCACCGGCCTGGCGCTGAGGAGCTTCGACTGATGGCGAAGATCAATCTGCTGCCCTGGCGGGCGGAACGGCGCAAGCAGCGCGAACGCGAGTTCTATTCGATGCTTGGCCTGGCCGCATTCGCCGGGGTGCTGCTGGCGGGGCTGATCTGGTTCTACTACGACCTGCAGATCAGCGGCCAGAACGAACGCAACGCCTATCTGCAGACCGAGATCGAGAAGGTCCAGGCGCAGAACAAGGAAATCGACACCCTCGACGAGAAGAAGCGCCGGCTGCTGGCGCGCAAGCAGGTCATCGAGGAACTGCAGGCCAAGCGCTCGCAGATGGTGCATCTGTTCGACTCGCTGGTGCGGACCATTCCCGATGGCGTGGTGCTGACCTCGGTGAAGCAGGAAGGCGACATGCTGACCCTGGAAGGCCGCTCGCAGTCCAACGCGCGGGTCAGTACCTACATGCGCAACCTCGAAGGCTCTGGCTGGATGACCAATCCGGAACTGACCGTGATCGAGGCCAAGGCCCAGGAGAAGGACGCCAAGGGGCCGATCGTCGACACCAAGGCGCTGCCGTACGTGTTCACGCTGCGGGTCAAGCTGCCGGTGCCGGGTGAGAGCACCGACCCGGCGGCCGACGCGACCGTGCCGGCCGGCTCCGCCGCGCCCGCGACCCCAGGCGCCGCGCCCGCGGGTGGCGCGCCTGGCACGCCGCCCGCGCAGACGCCGGGTGCGCCGGCGCCTGCACCTGCCGCGGGCAGTTCCGCCGCACCGGCACCGGCCGCCGCGCCGACGCCCGCCGCCACGCCAGCGCAACAGGGACCGGCGTCATGAGCAAGAAATTCAACATCAAAGAGCTGGATTTCAACAACATCGGCAACTGGCCGCAGCAGGCCAAGATCGTGTTCTGCGTGCTGGTGACGCTGTTCATCCTGGCCATGTCGTGGTTCCTGCTGATCAGCAGCAAGAGCGACGAGCTGGAAGGGCTGGAACAGAAGGAAACCGAGCTGCGCGCCACCTTCGAGAAGGAACAGAGCCGCGCGGTGAACCTGCAGCCGCTCAAGCAGCAGTTGGTGCAGATGGAGCAGGTGCTGCAGCAGATGCTGCGGCAGCTGCCGAGCAAGACCGAGATGCCCGACCTGATCATCGACATCTCGCAGACCGCGCTGTCCAGCGGCCTGACCAACGAGTTGTTCCAGCCGGGTCCGGAATCGCCGAAGGAGTTCTACGCGGAGAAGCCGATCGCCTTGCGCATGGTCGGCAGCTACCACCAGTTCGGTGCCTTCGTCAGCGGCGTGGCGTCGCTGCCGCGGGTGGTGATCCTGACCATGCACGACATCAACCTGAAGCCGCGCGACAAGAGCAACGGCATCACCGCGCGCGGCGAGCTGGAACTGTCCGGGACGGTCAAGACCTATCGCTACCTGGACGACAAGGAAATGGAAGAACAGGAGCAGGCCGCGAAGAAGGCGGGCAAGCAAGGCGGTGGCGCATGAGTCGGCAGCGGATTGTCAGGATGCTCGCCGCGGGCGCGCTGGCGCTCGCGCTCGGCGCGTGCGGCCGCAGCATCACCAGCACGCCTGGCGATGCGCCGAACCTGGAGAACTGGGTGAAGGAAGTGCGCGCGCGGCCGGCGCAGCCGCTGGAGCCGCTGCCGGTGATGCAGCAGTTCGAAACCTTCGAGTATGCGGCGCAGGGCCTGCGCGATCCGTTCAGCGACGCCTGGGCCAGCCCCGACGGCAGCAGCGGCCTGCGCCCGGACCCGAACCGCCGCAAGGAGCCGCTGGAGCAGTTCCCGCTGGACAGCCTCAACATGGTCGGCACGCTGGGGAGTGGCGCGGGCCAGGTCGCGCTGGTGATGGCGCCGGACAAGGTGACCTACCGCGTGCGTCCCGGCGTGTACATGGGGCAGAGCGATGGCCGCGTGACCGGGGTGCACGAGGATCGCATCGATTTGATTGAACTGGTGCCGGATGGCGCCGGCGGCTGGTTGGAACGTCCCGCCTCCGTCGCGCTGGACGATCAATGATTGATTATGGGGATAGCACGATGACTTTTTCCAAAGCCCTGAGCCTGCGCCCCATCCGGCGCCACGCGACGATGCGGCTATGCGCGTTGGGGTTGGCGGCGATGCTCGGGAACGCGGTCGTCGCCAGCGCGGCGCCGGCCACTGCGCCTGCGGCCACGCCTGCCGCGGCGGCGGCGACGCCGGCCAAGCTCACCGTGTCGAAGGTCGACTTCAAGCGCGGCGATGGCGGTGCGGGGCGGCTGATCCTGTCCTTCAACGGCGCCGGCGCCAGCCCGGACCTGCGCACGCAGGGCAACAACGTGGTGGTCGACGTCGGCAATGCCATGCTGCCGCCGGAGCTGCAGCGGCCGCTCAACGTCACCGACTTCGCCACCCCGGTGCAGCGCATCGATGCCAAGCCCTATGCGGGCGGCGCGCAGCTGACGCTGAGCACCAACGGCCCGTTCGAGTCGCTGGCCTACCAGTCGGGCAACGAGTACGTGGTCGAGATCACCCCGCGCGCCGCTGCGCCGGCCGTCGGCGCGGTCACCGCGGCCACGGTCAGCCAGGCCGCCGCGCAGGTGGCCGAGCGCGGCTACAGCGGCAAGCCGGTGACCTTCAACTTCCAGGACGTGCCGGTGCGCACGGTGCTGCAGCTGATCGCCGAGGAATCCAATCTCAACATCGTCGCGTCCGACACCGTGCAGGGCAGCGTCACCCTGCGCCTGGTCAACGTGCCGTGGGACCAGGCGCTGGACATCGTGCTGCGCGCCAAGGGCCTGGACAAGCGCCGCGACGGCAAGGTGATCTGGGTCGCGCCGCAGCAGGAACTGGCCAAGTTCGAACAGGACAAGGAAGACGCGCGCATCGCGATCGAGAACCGCGAGGACCTGATCACCGACTACGTGCAGATCAACTATCACAGCGCCACGGCGATCTTCAAGGCGCTGACCGAGGCCAAGGGCATCGGTGGTGGCGGCGGTGGTGGCGGTGGTGGCAACGGTGGTGGTAGTCAGAACGACAACGGCTTCCTGTCGCCACGCGGGCGGCTCGTCGCCGACGAGCGCACCAACACGCTGATGATCAGCGACATCCCGAAGAAGGTCGCGCAGATGCGCGAACTGATCAACGTGATCGATCGGCCGGTCGACCAGGTGCTGATCGAGGGTCGTATCGTCATCGCCACCGATACTTTCGCCCGCGACCTGGGTGCACGTTTCGGTGTGGCCGGCCGCCGGCAGTACGGCGGCAATACCGGCGTGGTCAGCGGCAACCTGGCCAACAACACCTCGATCATCAACGACAGCGTGCACAACATTCCCAGCGGGCTGAACTTCAATATGCCTGCCGGTACCTTCACCAATGGAACCCCCGGCTCCATTGCTTATACTTTGCTGGGTGCCAATTTTTCGCTGGATATGGAACTGTCGGCGTTGCAGGAAGAGGGACGTGGCGAAGTGATCTCCAACCCGCGCATCGTGACCTCCAATCAGCGCGAGGCGGTGATCAAACAGGGTAAGGAAATCGGCTACGTCACCATCACCGGTGGTACCGGCGGCACTGCTGCCACGCCGAACGTGCAGTTCAAGGAAGTGCTGCTGGAACTGAAGGTGACCCCGACCATCACCGACGACAACCGCATCTTCTTGAACATGAACGTCAAGAAGGACGAGGTGGAACGCTACGTCACCCTGCAGAACTACGGCACGGTGCCGGAAATCAATCGCCGTGAAATCAACACCGCGGTGCTGGTCGACGACGGGCAGACCGTGGTGATCGGCGGCGTGTACGAGTTCACCGATCGCAGCAGCGTCTCCAAGGTGCCGTTCCTGGGCGACATCCCGTTCCTGGGCAATCTGTTCAAGCAACGCGGCCGCAGCAAGAGCAAGGCCGAACTGCTGATCTTCGTGACCCCGAAGGTGATGCGCGTGGCCAAGCGCGCCGGATGACCGGTGCGGACAGGCGGGATCCTCCGACGGGAGAGGCGCAGGCCTCTCCCGTCGTCGTTTACGCCGCATGGATGAGGAAATCCTGAATTCACAGCACGCGGCGGCGGCGGCGCGCGGAACCATTTTCACCGGTGATCGGTCAGACTGCGCAAATGAACACGTCCTCCTCGCCCCTCGATTCCCCGCCGGCCGCGCCCGAGCAGCAGCGCCTGCACGCCGCGTTCGTCGCCCTGCGCGACGGCCTGTCCCAGACCATCGTCGGCCAATCGGCGCTGGTGGAACGCTTGCTGATCGCGCTGCTCGCCGACGGCCATCTATTGGTCGAAGGCGCGCCCGGTCTGGCCAAGACCACGGCGATTCGCGCCCTGGCCTCGCGCCTGGAAGCGGACTTCGCCCGCGTGCAGTTCACGCCGGACCTGCTCCCGGCCGACCTCACCGGTACCGAGGTGTGGCGTCCGCAGGAAAGCCGCTTCGAGTTCCTGCCCGGGCCGATCTTCCATCCGATCCTGCTTGCCGACGAGATCAACCGAGCGCCAGCCAAAGTGCAATCGGCGCTGCTCGAAGCGATGGGCGAGCGCCAGGTCACCGTCGGCCGGCATACCTATGCGCTGCCGAAGCTGTTCCTGGTCATGGCGACGCAGAACCCGATCGAGCAGGAAGGGACCTTCCCGTTGCCGGAGGCGCAGTTGGACCGCTTCCTGATGCATGTGCGGATCGGTTATCCGGAAGCAGCGGCGGAAGCGGAGATCCTGCGCTTGGCGCGCGAGCGCGCGCGCGAGACGCTGGAGGCGGGGGAGGCGCCGCCGTCGCGCATGCCGCTGGAAGATGTGTTCGCCGCACGCCGTGCGGTGCTGGCGCTGCACATGGCGCCGCCGCTGGAGCGTTATTTGATCGAACTGGTGCTGGCCTCGCGCGACGCCAGCGGTTACGACGCCGCGTTGGCGCGGCGCATCGCCTGGGGCGCGAGTCCGCGCGGCTCGATCGCGCTGGAGCGTTGCGCGCGCGCCCGGGCCTGGCTGGCCGGACGCGATTTCGTCACGCCCGACGATGTGCGCGCGGTCGCCGCCGACGTGCTGCGCCACCGCGTGTTGCCCAGCTACGAGGCCACCGCCGAAGGCTGGGACGGCGATCGCCTGGTCGCCGCGCTGCTGGACAAGGTGCCGCCGCCGTGACCGGGTGCAGGTGCGCCCGCCCTGATGCAGGGCTGACGGTCGTCCGCCTTCGCACGGAGTAACGACGATGGCACCGCAGCCGACCGCGCCGGGCATACCGCAGGCCGCCGCGCCGGCCGAGGCGGGCGTCCGCCCCAGCCTGACCGAACTGGTGGCGCTGCGCGCGGCCGTCGCGCGGGTGCCAGCGCCGCGCCGCGGCCGTCACGGCCTCAGCGGCGCCGCGCCGTCGCCGATGCGCGGGCGTGGCATGGAGTACGCCGAATCGCGCGAATACGTGGTGGGCGACGACGTCCGCCACATCGACTGGCGGCTGACCGCGCGCAGCGGCCGTACCCACACCAAATTGTTCCAGGCCGAGCGCGAGCGGCTCAGCCTGATCGTGGCCGATACCGCGCCGTCGCTCTATTTCGGTACGCGCGTCCGCTTCAAGTCGGTGCAGGCGGCGCGTGCCGGGGCAGTGGCCGCATGGGCGGCGCAGCGCCAGGGCGATCGCCTGGCCGCCCTGCGCGGCAGCCGCAGCGAAGCGCCGGTGCCGCCCGCCTCCGGACCGCGCGGGGTGCTGCGTGTGCTCGATGCGCTGGCGCGCTGGTATGCGCAGCCGCCGCAGGATGACGCCGGCCTGGGCATGGCCCTGGATCACGCGGCCAAGTTGCTGCGCCCAGGATCGCGCCTGACCGTGCTGGCCGATCCGGCCAGCGCCCAGGCGGTACCCGCCGCGCGCTGGGCCGGACTGGCGCTGCACAACGACGTCGAGTTGTTGCTGCTCGCCGATCCGCTGGAAGTGCAGCCGCCGCGCGCAGCCCTGCCGTTCTGGGCCGGCGGCCGCCGCGTGGAAGTGGATCTGCTGGCGAGCACCGCGCAGCAGCGCTGGCGCGCGCAGTTCGTGCAGCCGCTGGAAACCCTGGCTGCGGAACTGCCGGGCCGTGGCGTGCAGGTGCGGGTGCTGCTGAGCGACGCGCCCAGCGAATCGTGGTTGCTGCCGGTGTCGCAGGGGGCGATGGCATGAGTCCGCAGCAACTGCCCCTGCGCGATGTGCATCTGCCGCCGGCGCCAGCCTGGTGGCCGCCCGCACCGGGCTGGTGGATGCTGGCGGCAGTGCTGCTGCTGGCGATCGCCGCGGTGCTGTTCGTGTGGATACGCCGGCGCCAGCGCGTGCAGCGCTGGCAGCGCCAGTTCGACGCGGCAACGCGCGCGGGTGAACCGCCGGCGCAGGTGGCCGCGGTGTCGGAGTTGCTGCGGCGCGCGGCGCAACGTCGCGATCCCGCCGCGGCGACATTGCAGGGCGAAGACTGGCTGCGGTTCCTGGACGGGGGCGACAAGCGCCAGGCGTTCTCGGCCGGCCCGGGCCGTGTGCTGCTCGATGGCGGTTATCGGCCCAGCGTGGACCCGGCACAGGTGCAGGCGTTGCTGCCGCTGGCGCGGCGCCGGTTCCTGGTGCTGATGGCGACGCGACGTGGAGGACGGCGATGAGCCTGTTGCCGTCGTCGTGGCAGAGCCTCAGCGATCTGGTGGCCGGCTTCGCCTGGCCCTGGATGTGGCTGGCGATGCCGCTGCCCTTGCTGGCCAACCTGCTGCTGCCGGCACGCCGCGGCAATGCGCCGGCCTTGCGCGTGCCCTATGGCGAGCGCCTGCAGGCCGTGGCCGCCGCCCCGGTGCGCGGTGGGCTGTGGCGCGCCAGCGTGTGGCTGGCATGGCTGGCCTGGTTCTGCCTGTGCGCGGCGGCGGCGCGGCCGCTGCAACTGGGCGAGCCCATCGCGCCGCCGCAGCAGGCCCGACAACTGATGCTGGCGGTGGATCTGTCCGGCAGCATGAGCGAGCCGGACATGACGCTGGGCGGGCGTGTGGTCGATCGTTTGACCGCGGCCAAGGCGGTGCTGGCCGATTTCCTCGACCGCCGCGACGGCGACCGCATCGGCCTGCTGGTGTTCGGCCAGCAGGCGTATGCGCTGACTCCGCTGACCGCGGACCTGGCCACGGTGCGCGACCAGTTGCGCGACAGCGTGGTCGGCCTGGCCGGTCGCGAGACCGCGCTGGGCGATGCGATCGCGCTGGCGGTCAAGCGCCTGCGCGAGCAGAAGCAGGGCGAGCGCGTGCTGATCGTGCTCACCGACGGCGTCAACACCGCCGGCGTGCTCGACCCGCTGAAGGCCGCCGAACTGGCCAAGGCCGAACACGTGCGCGTCTATACCATCGCCTTCGGTGGCGACGGCGGCATGTCCCTGTTCGGCCTGCCGATCCCCGGGAGCGGCGGCGACGATCAGGTCGACGAGGACACGCTGCGCAAGATCGCGCAGGACACCGGTGGGCGCTTCTTCCGCGCCCGCGACACTGCCGAGCTGGCCTCGATCTACGCCGAGCTGGATCGGCTCGAGCCGGTACGGTCTGCCGGCCCGGCGGTGCGGCCGCGGATCGAACGCTACGCCTGGCCGCTGGGCGCGGCCTTGGCCCTGGCGTTGCTGTCCTTCATCTGGCCCTGGAGGCGGCAATGACCCGCGTGATGGAGTTCCTCCAGGCCCTGCACCTGTTGCGTCCGGAGTGGCTGTGGGCGTTGCTGTTGCTGCCGTTGCTGGGTTGGAGCTGGTGGCGTCGGCGCCGGCGCCGCGACATCTGGCGGCGCACGGTGGACCCGCACCTGCTGCCGCACCTGCTGGCGCGCGGCGATGCCAAGGGCCGCGCCGGCCTGTTGCTGGGTGCACTGGGCTATGCGCTCGCCGTGCTGGCGCTGTCCGGGCCGAGTTGGCGCCAGGAACAGCAGCCGTTGTGGCAGGCGCGCACGCCGTTGGTGATCGCGCTGGATCTGTCCGCGCGGATCGATGCGCGCGACCTGCCGCCGTCGCGGCTGTTGCAGGCGCGGGCCAAGCTGGCGCGGCTGCTGCACGAGCGCGCCGGCGGCGAAGTGGCGCTACTGGCGTATGCCGGCGAGCCGTACACGGTGGCGCCGCTGACCGACGACGCGGCGAACGTGGGCCTGTTCCTCGACGCGCTGTCGCCGCAGGTGATGCCGGTGGCGGGGCAGCGGACCGACCTGGCGATCGACTGGGCAGCGCAGTTGCTGCGCCAGGCCGGTTTCTCCCGTGGCGACATCCTGGTGCTCAGCGATCAGGCCGATGCGCAGGCGCAGCAGGCGGCGGCGCGTGCGGCCGGGCAGGGCTATCACGTGTCCGCGCTGGGATTGGGCACCGCGCAGGGCGCTGCCTACCGCGACGACCAGGGCCGGCTGGCGCACGCGCAACTGGATGCCGGCTCGCTGCGTGCGCTGGCCACGGCCGGCGCGGGGCGCTATGCCGCGTTGACGCCCGACGATAGCGACCTGCGCGCGCTGGGCGTGTTGCGGCCGCAGGAAGCGGACGCCACGGCCGCCGACGAAAGCCATGGCCGCGTGTGGCTCGATCAAGGCTATTGGTTGCTGCCGCCACTGATGCTGCTGGCATTGCTCGCGTTCCGCCGCCGTGGTGGCGCCGCGGTGCTGCTGCTGGTGCTGGCGCCGCTGGCGATGCCGATACCGGTCCATGCGCAGGCGCAGGCGTCGAAGGCGCCACAGGCACAGACGCAGGCGTCCGGTCCTGTTGCAGGTGGATGGTGGGAGCGTGCCGACCAGGTCCGCCAGCAGCGGCTGGACGCCGGCGTGCAGGCGTATCGCAAGGGCGATTTCGCCGCCGCCCAACAGCAGTTCGAAGGCATCGACAACGATGCAGGTTGGTACAACCTCGGCAATGCGCTGGCGCGCCAGGGCCGTTACGACGAGGCGATCGACGCGTACGACAAGGCGCTGAAGCTGCATCCGCAGATGGCCGATGCGATCGCCAACCGCGCCGCGGTGGAGGCCGCGCGCAAGCGTCAGTCGTCGCAGAACTCCAAGTCCGGCCAGCAGGGCAAGGACGGCCAGCAGCAGAAGAGCGGTCAGCAACAGAACGGTCAGCAACAGAACGGACAGCAACAGAACGGACAGCAACAGAACGGACAGCAGCAGAACGGTCAGCAGCAGAACGGACAGCAGCAGAACGGACAGCAGCAGAACGGTCAGCAGCAGTCGGGCCAGCAGCAGAAGGACCAGCAGCAAGCGCAGGGCGGCCAGCAACAGAATGGCAAGCAGCGCGACGGCCAGCGGGGGCGCGAAGGCGCCAAGGACGCACAACAGGCGCCACCGAAGCCTGGCGATGCGCAGACGCAACAGCAGGCCGATGCGGCGCAGCGCCAGCAGATGCAGCAGGCGATGGCGCAGCAGGGCGGCACCGACAAGCAGGCCGCCGAACGCGCGGCTGCCGCCGCGAACGAGACGCCGCAGCAGCGCGAGCAGCGCCAGGCGGTGGAGGCGTGGTTGCGGCGGGTGCCGGACGATCCGGGCAATCTGCTGCGCGCCAAATTCAGGCTGGAACACGAACGCAGGCAGCGGGAACAGGAACCATGATCCACTTCAAGCGAGTCGGCCAGCGGGGGCGCGTCGGCGCGGTGCTGATGGCGTTGGCCGCGCTGCTGCTGGCGCTGCCGGCGGGTGCCGCCACGCGTGCGTGGCTGGATCGCGACAACGTCGGCGCCGGCGAGGGCGTGACCCTCAACATCGAGACCGATCAAGCCACGGCGACCCCGGACTACACGCCGCTGCGCGCGGATTTCGCGCTCAGCAACGAGGTCAAGAGCCGGCAGATGCAGATCGTCAATGGTGCGGTCTCGGCGAAGTCCCTGTTCGGCGTGATCCTGACCCCGCGCAGCACCGGTACGCTGGAGATCCCGTCGCTGCAGGTCGGCAACGAGCGCACCGCGCCATTGCGGTTGGAGGTGGGCGCAGCCAGCGCCGCGGCGCCCGCCACCGCCAACGCCGATGTGCCCGCGCAAGTGGGTAACGCCGATGTGTTCGTGCAGACCGTCGTCGACGACGCGCAGCCCTATGTGCAGCAGAGCGTGGGCGTGGTGGTGCGGCTGTATCTCGGCGTGCCGCTGAGTTCCGGCGAACTGGACCTGGACGCGCCGGCGGGCGCGTCGTTGCAGCGCGTCGGCGACGACATCCAGAACCGCCGCCAGATCGACGGACGCATGTACACCGTGGTCGAGCGGCATTACCTGCTGGTCCCCGAACGCAGCGGACCGCTGCTGTTGCCAGGCGCGCGTTTCAGCGGGCGTGGCCCCACCGGCTTCTTTGACGACTACTTCGGTCGCGGCGGCGAACTCAATGCGCGCGGTACCGCGCAGACCCTGCAGGTGCGCGCGCAGCCGGCCAATGCGCCGCAGCCATGGCTGCCGCTGCATGAATTGCGCCTGCGCTATACCGCCACGCCGCAGCGCGCCAAGGCCGGCGAGGCGGCCGACATCGTGGTCGAGGCCACCGCACGCGGCGCCACCCAGGCCCAGTTCCCCGAACTGCCCACGCCCAGCGTCGATGGCGCGCAGGTGTTCGCCGAGCCGCCGCAGGTGCAGGAACGCTTCGTCGACGGCGGCCCGCAGGTGACCGTCACCCGCCGCTACTCGATCGTGCCGCAGGCGGCGGGCCCGTTGCTGGTGCGCGGCCTGCGCATGCCCTGGTGGGATGTCGGCGCCGGGGCCGCGCGCGAGGCCAGCCTGCCGGACCTGACCCTGCAGGTGCAGCCTGGGCAAGGCGTGCCCGCGCCGGCCCCGGCGCCGGTCAGTCCGACGGCGCCGACGCTGAGCGTGGTGCCGCCGGACAACGCGGTGGCGCCGACGCACACGCTGCGCGGACGGCTCGCTTCGTTGCCGCTGTGGATGGCATTGGCCGCGGGTTTCGCGGTGCTATGGCTGGCGACCCTGGTCTGGGCCTGGCGTCCCGCGCGTCGCCCGCGCGGCGCGGCCGCGCTGCCGTCGACGGCGCCCAACGCTGCGCCTGGCACGCCATCGGCGCCTGCAAGCGCCCGCGCCGCGCTGCCGGCGTTGCGCAAGGCCCTGGACAGCGGCGGACTGGACGAGGTCGCGGCGATCCTGTGCGCACAGGCGGGCGTCGCCGACCTGGATACGGTCGTGCAGCGTCTGGACGATCCGGCACAGCGCGAGGCGGTGCTGCGCATGCAGCACGCGCGCTGGGGCGGTGGCGGCGATGTGAGCGGTGCGCGCGCCGCGTTGCGCCAGGCGTTCTGGGCCGGGCCGCGTTGGCGCGCTGCGCCGCGCAAGCAGGACAAGGACGATTTGCCGCCGTTGTATCCGCGCGACGCGTGAAGCGGCCCTCGCCAGCCAGAACCCACGGCGCGGCGTAGCGCCGCGCGGCAACGAGTTGCCGCAAGTTGGCGCGTGCGACGGGGCGGTGCTTGCGCAGAAGTGCGCCGCGCGGCGGCAATATGTCGACGCGAGACTGCAACCGATGCCAATGCCGCGCATCGCTCCTTCAATGGGTCGCGCGGGGTTCGGATCACGCAGACATTGGCAGCGAGCGGGATGATCCCGCTCGCTGCGCAGCGGCATCCATGGGCAACGACAATCGCGGTTTCCGGGTGGCCAGCCACGTCCGCTGCGCCCGTAACGAACGATCGTTAAGGACACAAGCCCCACTCATCGGATCTGGCCGGGCGACACGCCGGCGGTCAGTACCGGGTGATGACCGAGTGGTCCCACCACAGAACGCCCACTTTCATCATGCCTTCCTGTCTGACTGGCCCCAGTACCCAATTGTTGGGGTGATCGCCAGCGACGACGTGCCGCAGATCCATGGCTTCGGTCTGGACGAACACCCCGTCCACCCGATAGTCGTTCAAATCCCAACTGGCCTTCTGCGCTTCCGGCAGCCCTTCGTTGTATGCCTGCACCATGTTCGCAAGGTTCTGACGGGTGATGCACGTGTGGTAGAAGCGCTCTTCATTCAGGGGGACGCGGCCGATGACCGATTCGTCCGAACCAGGCGCCTTCGTCGTGAACAGGGCATTCTCCCTGGCCAACGAGTACATGTAGCGTCCTACTTCGGCATTGCCCGCACCTTCGCCCGTGTCTTCAGGCCGATTAGCCCAGAGCTTGATGGTCAGGTTGATGCTTTTGCCCAGCCGGGTGTCGTAAATGAAAACCGAAAAATAGCTTTGCACCTTAGGCACTGGCTCCGAGGAGAAATACGTCACTTTGTGCCGCGTCGCAAAGCACACCCGACTATTCGGTCCATATGACCAGTTGTGGATCTGATTGTTTTCGAGCTCGCCGCCGAATGCGCCGTCCATCTTGTAGTCGAGCGCGCCGTCATGTCCGTAGGTATTCAAGAACACGCCGGCCTTGCCGCCTCCCATGTTGAAGCTGGTGCTGCCATAACGCGTCGCGTTGAAACTGGCTTGATGCGCGGCTTGCACAGGCGCGCCCGCCTGGGTGAAGGCATTCACGTCCCAAAGCTCGTGGAGCGGAAAGTCCACTGCACTGCCATAGCCCTCATTGAACAGATAGTAGCCCTTTGGTTGATGCGCCTTACCTGCGAGGCCACCTGCCCATTCGGTGCCGGATGCGCGTTGCCAGATCTGATTTTCGGCCTTCGCTGGCGTGACTGCGCCAGCTAGCGTTGCGGTCGTCAGCGTCAGGGCAAACAGAGTCCTTTTCATGTGCGTCCTTTTTTGCGTATCGGATGGGTACCCGGGGGCGTGCGTTCGGTCGTGCCCCCCGCGCAACAATCTAGCGGTCGTGCCATTCCGTAAATCAGATCTGCAGCCCAATAAAACGACGTGTCTTCCAACTCCTTCTCTCTGGTTTCAACGGCACTACATCCGATCCGGAGGCCGTTGTGGCGTTTCGATAGACGTGTATCTGCCTCATAGCCACTGTTCGACATCGGTGCGTCAGGACGTGCGTGGCTAAGGCGTCCATGTCTGCATCAGATATGCGCTCTGGTTACGATGCATGTTCGGCGTGAGGCCGGCCGGTCTTGAGCGCCTGAGCACCCAGGCCGCGGCGGCGAGCAGGAGAGGAAAAAGATGGGGGCCGGCCAGGGCGGCGGATGCGGCGCAATGGGCGACAGGGCCATCGGCCGGATGTGGGCCGATGTCTGCGCGGCGCATGGACTGCCCCCACAGGCTTGCGGCCTCCCAGTAGGGGTTTGTTAAGCTCGGGGTTCTCTCTCGCAAGGTGCACTCATGACCGACACCCCCGTGAAGGCCGAAACCGGCATGCCGTTGCACTGGAAAATGGCGATCGGCTTCGTCCTCGGGCTGGTGCTGGGCCTGGCGGTGCATATGAGCGTGGGAGGCGATGCGGCGTGGGTGCAGGCGCTGACCAAGTACCTCACCACGCCGTTCTCGAAGTTGTTCCTCAACCTGATCTTCATGCTGATCGTGCCGCTGCTGTTCTCGGCGCTGGTGATGGGCATTTCGGAGATGGGCGACATCCGCGCGCTCGGCCGGATCGGCTGGAAGACGCTGGGTTACACCGTGGTGCTGTCCGGCGTGGCGGTGCTGCTGGGACTGGTGCTGGTCAACGTGCTCAAGCCCGGCATCGGCGTGGATCGCGAGCTGGCGCAGCAGTTGCTGCAGCAGAACGTGGAGCGTACCGCGCAGATCGTCGACCAGAGCAAGCATCAGCCGCACGGCATGGACATGCTGTTGTCGATCGTGCCCGACAACGTGATCGAAGCCGCGTCCAGCAACGGCGCGATCCTGTCGCTGATGTTCTTCGCGGTGATGTTCGGTGTGGGCATGGTGCTCAGCGAGGACGCCAAGGTGGCGACGCTGCGCCGCGGCATCGAGGGCGTGTTCGAGATCTCGATGACCCTGATCGGGCTGGTGATCCGCCTGGCGCCGTATGCGGTGGCCTGCTTCATGTTCAACCTGGCGGCACTGTTCGGCTTCGAGCTGCTGGTGCGGCTGGGCGCCTATGTGGGCGTGGTGGTGCTGGCGCTGGGCCTGCACATGGTGGTGAGCTACGGCGTGGCGGTGCGCCTGGCCGGACGCTCGCCGCTGTGGTTCTTCCGCTCTACCCGCGAAGCGACGGTGATGGCGTTCTCCACCGCGTCCAGCAACGCCACCCTGCCGACCGCGCTGCGCGTGGCCGACCAGATGGGGCTGCCGCACAAGGTCTCGCGTTTCGTGCTGACCGTTGGCGCCACCGCCAACCAGAACGGCACCGCGCTGTTCGAGGGGGTGACGGTGATCTTCCTGGCGCAGTTCTTCGGCGTGGAACTGAGCATCGCGCAGCAATGCATGGTGATGCTGGTGTGCATCCTCGGCGGCATCGGCACTGCCGGCGTGCCATCCGGCTCGCTGCCGGTGGTGGCGCTGATCTGCGCGATGGTCGGCGTCGACCCGGTCGGCATCGGCATGATCCTGGGCGTCAACCATTTCCTGGACATGTGCCGCACCGCGCTGAACGTGACCGGCGACCTGGCCCTGACCACGCTGGTGGCCAAGGGCGAGGATGGCCGGGATTAGGGAGTCGGGATTCGGGATTGGGGAAGGTGGCGGCGTCGCCGCCTGACAGGCCACGCGTCGGAGCGGCCTCAGCCGCGATGGACCATCCCCGGAAAACGCCCGTTGCGGTTGAAGCCGCTTCTACGCCATCCGGGGCCTACAGCCGGTGACACTACGAATCCCGAATCCCCAATCCCCAATCCCCAATCCCAGCCTGTGGGACAATAGTGGGCCCGACGCCACGCGCCCGCTTCCGACAGATCCCTCATGACGACGCCTACCCGCCGCGAACTCGCCAACGCGATCCGTTTCCTTGCCGCCGATGCGGTCGAGGCCGCCAATTCCGGCCACCCCGGCATGCCGATGGGCATGGCCGACATCGCCGAAGTGCTGTGGAACGACTTCCTCAGCCACAACCCGAACAACCCGCACTGGTTCAACCGCGACCGCTTCGTGCTGTCCAACGGCCATGGCTCGATGCTGCAGTACGCGCTGCTGCACCTGTCCGGCTACGACCTGCCGATCGAGGAGCTCAAGCGCTTCCGCCAGCTGCACAGCAAGACCGCCGGCCATCCCGAGCGCAGCGAGACCCCGGGGGTGGAGACCACCACCGGTCCGCTGGGCCAGGGCTTTGCCAACGCGGTCGGTTTCGCGCTGGCCGAGAAGTTGCTGGCGCAGCGCTACAACCGCCCCGAGCACCAGATCGTCGACCATCGCACCTGGGTGTTCATGGGCGACGGCTGCATGATGGAAGGCGTGTCCCACGAAGCCGCGTCGCTGGCCGGCACCTGGGGCCTGGGCAAGCTGGTGGCGTTCTGGGACAACAACCATATCTCCATCGACGGCAACACCGCCGGCTGGTTCAGCGACAACACCCCGGCCCGGTTCGAGGCCTATAACTGGCACGTGATCCGCGATGTCGACGGCCAGGATGCCGACGCGGTCAAGGCCGCGATCGAGGCCGCGATCGCCGAGAGCGAGAAGCCGACCCTGATCTGCTGCCGCACCACCATCGGCTTCGGTGCGCCGACCAAGGCCGGCAAGGAATCCTCGCACGGCGCCGCGCTGGGCAAGGAAGAGCTGGAAGGCGCGCGCAAGGCGCTGAACTGGCCGTATGCGCCGTTCGAGATCCCGCAGGCGATCTACGACGGCTGGCGCGCCGGTGGTGCGGGCACGCTGCGCCAGGCCGAGTGGGAGCAGGCCTTCGACAAGTACGCCAAGCAGTACCCGGCCGAAGCCGCGGAACTGACCCGCCGCTCGCATGGCGAGCTGCCGGAAGACTTCCTCGCCCAGGCCGACGCCTATATCGCCAAGCAGGCCGCCGAAGGCCAGACCATCGCCTCGCGCAAGGCTTCGCAGATGGCGATCGAGGCGTTCGCCCCGCTGCTGCCGGAGCTGGTCGGCGGTTCGGCCGACCTGGCGCATTCCAACCTGACCCTGTGGAAGGCCAGCAAGTCGGTCGCCACCGACGATCCGAACGCCAACTACGTGTACTACGGCGTGCGCGAGTTCGGCATGACCGCCATCGCCAACGGCCTGGCGCTGCACGGCGGGTTCATTCCGTTCGACGCCACCTTCCTGGTGTTCAGCGACTACGCGCGCAACGGCGTGCGCATGAGCGCGCTGATCCCAGCGCACGCGATCCACGTCTACACCCACGATTCGATCGGTCTGGGCGAGGATGGCCCGACCCATCAGCCGGTGGAACACCTGGCGTCGCTGCGCTACATCCCCAACAACGACGTGTGGCGCCCCTGCGACACGGTGGAGTCGGCGGTGAGCTGGAAGGCCGCGATCACCCGCAAGGACGGCCCGAGCTGCCTGGTGTTCAGCCGCCAGAACCTGCCGCACCAGCCGCGCAGCGCCGAGCAGATCAAGCAGATCGAGCGCGGCGGCTACGTGCTGGCCGATGCCGAGGGCGGCACGCCCGACGTGATCCTGATCGGCACCGGCTCGGAAGTCGGCCTGGCGGTGGAAGCCAAGCAGGCGCTGGATGCTGCGGGCCTGAAGACCCGCGTGGTGTCGATGCCGTGCACCGACGTGTTCGATCGCCAGGACGCCGCCTACCGGGAGTCGGTGCTGCCGTCGTCCGTGCGCAAGCGCGTGGCGGTGGAAGCCGGTGTCACCGCCTTCTGGCGCGCCTACGTGGGCCTAGACGGCGCCGTGGTCGGCATCGACAGCTTCGGCGCCTCGGCGCCGGCGAACGTGCTGTACAAGCACTTCCAGATCACCGCCGAACACGTGGTGGCGGCGGCGAAGGCGCTGTAAGCCGATCCCGCGATGGAAGACGGAAAAGGCCGGCGTATGCCGGCCTTTTTCTTGTCTGTGCGGATGTGTCGGATGAGGGAAAGTGGATCTCGTAGGAGCGGCTTCAGCCGCGACCGCCGTTTCCTGTAACGCCCGTCGCAGCTAAAGCCGCTCCTGCCACGACACGTGCATTGGCGAGGTGCTCAACCGCGCTTGCGCGGCCTGCTGCGCGGCGTCGCAGATTTGCCGGCGGTGCTGCCGGATTTTTGCGGCGTCGCCAGTGCGCCAGCCTCCTGCAGTTGCTGCAGCCAGGACAGCGCGTCGACGTAGGACAGGAAGTGCTGCAGATAGCCGGGCGAGAGCGTGCGCATCAGCGTCAGTGCGCGATGCACCAGCACGCCGGAGTTCAGCGGACCGGCGTCGGCGGGTGCCGGTTGCAGCGACTGCCGCAACTGGCTGCGGCTGCGCAGCTCGGTCCACAGCCGGCGCGCGTCTTCGACCGCGGGCAACTGTGGCGCGACGATGCGCGCTGGCGCCGCTGCGGACGACGGCGCTGCGTCAGCTGGCGACGCTGCCGCTGTGAGCGGCTCGGTGGTGGTCCCGGTGCCGGTGTTGGCACCCAGGCCGGGCGCGGCGTCGGATTCGGTGGCAACGTTGCTGGTGCTGGTGCTGGTGCTGGTGCTGGCAGCCGAACGATGTTCCGCCAGCAGTGCGCCCAGCGGACTCGGCTGGGCCGAGCGCGCCGCGGCGTCGGCGGTATCGCCAGTGTCCGGCGGCGCTGCGGCCAGCGCGGCCGCGTAGGCGTCGAGCAGAGCGGACAGCTTCTGCTCCAGCATTTCCCGCGCCTTGCCCTGCTGCGCCTCGGTGCGGCGTACCAGCGCCTCAAGGAAGCGGAAACGCAGCGGGTCCAGCCGCTCGGCATGCTGTGCGCGCCAGGCGGCAAGACGGTCGGCGGCGGCGATTGGATCAGGGCGCATGCGGTGTCGCGGCGCGCTTGCGCATGCGCGGCAATGGTGCCATCTCCACGCGGCGGTTGCTGGCGCGTCCGGCCTCGTCCACGTTCGGCGCCACTGGCTGCTGCGCGCCGAAGGCCGCGGCGAAGACCGCATCGGCCGGTACGCCGGCCTCGATCAGCGCGCGGGTCACGGTCAGCGCACGCTCGGCTGACAGTTCCCAGTTGTCGGCGAACTGGCGGTTGCTCTCGCGCACCTGGCGGTCGTCAGTGAAGCCGCTGACCATCAGGATCTCGTCGCGGGCCTTGAGGTAGCCGGCCAGCGGTGCGGCCAGGCTCTTCAGCAGGTCGCGGCCCTCCGGCTGCAACTGGTCCGAGTTCAACGCGAACAGCACGTTGCCGCGGATGCCGATGCGGCCGTCGACCAGAGTCACCCGGCCCGCCGCCAGCGGGACCGACAGCGCCTGTTCCAGGGTCTTGCGCTGTTGCGCTTCGCGCTGGTGCTCACGCATTTCCGCGTCCAGCTTGTTCGCCAGCTGCAGCTGCACGCCGATCACCCCGATCAGGATCAGCACGAAGGCGCCGAGCAGCACCGACATCAGGTCGCCGAACACCGCCCAGACCGGCGCGCCGCTGTCGGCGTCGAGTTCCAGCTCGTCGCTCATGCCGCGTCGGCCTGGTCGGGCGCCTGGCGCGCGGCGAGCTGGCGCAGTTCCTCGGTGATCTGCTGCTGCGAGAGCATGCTCAGGTCGATCACTTCGCGCGCCTGCGCCACGTAGTACGCCAATTGCTCATCGCTGCGCGCCAGCGACTTGTCCAGCGCCTGTTCGATGCCCTGCAGGCGTTCCAGCAGCGCCGTATTCGATTCGCCGAAGGCCTGCACCGCACCGGCGAAGGCGTCGCCCAGGCTGGCCACTTCGGTGGCGCCGGCGACGACCTGTGCGGCGGCGTCGCCGAGCTTGCCGGTCTCGGCTTCGATCCGGTCGGTGAAGCGGCTGCCGACGCGCTCCAGCAGGTCGGCCGAGGTGGCGACCAGGGCATCCACCGCGCTGCGCTGTTCGGTGGATGCGTGGTTGACCGCCTCCAGCAGGGTCTGAAGCGTGGCCAGCAGGCGGTTGCGTTCGTCCAGCATCGCGGTGTCGCGGACCATGCTGTCGGAGAGCTTCTGGCGCAGTTCGGCGACCACGTCGGCCGCCGCCTTCGGCGCTTCCGAGGCGACCTGCACCAGCCGCTCGATCTCGGCGATGGTGTCGCGCGCCTGCGCCTGGCTCTGTTCCGACATCGCCGCGGCGGTCTCCTGCAGGGTGCTGCAGATCTCCTGCTGGCGCTGCGCGATGCGCTCGCCGTGATGCTCCCACTGCCCGCCGAGGGTCGCGGCCATGCTGGCGAAGCTGTCGGTCCAGGCGCGCAGGCGCGCCTGGTCGCGCGCTTCCAGCGCCTGCTGCAGGTCGGCATGGGCCTGCTGCAGCGTCTCGGCCAGCGTGGCGGCGCGCTGTTCCAGGGTGGCCGCGGCCGTGTCCAGCGCCTGCGCGTTGCGCACGGCGAGGGCCTCGTTGACCTCGCGTTGCTGCGCCAGCGCCGAGCTCCAGGCCTGTTGCGCGGCTTCGGCAGTGCTGTCCAGGCGCGTCGCCACGGTCTCCAGCGCCTGCGCATTGCGCATGGCGAGGGCCTCGTTGACGTCGCGTTGCTGCGCCAGCGCGGCGCTCCAGGCCTGCTGCGCGGCCTCGGCGGTGGCGTCCAGACGGGTCGCCACGGTTTCCAGCGCCTGCGCATTGCGCGTGGCGAGCGTCTCGTTGACCTCACGCTGCTGCGTCAGTGCCGCGCCCCAGGCCTGTTGTGCGGCCTCGGCGGTGGCATCCAGACGGGTCGCCACCGTGTCCAGCGCCTGCGCATGGCGCGCGGCGAGACCGTCGTTGGCCGCGCGCTGCTGCGTCACGGCCTCGGCCCAGGCCTGCCTGGCGTCGTCGCTGGCGGCCTGCAGGCGTGCCGCGGTCGCCTCCACCAGGCTGATAGTGCGCTGTTCCAGGCCGTCGCCGGCGCGTTGCAGCGCGCTGCCGAGTTCCTGCAGCAGCGCGCCGTTGGCGCGTTGCTGCTCGGCCAGCGCCTTGTCCCAGCGCTGCGTGGCCTGCTCGGCGGCCTGTGCGAAGCCGCTGGACAGACCGTCCAGTTGCCGCTGCACCGCCTGGCCGACGCTGTCCTGCAGCGCGGCGGTCTCGCGCGCCACGCCGTCGAGGGTGCGCTGCACCACCGGTTCCAGCGCATCGCCGAACGCACGCGCGTGCGCGGCCACGCCGGCCTGCAGGGCGTGTTCCACGGCCCCGGCCAAGCGCGTGTAGGCGGCTTCGGTCCGGCTGTGGAAGGCGTCCTGGCTGCTGGCCAGGCGTTCGCCGCTGACCGCGCTGTGCTGTTCCAGCGCCGCCATCATCGTCTGCATGCGCTCGATCAGGCCGGGCATCAGCGTGGCCTGGGTCTGCAGTAGCTTGAAGGCCTCGTTGCGCTGGTAGGCCAGCGAATGCGTGCGCAACGCGGTGGCCGCATGCAGGTCCAACTGCTGCACCGCCTGCAGGCGCTCGCGCCGGCACAGCGCGGCGAGCAGGCCGAGCATCGCCGAGGTGGCCACGCCGGCGATGGAGGTGCCGAAGGCGAAGCCCAGGCCCTTCAGCGGCGCCGCCAGCGAGGCGCGGATGGCCTGCAGGTCGGTGGCGCTGTCCAGCGCCAGGCCGGTGCCACGCAGGGTGGCCATCATGCCCAGGAAGGTGCCGAGCATGCCCAGCAGCACCAGCAGGCCGACCAGGTACGGGGTCAAGGCCGGCACCGGCAGGGCCGCGCGCTCGCCCTCGATGCGCAGGCGCACCGCGTTGCGCAGGCTGGGGTGCAGGCGCTGCAGCCAGCCGCCCAGGTCGCTGCTTGCGGCGTCGGCTTGCGCCAGCGCGCCGTGCAGGGTCTGCGTGGCCTGGCGGTAGCGGTACAGCTCGGCGATGCCGGCCAGGTAGCAGAGGCCGATCAGCGCGGCGAAGCCGGCGCCCAGCGGGTTGGAGCCGAGATAGCCGACGCCGATCCAGCAGACCACGGCGAGGCCGGCGAGGAACAGGGCGGAATGGAGCAGGGTCTTGGGCATGAGGGTCAAATCAACGGCTGCGAAGCGCGGCGAGCAGCGCTTCGATGGGATGGAAGCGGACGTCAAGTTCGGCGCGCAGGACGCTGTGCAGGTCCTGGCGGAACAGGTCCAGCCAGGCCACGTCGGACGGCGCCGGGAGAGGGTCGGTGAGCGTTGGATCGGGAGTGGGTGCCGCCGCCGTCGCGCGCAGGCGCTGGAAATGCGCCTCGAGCAGGTTGGGCACCGTCGCCAGCAAGGTCTGCTCGCGCGGGCTGAGGGTCAGTTCCATGACCGCATCGACCTCGGCCAGCCGCGCCATGTCCGGCGAGAGCGGGATCAGGGCATCGCGCAGCAGGCCACGCAGGCGCCCGGTCGCGGTGAGCATCGCGCGCTGCAGCGCCAGGTAGCGCTGGCGGAACGGCGCGTACTCGATCGGTGCGTCGGGGTCGTGCTGGCGCTTGCCCACGGGCTTGCCGGTCTCCTTGGCGATGTCCAGGGCGATGCCTTCTTCCAGCGCGGCGCGCACGCGCAGGCATTCGGCCTCCAGCGCCGACGGTTCCGGCGCTTCGGGCGCGTCTTCGGCGGGCTCGGGCAGTTTGCCGTCCAGCGCCCGCGACACCGCCACCGCGCGGTTCCAGTCGATCCATTGGCCGAGCCGGTCGGCCAGCGCGGGGCTGGACGCGGGCATCGGCGCATCGCTCAGGCGCGCCAGCAGGCGAATGAAGGCCGGGCCCGGGACGGGCGCCCGTGGAGGGGCTTTCGCCATGTGAGGGGTCAAAAACCCGCAATTTTACACGCGAATGACATCCCCCGCCGGCACCTGCCTGCGGCGGTCGGAAACCGTTGCGTGGCAGGCACCGCGCGGTCCTGGCGGCGTCCAGGTGGGGCTGGCGGCGCAGGCGCCCGGGGATGCGGGGCGCTCGCTGACGCGGCCGCAGGGCCGACCGCGCCGCCGGGGCGCGTCCAGGCTGCCCGATGCGCCACAAGGCCTCCGGCGCGGCGCGCCGGAGGCAGGCGCGGCGTCAGTAGGTGTAGCTCAGCGTGAGCATGTACACGCGCCCGGTTTCCACGTAGGCGCCATCGGCACCGGGGTCGTAGGCCATGTAGCGCGTGGACTTACCCTGGGTTTCGTAGAACGTGGCCGCGTTCAGCAGGTTCTTGGCGGCGATCCCGACATCGATGCCGTGCGGCAGGTGGTAGGTGGCGGTGAAGTCCAGCGACTTGACCGGCTGCAGGTAGTAGTTGAGCCGGTCGCTGGTCAGGCCGAGCAGTTGCAGGCCGGTGTAGTTGTAGGTCAGGTCGGCGCGCAGGCGGCTGTCGTCGTAGAACAGGTCCAGGTTGTAGATGCGCTCGGGCGCACGCGGCAGCCAGGTCTTTTCGGGTTGGTCGGCGCGCTTGCTGTCGGCGGAGCTGTGCTGCAGGGTCAGGTTGGCGGCGATGCCGAGATTGCCCCAGAACCCGGGCAGGTCCTGCAGGCGCTTGCTGCCGGCCAGCTCCACGCCGTACAGCGTGGCGGTGCCGCCGTTCTGCGGCATGGTCACCGGCACGCCGTCCTCGAAGGTGGTGCCGGTCGGGACCAGGCCACCCAGCGTGTTGTCGTTGCTGGTCGCCGACTGCGAGGTGTAGATGAAGCCGGTGATGCGCTTGTAGTAGGTCGAGGCGCTGAGCACGCCGCCGTTGCGGTCGTAGAACTCCGCGGACAGGTCGGCGTTGTCGGCCTTGCTCGGCTGCAGGTCGGGATTGGGTTTGGAAATGCCGATGACTTTCTGGGTGGGATCGACGGTGTACACGGTCTCGCCGGAGATCAGGCCGAACGCCGGGCGGCTGAAGCTGCGGCGCAGCGAGGCGCGGTAGACGGTCAGCTCGTCCGGGCGGTAGTTGAGGCTGATGCCGGGCAGCACCTCGCCATAGCTGCGGCCGCTGCCGACGAAGCGGCCGTTGATGCCGTCGCCGTTGGACTGCCAGGCGTCGGCCGAGTAGCGGGTCAGTTCGTAGCGCACCCCGGGCAGCACGGTCACCGCGCCGACATGCAGCGTGGCCATCGCGTAGCCGGCGTAGATCGCCTCGGTGCTGGAGGTGGTGTTGGCGTTGTAGTCGTTGGCGGTATAGACGCCGGCCCCATTGGGATCGTTGACGTACTTGTACGGCACCGCCTGCGCGCGCACCCAGTCGCGGTCGAGGATCTTGAACGGGCCGGCGTAGTGGCCATCGAAGGCGGCATAGGTGAGACGGCCGGGCAGCGCGCTCAGCGGCGGGCCGCCGGCGTTGGGGAACACGTAGTTGCTGCCGCCGAAGTAGGGGCCGTTGTAGATGAAGTTGCCGTCCTTGTGGAAGAACGGGTGATCGTAGGAGCCGCGGTCGGCGTGGTCCAGCGACAGGCCGGTCTTGACCTCGTCGAGCAGGTCGCCGTCCACGCGGTAGCTGATGTCGGCATGCGCGCTGGCGCGGTTGTCGTGGCTGCCGGCGTCGTGGCCCTGGGTCTTCCAGAACAGCGCCGAATCCAGGCTGTAGAAGAAGTTCTTCAGGGCCGGCGAACTGGGGCCGATGCCGGGATAGGTGGGGTCGCTGAGGTCGAACGCGAAGCTGCCCGGGGTGAAACCGTACAGGCTTGCGGCGACGTAGTCCGGGCGGCTGCGTGTGCCGCGGCCGAACGATCCGCCGTAGTCGAAGCGCAGGCGGTCCAGCGTGGTCTGCCCGCCCAGCTGCAGCGTGGCCAGGGTTTCCTTGATGTCGTGGGTGTTGAAGTAGCCGCCACGCACCGCGGTGGGCTGGTTGTTGACGGTTTCCAGGCGTGCGCTGGACTGGTCCTGCTGGCCGGTGACGTTGTAGCTGCCGTAGATGGCGCGGGCGAAGAGGGAGGTGTGGTCGCCCTGCCAGTCGAAGGCGAGGTTGCCGCCGTAGCGCTCGATCTGGCTGGTGTAGACGCTGTACTTGTAGCGGGCGCTGAGCAGCGGGCCGACGTCGCGCAGGTCCACCGCCTTGGCCTGCGCCGGGTCCGCCGGGAAGTACGCGCTGTTGGGCGCGGGCGCCTGCGCCATGTTGTTGTTCTTGCCGTAGTAGGCCGAGGCGTAGATGCCGAACGCGTGGTCGTCGCCGAACTTCCAGGCCAGCTCCTGTTGCACCGTGCCGCCGGTGTGCTTGCCGCCGAGGTCGGAGGCGAGCGCGTTGAACTGGCCTTGCGCGGTGGTCTTGCCGTAGAAGTCGCCGTCGAAATCGAACGCGCTGGGCGTGCGCATGTCGATCGCGCCGCCGATCGCGTCGCCCGGCAGGTCCGGGGTCGGCGACTTGGAGACCTTGACCGACTGGATGCCGAACGGCGCCAGCATGTTCAGCGAGATCGCGCGCGTGGACGAATCGGTCTCGGGCATGCCGAAGCCGTTGAGGCTGTAGCTGTTGTAGCTGGCATCCAGGCCGCGGATGCTGACGTAGGCGTTCTCGCCGGTGGTGGCCTGGCCCAGATGCATGTCGCTGTAGGCCGACAGGCCGGGCAGGTGCGCGACCACGTCGGCGATGCCGACGGAGGGGATCGCGTCGATCTGCTGCTTGCTCATCACGCTGTTGACGCCGCTGGACAGGCGCTGCTCGTCCAGCGAACCCGGCGCGCTGGCCTGCGCCGCCTGCACGTTGACCGAGTCCAGGGTGGTGGTGCGCGCACTGGCGTCAGCGGGGTCGTTGGCATCGCTGGCGCGGGCGGCTGGTGAGAGCGCCAGCGCAAGGGCGATGGCACAGCACAAGGGACGGGGGCGATGGAACACGGGCATGGGCACGACTCGTTGGGGGAAACAGCGGTTGCGATCCGAAGTCCGGACACGCCGATGCCGGCGCGCGGATCGCCCAGGCCTTCCATTGCGTGTGTGCAGGGCGTGGCCGCGACGCAGCGCGGCCACTGGCGATTAGTGGCGCAGGTCGACGTCGTGGCAGTCGGCTTGCGGGCGTTGCGGATTGCAGCGGGCGACGGCGTCGCCGGGAAAGCGCACCACGTAGCCGGAGGCGGCCGGCTCGTGATCGGGAAAGTCGGTGCTGAGCAGTTGCGCGCCGCTGGCGAGCATGGCGTCGCGCCGCGCGGTGTCGTTGCGCAGGGCTTCCTTGAGGTCGGCATCGGTGCGGGTGCGCACCAGGTAGCCGGCCTTCACCAACGTTGCGATCGCGTCGGCGCTGCCGTCGTTGCGCTCGACGAAGGCGGCATCGTCGGTGCCGGGATCGGCATTGGTGAAACACACGCGGCCGCGCAAGGACGGATGGCCGGCCAGGTAGGCCGGGCCGACGGCACGCTGGTCGAGCAGGAACACCACCTTGCCGCGCGCCGCCGAGAGCGCGGGCCAGCCATGCGCGAGCACGGCGTCGTTGAGCGTGGCCGCGCTGCCACGCACCTGGTCGGGGCTGATGTACTCGTTGGCGGCGAACACCGCGCGCAGTTCGGCATCCAGTGCATCCAGCGCCTTGCCGTCGAACGGTTCCGGCTGCACCGTGGGGAAGGCCGCCGGCACGGTCGATTGCTTGGTTTCCAGCAGGATGAAGAGTGGCAGATGCCCGGGATGCCGTTGCGACCACGCCCGCACCTCGCGCAGGCAGGCCAGCAGCGGCTGGCAGGTGCTGCGTTGGTCGAGGTCCTGGATGTGCATGACCTTGAAGCCCGGTTGCTGCATCACCCCCGGCGCGGCGATCGGCGGGGCCGGCGGCAGCCCGGCCTTGGCGAGTTGCTCGATCATCGCCGGATGCGCATAGCGTCCGCCCTTGGCGTCGGCGTAGATGTCCAGTTCGATCTGGCGCACGCCGTCGTCCAGTTGCTGCGTCAACGGCGGGTGCCGGTAGTCGAGCGCCGCGAACGTCGCCGGGTCCAGGCGTTTCCACAGCGCCGCTTCGCTGGGCGCGAAGCCGGCGTGGTAGCTGTTGTGGCTGCCGAGGTACTGCAGGTCGTTGAGCTTGGGTTCGGCGAGCAGGGCGGACGGCAACAGCGCCAGTATCGCCAGCAGCACGCGCAGCGCGGTGCGACGGGAGAGCGACGACGGCATCGGGACAGGGCGTTGGGAGTGCATCGCGGCCACGCTTGGTAACGATATCCCGACAGCATCCCGAGCGCAGTTGACGCCCTTCCTGCCGGCATGTTGCCGAATCGTGTCATCGCCGCCGATGCGCGACATTCGTGCAGCGCGTCGCATTCGCATGCGACGCGCGGTCACTTATTGCATCGCGCCTGCGATCGGTGCGCCAGCGCGTTGCAGCGTCAGGCGCGGCGGCGCGTCATGGCGGCGTGCGCGTGCGCTGCAGCGCGAACGCCAGCAACGTCGCCTCCAGGCGCTCGCCGAGACTGCGTGGTGCGTCCAGCCCCATGCGCTGCATGCAGGCGGCGTCGCGGGTGGGACGCGCCAGCAAAGCCGTGGCGATCGTCTTCAGCTTGGCGCCCGTACTGGTGGTGTGTTGCTGCAGCCAGGCCAGCGCGCGCAACAGGCGCTGCTCGACCTCGGTGAAATCGCTGCCCAGCGGATAGTCGGGCAGGCTGCCGTCGCGGCGGAACGGCGCCAGCGCGTCGCGCACCCGCGCGGCGTGGTTGCGCTGCCAGTGCGCCGGCGCAATGAAGCCGGCGGCCAGCTTGCCGTTGGTCTTCGCCGTTTCCAGCAGTGCGGGTTGCGCCTGCACGTCGGCGATCCCGGTCATCGCCGCGATGCAATCCTCGTCGGTCAGGCCGCGCAGGTCGGCAATGCCGTACTCGTTGACGTAGAGATCGCGCAGGTGCCGCGGGATGGTGGTGTGGCCGTAGTTCCAGCGCAGGTTGGACTGCGCCGCGCCGCCGTCGCTGCGCACGGCGCGGAACATCAGCACGCTGCGCGCGTCGTCCAGCGCGTGCGCCATGGCCACGAAGTTGTACTGGCCGCCGACGCCGGACACCACGCGGCCGTCGTCCAGCGCATCGGACACCGCCGCGCCCAGCGCGGTGGCCATCATGCAGGAGTTGAAGAAACGCGCCTCGCGCCGCTGCAGCCGGCGCAGCGCCTCGCCGCCGTACAGCTGGTTGATCTCGCTGATGCGGTGCATGCCGATCGCCTTGCGCGCCTGCGGATCCATCTCGCGCAGCCAGGCGTAGAACTCCGGCGACCCCAGGTAGAACGCGCCTTGCAGGTATTCGCCGTCGCGCTCCAGGCGCTGCAGGTCCTGCGCATCGGCGCTGCTGTCGGCCACGCGCTGCAGCAGCGGCGCGTCGTCGAGCACCTTGCGCCGGATCACCCCGCACTGGACCAGTTGCCGGAAGCCCTCGTTGAGCATCTCGCTGCAGCCGAACAGGCCAACCGCAAACGGCTCCAGGCCGCCACATTCGCGCACCGCCGGATGCCGCTCCAGCTCCGGATCCAGCGCCGCCAGCACCTGCCGGTAGCGCGCGTTGTCGGTGTGCCGCAGTACCAGCGCGTGGCACAGCGCATCGGCCAGGGTGCCGATGCCGATCTGCAGGGTGCCGCCGTCGCGCACCAGGGTGCTGGCGTACAGGCCGATGGCGTAATCGGCATCGGCGACCGGCTGCCGCGGCAGCCCGAACAGGCGCGGATACGGCCCGGGCGGGGTCACCACCACGTCGAAGAAGCCCGGTTCCACCGCCGCAGCCCCGCCGATCCACGGCAACTGGGGATCGACTTCGGCCACCAGCAGCGGCCGCGGCAGGCCGCGCCGCTGCACCGCCGCCAGGGTGTCCTGGGTGATGTCGTTGTTGCACGAGAACGACAGCCGGGTGCCGTCGGGTTCGCGTGCCACTTTCTGCACGATCAGGTTCGGCGCGCGCTGCGCCACCGCGTCGGCGGCATGGGTGTAGTTGAGGCTGGTGTAGCTGCGCTGCGCCTGGGTCGAGCGCAGCAGCGCGCCGGATTGCATGTAGAACTCTTCGACCTGGATGTGCGCCGGCAGCGCATCGCGCTGCATCGCCTGCACATAGCGCAGGCGCGGGAAGTCCTCGCCGAAATGGCGCTGCACGAACGGCCGCGCGAACCGGCCCTGCAAGCCGCCGCCGGGCGCCGGCGGATGCAGCGACAGCGCGGTGTAGATCTGCAGCGGCCGCGTTGGATCGTGCTCGATGCGGTCGTACAGCGCGTTGAGCAGGCGGTGCGGTTTGCCCAGGCCCAGCGGCGCGCCCACGCGCAGCGGGCCGGCGATGCGCTGCAGGATCAGGTCGGCAGCAGCGTCGAGGTCGTCGAGATGATCGGTCATCGGCATAGCTTAGAGCGTGTGCGGCCGATTGCAGTGCGTTCGGAGGTGGCGCCGTTGTGTCGGCGCAGGGGCCGGCGGGATGTGTCGAGCACCAGCGGCGGCTCCGTGTTGGTCACGGTCGAGCGATCCGTCGTCGCGGAAGCGTCCGGATGCCACGGCAGTCGCGGCGCGGTGCCGCCGTTCGGTCCGTGTCGAGGTGGCGATGCAGGAGCCGGGAAAAGCGCTTGACAGCGAGTTCGTCTACGCGTGTAATCGATAAAAATTTACGGGTGTAAACGTAATGTCGATCAGCGATGCGGAAGCGGTGGTCATGGAGGTGCTGTGGGAGCGGCACCCGCTCAGTGCCGAGGAGGTGTTCGCTGCCTTGTCCGGCCATGGCGGCTGGGCCGAACCCACGGTCAAGACCCTGCTCAACCGCTTGCTCAACAAGGGCGCGATCCGCGCCGACAAACAAGGCCGCCGCTATCTGTACACGCCCCTGCTGCAGCGCGCGCAGTGGGTGCAGCAACAGAGCGAAGGCCTGCTTGACCGCCTGTTCGGCGGCCGCATCGCGCCGCTGGTGGCGCACTTCAGCGAACGCGGCAAGCTCAGCGACGCCGATATCGCCGAACTCAAACGACTGATCCAGGAGCTGGACGATGAGCATTGACGGGATCGTGAGGAACCTCGGAAGCACCGCGCTGGTCGTCAGCGTGGCCATCGCGGCGGTGCTGGTGTTGCGCGTGCCGATGCGGCGTGCCTTCGGCGCGAGCATCGCCTATGCCGTGTGGATGGCGGTGCCGTTGGCGCTGCTGGCGGCACTGTTGCCGAGCGGCTGGCGTCCAGCGTTACCGGCGGGGTTGGTGCTGGACATGCCGTCAGTGCTGGTCGGCGCACCACAGGCGCAACTGTCCGCAGGCAGCGGCGGCTTGCCGGCGAGCGGCCACGCCGCGGTCTGGTGGCTGGCGGTGTGGCTCGCGGGCGCCGTGGCCTCGGCGGCCGTGCTGTGGCGGCAGCAGCGCCGCTACCGGCGCAGCCTGGGCCGCTTGCGGGCGGGCGAGGGCGGCGTACTGGTCGCCGAGCATGCGCTGCATGGGCCGCTGGTGCTGGGCGCGTGGCGGCCGCAGGTGGTGGTGCCGATGGACTTCGCCGCGCGCTACCCGCCGCCGCAGGCGCAACTGGTGCTGGCGCACGAACGCCTGCACATCGCCCGCGGCGACACCCGCAGCAATCTTCTGCTCGCCGCGCTGCGCTGCGTGTACTGGTTCAATCCGCTGCTGCACTGGGCCGCCACGCGCTTCCGCCTGGATCAGGAGCTGGCCTGCGATGCGGCGGTGCTGGCACGCCATCCGGGTGCGCGCCGGCACTATGCCGAGGCGATGCTGCAGACGCAGCTGGATGCGCTGGCCCTGCCGGTCGGCTGCCACTGGCAGGCGGGCAGCGTGTTGTGTCAGCGCATTGCCCTGCTGCGGCGTCCGGCGGTGCGTGGTTGGCGGCGTCGTTTGGGCATCGCGGCGGTGACGCTGGCCGCGTTGAGCGGGAGTGCGATGGCACTGGCGTTGCCAATTGGAACAGGTGCCACGGGCGTGGCACGCGATCTGGTCGGGAGTGAGGTGGATGGCACGTCGGCACGACCGGCGCAGCAGGTGTCGGTGGTCGCCGTGCGGACCGGAGCGCGGCCTGCCAAGGTGATCGACATGCCGCCCCCGAAATACCCGGATGAAGCGGTGCGTGCGGGCGTCTCCGGCAAGCTGGTCCTGCTGGTCGACGTGGATGTGCACGGGACGCCGAGCGGCGTGCGCGTGCTGGACCATGGCAGCGGGAGCGCTGCGCTGGATGCCGCCGCGGTCACCGCCGCCTGGAAGTGGCGCTTCTCGCCCGCGATTGCGCACGGACGCGCTGTGGCCAGCCGCTTGAAGATTCCGGTCGCGTTCGATGTGGAAATGTACCCCGAGGATGCGCCGGCTGGCGTCGCCGATGCCGCGAACTACCGCTGGTTTCGCCTGGGCGAGGAGGCCGGCGATACCTCGGCGAGCCTGTGCGACAAGGTGCTCTCCGGCAAGGGCGGCGCCGCGCCGCTGTGCGGCATGGCGCGGACCGTGCAATGAGTGCGCACTGGCGGGCGGGCATGCTGCTGGCGCTGGCTCTTTCCGGCTGCGCCAGCCACGTGCCGAAAGAGGCGCCACAACCGACCAAGCGCATCGACTCGGTGGATCAGCGCATGCTGGAAACCGGGTTCGGCGCGGCGCCGGGGGCGGCGGCGGTGCAGTCGTATCGGATGCGGCCGCAGGAAGTGTTCCGCATGCCGCAACCGCTGCAGGCGCCGACGCCGCAGTTGCCGGCCGAGTCGCCACGCCGCACGCTGGCCCCGACCACGGTCTGCGTGCGGGTGATCCTCTCCGCGCAAGGCACGGTGGAGCGCAGCGCCCTGTTGAACGATCGCCCGGACTGCAGCGCGGGTGCGCAGCCGGAGATGGCCGATCTGCTGCAGGCAGTGCAGGCCGCGGTCGTGCAGTGGCGCTTCGTACCGGCGGCGATCTGCACCTACGCCGATCCGGCGCAGCGGCCGGCCCAGGAAGGGCGTTGCGACGATGCACAGTCGGTGCAGGAGGTGCCGGTGACGCTGGCCTATGCGTTCACTTTCGAGGTCCGGCAGGGCAAGGCCAGCGTGCAGTCGGGGCGCGTGAGCGGCGCACGCTGAGCGTGGCGACCGGCGCATCCGGCATCCGTCGCCCTCCGCCTCGGCCTACAGCATCTCCGGCTTGAACAGGCGCCGCCGCGAGATCTCCGGGCCGGACAGCATGAAGCGGCCGTCGCCCCGGTAGTGCAGGGTGCGCGGCCGCTTGGGCGAGGCGGCGACGTGCGCCTTGACCACCTCCCACACGAACAGGCCGTGCTTGCCGATCTGGCTGCCGTCGTGCAGGCGGCACTCGAAGCTGGCGTAGCACTCGGCGATCAGTGGCGCCGCCACGTGCGTGGCGGGCACCGCGGTGAGGCCGAAGTGCGCGAACTTGTCCAGGTCAGCACCGCTGGTATTGCCGATGCCGACCACGGTATCGACCAGGTCGGCGGTGGGCAGGTTGATCACGCATTGCTTGCTGCGCCGGATCAGCGCGAAGCTGTGGTTGGCGCTGGAGATGCAGCAAGCCAGCAGCGAGGGCGAGAACTCCAGCACCATGTGCCAGCCCAGGGTCATGACGTCGCGCTGCTGCTTCCAGGCCGAACTGACCAGCACCACCGGGCCCGGCTCGAGGAAGCGGCGGACGTCCTGCGTGGGGAAGTCGAGCTTGCGGTAGCGGCGCATGCGGCGGACCGGGAACCTGGGACCCCAGTCTCGCCAGCGGCGGTGAACGCGGTGTCGGCGTCAATCCAGCCGATGCACCGCGTCGGCGATGCGCGCCACTTCCTCGGCTTGGTGGCTGACATAGAGCATGGGCAGGCGCACTTCGTCGCGCACCCGCTGCAGGTAGGGGATCAGGTCGCTGCGGCGGTCCGCGTCCAGCGCCGACAGCGGTTCGTCGAACAGCAGCAGCGCGGGTTGCGACAACAGCGCCCGGCCGATCGCCACGCGTTGCGCTTCGCCGCCGGAGAGCGTGTCGGGGCGCCGCCCCAGCAGGGCGCCGATGCCCAGCAGCTCGACCACCGCGTCCAATGCGAAGCGCGCCGGCTGGCCGCGGCCATGGCGGCCGTAGCCGAGGTTGCGGCGCACGTCCATGTGCGGGAACAGCCGCGCATCCTGGAACACGTAGCCGATACCGCGGCGGTGCGCCGGCAGGTCGATGCCGGTGGCGCTGTCGTACAGCACCCGACCATCGATGGCGATGCGCCCACTGCGCGGCGGCAGCACGCCGGCGATGGCGTTGAGCAGGCTGGTCTTGCCGGCGCCGGACGGACCGACCAGGGCGACCACGCGCGCCTGTTCCTCGATCCGTACGTGGCGGGCGAAACGCCCGCGCTGCAGATGCAGGTCGATGCTCAGCATCGGTGCGGGCTCCGGGCGCACGTGCGGCTCATGCGTCCGCCTCCGCGCCGCGCTGGCGCCGCACCAGCCACTCGGAGGCCAGCAGGGCGCCCAGCGAGATCGCCAGCGCCACCGCCGCCAATCGCCAGATGCCGGCCTCGGCCCCGGGCACCTGCAGCAGGCTGTAGATCGCCGAAGCCAGGGTCTGCGTCTGTCCCGGAATGTTGGAGACGAAGGTGATGGTGGCGCCGAACTCGCCCAGCGCCTTGGCGAAGCCGAGTACGCCGCCGGCGACCACGCCCGGCCATGCCAGCGGCAGGGTGATGGTGAAGAACACCCGCCACGGGCCGGCGCCGAGGGTGGCGGCGGCCGCTTCCAGACGCCGGTCGGTGGCTTCCAGGGCCAGGCGGATCGCCCGCACCATCAGCGGGAAGCCCATCACCGCGCTGGCCAGCGCCGCGCCGGTCCAACGGAACGCGAACTGCACGCCGAGGTGCTCGAACAGCCATCCGCCGATCGGGCCCTGCAGACCGAACAGTTGCAACAGCGCGTAGCCGGTGACGATCGGCGGCATCACCAGCGGCAGGTGCAGCAACGCGTCCAGCAAGGCCTTGCCGAAAAAGCGGCGGCGCGCGAGCAGCCAGCCGCAGGCCACCGCAAAGGGCAGGCTGGCCAGCGCCGCGACCAGCGCCACCTTGACGCTCAGCACGATCGCGGTCAGTTCCTGCGCGGTGAAGTCGAACAATGCCAGGCCTCAGCGGGCGAGCGAGAAACCGTGGCGACGGAAGATCGCCTGTGCCGGTGGCGTGCCCAGCCAGCGCACGAAATCGGCGGCGCTCTTCGCCTGTGCGCTCGCGCGCAGCGGCGCCACCGGATACACGATCGGCGCGTGGCTGTCGGCGGGGAAGGTCGCCACCACCCGCACCTTCGGCTCGGCCTGGGCGTCGGAGCCGTAGACGATGCCCAGCGGCGCCTCGCCGCGCGCCACCAGCATCAGCGCGCTGCGCACGCTCTCGCTTTCGGCCAGGCGCGGCTGCACGCTGTTCCACTGCCCCAGCGCCTGCAGCGCCGCGCGCGCGTACTTGCCGGCCGGCACGCTGGCGGTCTGGCCGACCGCCAGGCGTCCCTGTGCGCCGAGTGCGGCGAGCAGTGCGCCGGGCTTGCGCAGATCGACCTGGGCGGTGCTGGCGGCTGGCGCCACCAGCACCAGGGTGTTGCCGAGCAGGTCATGGCGCTGCGCCGGGTCGATCAGCTTGCGCTGCTGCAGGTAGTCCATCCATTCCTGGTCGGCGGACACGAACACGTCCGCCGGCGCGCCCTGTTCCACCTGCCGCGCCAGCGTCGAGCTGGCGGCGTAGGACACCTGCACGGGCGTGCCGCGGGCGCGCTGGTAGGCGCTGGCGGCCTCGTCCAGCGATTCCTTGAGGCTGGCGGCGGCGAACACGGTCAGCGGCGTCTGCGCCGAAACCGGCGCGATCGCGCTGGCGACGAGCAGCGTGCACAGGCACAACAGGCGGCGCAACGGTCGGGTCATGGGTCACTCCAGCGGGGGGGCGGGGCAGGCGATGCGGCGGCGCGCGCGACCGCAGTCGCGCAGCGCTGGCGCAGACCCGCATCCTAGCGCGCCCGCGGCGCGCTGCCTGCTCACACCGCCGGCGGCACCAGATCGTCGGTGCGCCCGGCCTGGATGTTGGCGCGCACCGACGGCTGCATCAGCCGCGGCTCGGCCAGCGTCGCATCGCGTGCCTGGCGCAAGGCCACGAAGGCCGCTTCGTCGATGCCGTCGCGCACGTGGATGTTGGCGCGGCGCTGTTCGCCGATGCTGGTCTGGCAGGCGACCGCGCGGCCGCCTGCGCCGTAGTCGTGGCACACGAACACGCGGGTGGCCTCCGGCAGCGCGTACAGCCGCTGGATCGAGCGGTACAGCGTGGCCGCATCGCCGCCGGGGAAATCGCAGCGCGCGGTGCCGCTGTCGGGCATGAACAGCGAATCGCCCGGGAACAGGGCATCGCCGATCAGGTAGGCGACGCTGTCGCCGGTGTGGCCGGGCACGGCGATCACCTGCGCCTGCAACCCTCCGATCGTGAAGCGCTCGCCATCGGCGAACAGGTGGTCGAAGCCGCAGCGCGCCTGCGCATCCGCGTCCAGGCCGAACTGTGGCGCGAAGCGGGCGCGGACCTGGCGGATGCCGTCGCCGATCGCCAGCGTCGCCTGTGGCCAGCGCTGCTTGAACCATTGCGCGGCGGAGACATGGTCGGCGTGGGCGTGGGTCTCCAGGATCCAGCGCAACTGCAGCCCGCGTTCGTCCAGGCACGCGGCCAACGCCTGCGCCGGCGCCGCGTCCAGCGCGCCGGTCTGCGGATCGAAGCCCACCACCGGATCGATCACCGCGGCGTCGTGGCCGTCCTCCACCACATAGCTCCAGGTGCCGGAACCGGCGTGGTGGAAGGCGTGGACGTGCGGATGCTGGTTCATCGATCGCTCCTGCTGGCGGCGGGCGGCGCGGCGCTGCAGTAGATGCCGTGCAGCACCTCGAGGATGCGCTGCACCGGGCCGGGCACCAGCGAATAATAGATGGTCTGGCCGTCGCGGCGGGTCTGCACCAGCCCATCCTCGCGCAGCAGCGCCAGATGTTGCGACAGCGCCGACTGGCTCAGCTCCACGCGTGCGTTGAGTTCGCCGACCGATTGCTCGTGGTCCACCAGCAGGCACAGCAGCAACAGGCGCTTCTCGTTGCCGAGCGCCTTCAGCAGGCGTGCGGCCTCGCTGGCGTGCGCACGCATCGCGGCAGGATCCAGGGCGGGCGCGGCGCGGCGCGTCATCGGCTCAGAAATCGACCGGGCCACCGGCTGCGGTCCAGCCCAGGAAGCCGCCGGTCAGCGAGCGCACCGCGGTGTAGCCCAGGTGCTGCAGGCTCAGTGCCGCCAGCGTGGAGCGGCCGCCGCTGGCGCAATACAGCAGGATCGGCTGATCGCGCCGGGCCAGCGCCGGATCGGCATCGAGGCGGAATTCGAGGATGCCGCGCGGGATGTTGATGGCGTTGGGCAGGTGGCCCATGGCGAACTCGCCGGGTTCGCGCACGTCGATGATCCATTCGCCGGGCAATGGCGTGGCAGCGAAATCGGGGTGGATGGGGGTTTCGTGGATCTGCGCGCGTGCGCGATCGACCAGGGCTTGGGCGGAGGAGGCGGGCATTGGGGGTGCTCGGCGGGAAAGTGCGCCCATCATATCAGTTGACTCTAATATAAGAAAATTCTAATTTATCTCGCGGCCAGCCTCGTGGTCGCGACCGCTGCCGCCGCGTGGCTTGCCCGCCGCTGGCGGAACCGTGCTTTTCCTTGTGGAGTTCGATCATGCATGTGCGTCGTTGGCCAATCTGGAGCGCCGGGAGCGCCGAGCGGCTGCGCCGGCCGGGTGCGGCCGCGGCCACGCCATCAGGCGCGAACGGCCGCGCCACCGTGGCTGGCGTGCTCGTGTCGCTGGCCATGCTGGCGCTCGCCGGCTGCCGACATGACGCCGCCGCGGTTGCGCCGCCGCCGTTGCCGGCGCTGGCGACGGCTCCGGTGGCGTCTGCGGCGATGGCCTCCCGCTCCTGGGACGGCGTGGTCGCCGCGGTGGAACACGCCGATCTGAGCGCGCAAACCGACGGCCGCGTCCGCCGTGTGGCGGTGGACGTGGGCGACCGCGTCGTCGCCGGCCAGGTGCTGCTGCAATTGAGCGCAGTGGAACAGCGGGCCGGGGTCGACAGCGCCCGGGCACAGCTGCGCGCTGCCATGGCCAGCGCTGGCGAGGCCGAGGCCAGCTACCGCCGCTATGCCGCCCTGGCCGATGCGCAGTACGTGTCGCGCGCGCAACAGGATCAGGCGCGCGCCACCCGCGATGCGGCACGCGCGGCGCGCGCCGCGGCGGAGGCGCAACTGGCGCAGGCGCAACAGCCGGCCGCGTACACGGTGGTGCGTGCGCCGTTTGCCGGGGTGATCAGCGCCCGCCAGGTGCAGCCGGGCGAGGCGGTGGCGGCTGGACAGGCGTTGCTGTCGCTGTACGTGCCCGGTTCGCAGCGTATCGAGGTGCAGGTGCCGCAGTCCGACGCCGCTGCCGTCCGCGCCGCGCCGCGCGCGCAGGTGCGGCTGGACGATGGACGCATCCTGCAGGTTCCGCAGGTCACGGTGTTTCCCACGGCCGATCCGCGCAGCCACAGCGTGACGGTGCGGGTGCCGCTGCCGGCGCTGCAGCCGGCCCCGGCGCCGGGCACCACGGCCAAGGTCGACTTTCCGCTGGCGGCCGGCGATGCCGCGGAGGCGACGCCGTTGAGCATCCCGCGCTCGGCGTTGCTGCAGCGGGGCGAACTCAGCGCCGCCTATGTCCTGGCCGATGGGCGTTTGGTCCTGCGTCAGCTGCGGATCGGGCGGCGCGATGCGCAGCGGGTGGAAGTGCTGGCCGGGCTGCGCGCAGGCGAACGCGTGGCGCGCGACCCGGTCGCCGCCGGACAGGCCCTGGTCGCGCAGCGGCGCGCGCTGGCGGAGCACTGAGATGGGACTGTCCGGCCGCCTGGCGGCATTCTTTCAGGCCAATCCGCTGACGCCGTTGCTGGCCCTGCTCGGTCTGCTGCTCGGCCTGGCGGCGGTGGCGGTCACCCCGCGCGAGGAAGAGCCGCAGATCGATGTGACCATGGCCAATGTGTTCGTCGCCTTGCCCGGTGCCGATGCGCGCGAGGTCGAGCAATTGCTGAGCACGCCACTGGAACAGAAGCTCGACGAGATCGAAGGCATCAAGCACGTGTACTCGGTGAGCCGCCCGGGTCAGGCGGTGCTGACCGTCGAATTCCAGGTCGGGGTGCCGCGGCAGGTCGCACTGGTGCGCCTGTACAACCAGGTGTATTCCAATCTGGACGTGCTGCCGACGCGGATGGGTGCCAGCGCGCCGCTGGTCAAGCCCAAGGGCATCGACGACGTGCCGGTGATGAGCGTGACCCTGTGGGGCGACGATCCGCAGCGCAGCGCCGCCGATCTGGTCGCGATCGCGCGCACGCTGGAAACCGAACTCAAGCGCATTCCCGGCACGCGCGACATCTACAGCATCGGTGCGCCGCCACGGGTGCTGACGGTGACCCTGGATCCGGCGCGGCTGGCCGCCTACGACCTCACCGTGGCCGACCTCGGCCAGGCGCTGCAGGGCGCGAACGTGGTACGCCCGCTCGGCGACCGGATCGGCGACGGCCGCGCGGTGCCGCTCAGTGCCGGCCGGTTCCTGGCCGACGCCGACACCGTGCGCGAACTGGTGATCGGCATGCACGATGGCCAGCCACTGAGGTTGCGCGACGTGGCCCAGGTGCAGGCTGGCGCCGATCTGCCCGGCGCCTACGTGTGGTACGGCGCGCCGCCCACGCGCGGCGGCCCGGCGCAGGGGCGTGCGCCGGCGGTGACCCTGGCCATTGCCAAGAAGCCGGGCAGCGACGCCGCGGCGCTCACCCGCGCGGTGAGCGCGCGTCTGCAGGCCTTGCGCGGCGAACTGCTGCCGCAGGGCGTGCATGCCGAGGTCACCCGTGACTACGGCGCCAGCGCGGCGGCCAAGGCCGCCAAGCTGATCCACAAGCTGGTGTTCGCCACCGCCTCGGTGGTGCTGCTGGTGCTGTTCGCGCTGGGCTGGCGCGAGGCCATCGTGGTCGGCAGCGCGGTGGTACTGACACTGGCGCTGACGCTGTTCGCCTCGTGGGCGATGGGCTTCACCCTCAATCGCGTGTCGCTGTTCGCGCTGATCTTCTCGATCGGCATCCTGGTCGACGACGCCATCGTGGTGGTGGAGAACATCCACCGCCATCTGCGCGCCGGCGGCAAGACTTTGCGCGAGGCGATTCCGGCGGCGGTGGACGAGGTTGGTGGCCCGACCATCCTCGCCACCTTCACCGTGATCGCGGCGCTGATGCCGATGGCCTTCGTCAGCGGCCTGATGGGACCGTACATGCGACCGATCCCGATCAATGCCTCGGTCGGCATGCTGCTGTCGCTGGCGATCGCACTGGTGGTGACGCCCTGGCTGGCGCTGACGCTGTTGAAGCGGCATGTGCCGGCGCAGCCTGCGCCGGCACATGCCGGTGGCGATGCGCCGCCGCGCCTGCAGCGGCTGTTCGCGCGGTTGCTGCGCCCGTTCCTGGATCCGGTCCGCGGCGCACGCCGCCGTGGTTGGCTGTTCGCCGGCATCGCGGCGCTGCTGCTGGCCGCGGTCGGCCTGGTCGGGCTGCAATGGGTGGTGCTGAAGATGCTGCCGTTCGACGACAAGTCCGAACTGCAGATCGTGGTCGATCTGCCCGAGGGCAGAACCCTGCAGGACACCGACGCGCTGTTGGTGGAACTGGCCGGGGTGCTCGACCGCTCGCCCGAGGTGCACGACTACCAGGGCTATGCCGGCACCTCGGCGCCGGTCAACTTCAATGGCCTGGTGCGGCAGTACTTCCTGCGCAGCGGCAACAACGTCGGCGACCTGCAGGTGAACCTAGTCGACAAACACCAACGCACGCGTCATAGCCACGCCATCGCCCGCACGCTGCGCCCTCCGCTGGCGGCGATCGCGCGCCGGTATGGCGCCTCGCTGAAGGTGGTGGAAGTGCCGCCGGGGCCGCCGGTGCTGGCGCCCTTGGTGGCCGAGGTCTATGGGCCGGACTATGCGCGCAGCCAGCGCCTGGCGTTGCTGCTGGAGCAGCGCTTCCTGCGTACGCCGAACGTGGTCGATGTCGACACCAGCGTGGAGAGTGCCGCCACCCGCGAGACGCTGGTGGTCGACCGGGTGCGCGCCGCGCGCCTGGGCGTGAGCCAGGCATCCATCGCCGATGCCCTGGCTACGGCGGTGCAGGGTCTGGACGTCACCTGGCTGCACGATGGCACGTCCAAGGTGGCACAGCCGGTGCGGTTGCGCCTGCCGGCCGCCGCGCAGGCCGCCAGCGCACGCGTGCTGGCGCTGCATGTGCGCGGCGGCGATGGCCAACTGGTCCCGCTGTCGGCGCTGGTGACCGTGCAGCGCCTGCCCTGGGACGACAGCATCGCGCACAAGGACCTGCGGCCGGTGGTGTACGTGACCGGCGACGAAGCCGGGCGCCTGGACAGCCCGCTGTACGGCATGTTCGACCTGGTCGGGCAACTGCGCCGGCACGCGCTCGATGGCCAGGCGCTGCAGCAGCACTTCATCGCGCCGCCGGCCGATACCGGCGACTTCGCAGTGAAATGGGACGGCGAATGGCAGATCACCTACGAGACCTTCCGCGACATGGGCATCGCCTACGCGGTGGGCCTGTTGCTGATCTACCTGCTGGTGGTGGCGCAGTTCCGCAGCTATCTGCTGCCGCTGGTGATCATGGCGCCGATTCCGCTGACCGTGATCGGGGTGATGCCGGGCCATGCCTTGCTCGGCGCCCAGTTCACCGCCACCAGCATGATCGGCATGATCGCCCTGGCCGGCATCATCGTGCGCAATTCGATCCTGCTGGTGGACTTCGTCCGCCATGCGCTGGCGCAGGGGCGCAGTGCCGAGCAGGCGGTGATCGAGGCCTGTGCGGTGCGCGCGCCGCCGATCGCGCTGACCGGCCTGGCCGCGATGCTGGGCGCGCTGTTCATCCTCGACGATCCGATCTTCAACGGTCTGGCGGTGGCGCTGCTGTTCGGCATCCTGGTCAGCACCGCACTGACCCTGCTGGTCATCCCGTTGCTGTACTACCCACTGGCGCGACGCGACGCATCGGCATGAGCGCGACAGAACGTCCACATGCCGTTGCCGGCGCCGGCGTAGAGTCGCAGATCCCTTCTTCGCACCTGGAGCCTCCGCCATGCCCATCGGCGATCCGATCCGCGTCACCCTGGAGCAGGACACGGACTTCGCGTTCCGCATCCGCTTCGACGAAACCGCGCTGGAGCCCTGGCTGAGCGATGAAACCGCGCCGCTGGGCCATGAGCGCGGTCCGAACCCGACGCGCATCCTGCTCGCCGGCATCGCCAATTGCCTGGCCGCCAGCCTGTTGTTCGCGATGCGCAAGTACAAGAACGATCCGGCCGGCGTGGTCGCGCACATCACGGCCACACCGATGCGCAATCCGGAAGGATTCTGGCGCATCCCCCAGGCGTCGGTGGAACTGCAGTTGCCCGGCGCCAACCAGGACTACGCGCAACTGGAGCGGATCCTGGCCCAGTTCGAGCAGTTCTGCGTGGTCACCCAGAGCGTGCGCCAGGGCATCGACGTGCAGGTCACGGTCAAGGATGCGCAGGGCACGGTGCTGCTCGGCGACAAGAGCATCGAGGCCGGGGCATGAGCGAGCCGCTGCATGTCGCCTGCCCGGATTGCGCCGCGCTCAACCGCGTGCCGGAGGCGAAGCTGGCGGATGCGCCGCAGTGCGGGCGCTGCCATCGTGCCTTGTTCGAGGCCACGCCGGTGACCCTGACCGCCGACAGTTTCGCCGTGCATGCCGAACGCAGCGATCTGCCACTGCTGGTGGACGTGTGGGCGCCGTGGTGCGGTCCGTGCCGGAGCATGGCGCCGCACTTCGCGGCCGCCGCCGCGCAGTTGGAGCCGCGGCTGCGCCTGGGCAAGCTGGACAGCGACGCGCAGCCGGCGCTGGCCGGGCGCTTCGGCATTCGCAGCATTCCGACCCTGCTCCTGCTGCGCCAGGGCCGCGAACTCGCCCGGCACAGCGGCGCCATCGGCACGGCCGAGATCGTGCGCTGGGCGCGGGCGCAGTTGGGTGAGGCGTAAGTGCTCTTGCAGGAGCGGCTTCGGCCGTGATTTGCTTCCCTAAGCAAGTCCATCGCGGCTGAAGCCGCTCCTGCACGGTGCGCCGCGCTTACTTGCCCAGCGCTGCGTTCAAGGTTGCTGCGAGGTCGGCGCCGGCCTGGCGCAACTGTGCTTCGGCGACCGGCCGCCAGGTCGTCACGTAGTCGGCCGGCAGCTTCGCGCCAGGCGGATAGAAGCCTGGGCGCATCATGATCCTGCAGGAGGCCTCGGCCCACGCGGCGGCCGGCGGCGGGAGGGCGATGCCGGCCGGGGACGGCGCCGGCAACGGCTGTTTTTCCAGTTCGGTCAGGTAGGCCTGCTCGTCCAGTCCGCGGCTGCGCAGCAGGCCGCTGTCCCACAGTGAGTGCAGGTTGGTGCCCTTGCCCTCGAACTGGATCTGCACGGTGTTGGCGCCCTTGTCGCGGGCGTAGCCGGCATGCAGCGGCTGCTGCACGTCGCCGGCGAAATGCACGACGAACTTCAGCGCCTGCGCGCGCGCAGCCTGCGGCTGGCTGCGGTCGGCAAGGATGGCGGCCTGGCGGCGCAGCGCCTCTACCGCGCAGTTGCCGTCCGGGCAGTCGCGGGTCTGCTCGTAGTGGCAATCGTTTTCGGCCAGATTGACGTAGTGCCAGCGCGCGCTGCGCTTGCCCAGGTCGGGATCGTGTTCGCGGAGCTGGTCGGCCCAGTTGGCGACGCCGGCCAGGGTCGGGTCGGGTTCGCCCTGCAGCAGGGTCTGGACCTGCGCGCGGGCTTGCGGGGTGAGCTGGGTGGCGGCGAGATCGGCGACCAGGCGGTGGCCCAGCGGGCCCCAGGCGAAGGCGGCGGACGGTGCGGCGGCAAGGGTCGCGGCGAGCGCGGTGCAAACGAGGGAAGAGGTTTTCATGCGCGGATTCTAGCCCGCGAGGGCGACGCGACCATGACGCGCGGCGGCCGCGTTGCGCTGCCGCTCAGCGTGATGGGCCGTGCCGCATTGCCGTTGACCGAACGCGCCAGGCCGTGCCGGTGGAGCGGCCTGGCGCGCTGGCTCAGAAGTACATCAGGTAGGCGACGCCGTAGGTGACCGGATCGAGCTTGGCCTTGCCGAGCTTGGTGCCCTCCACCTCCACGTCGCTGCGCATGCCGGTCCAGCGCGCGTCCACGCGGATCGCGCTGCGTTCGCCGACGGCGAAGTCCACGCCGGCATGCAGTGCCGGGCCGACGCTGTCCTTGAACTTGACGTCGTTAGACGAGAACGCGCCCTTGCCGTCGCTGCCGAGGAAGGCGGTGTAGTTGAGGCCGGCGCCGACGAACGGGGAGATGTCGCCGTTGCCGTTGAAGTGGTACTGCAGCGAGATGGTGGGCGACAGCATCCAGGCGCTGCCGATGTCGCCGCCGCGGTCCACGCCGATCTTCTGCTGGCCGACCAGGCCCTGGATCTCCACGCCGAGGTTGCCGCGGAAGAAGTATTCGTAGGTGAACGACACGGCCGGTGCGGTATCGGCGTCGAAGCGCTGGTCGCTGCCGCGCAGCGTGCCGTTGGAGCCGCCCGGCACCATGCCGTGGAGGCCGTAGCTGGTGGTGAAGTGGCCGGCCGATTGCGCCGCGGCGGGCAGGGCGATGCTGGCGAGGGCGGCGACGGCAAGGCGACGGAACAGGCGTGGCGGCATGGAAGACCCCGGTGGACGACGAGTGGGCGGATGCGAACCCATGTCGGCCCGGTGGGCGCCGATCCACATCCGTGTGGCGCGTAGTCTGCCAGAGAAGCGGCGCCGACGCGCTGCGACCCGGTGTCGCCGCGGGTGCGGGGCAGCGTCGATGCGGCGCGTCCGTGCCCAGGATGGCGCCGCTGCGGCGAACGGCGCCCGTCCTGCCGCCGCCGCATGTCGCGGCGGCGGCGCACGCCTCAGAACTTCATCACGTAGGCCAGGCCGTATGCCAGCGGATCGATGTGCGCGGTGCCCAGGTCGCTGCCGTTGACCTTGACCTTGCTGTCGATGTCGATCCAGCGCAGGTCCACGCGCAGCGCCGATTTCTCGGTGAGCGCGATGTCCACGCCGGCGTGCGCGGCCAGGCCCCAGGAGTCGTCCAGCTTCAGCTTGCTGCCGGCCAGCGCGCCGGTGGTCTTCTCGCTGAAGAAGGTGGTGTAGTTGAGGCCGGCGCCGACGAACGGCGAGACCTTGCCGGCGCTGTTGAAGTGGTACTGCAGCGACACCACCGGCGGCAGGTGCTTGGTGCTGCCGACCTTGCCCACGCCCTTGACGCTGATGTCGTGCTCGAACGGCAGCGCGGCCAGCACTTCCACGCCTAGGTTCTGGTGCACGAAGTACTCGAAGGTCACCGTCGGGCGGATGTTGCTGTCGATGCGCAGCGGCAGGGTGCCGCCGGCCAGCGTGCCGTTGTCGGACTTCGGGTTGACCTGGTGGGCGCCGATGCCGACGGTCCAGTCGCCTTGCGACTGCGCCAGCGCCGGCAAGGCGCACAGGGTCAGGGCGGCGGCCAGGCCGGTGAGCAGGAGGGGGGAGGTGGTGCGCATGGTGAAGTCTCGGTTGGGTGTGGGCGCAGTGTCCGGCGCGCGGCCCCGTGCCTCCTTGATCCTGATCAAACCGGCGTGTCCGGCGTGACGCGGCCGGCCTGCTAGAATGCGGTTCCCCTTCCATCCGCCGCGCCAGGCGCGGCCGCAGGAGCTACTGAAATGGCAATCAAGGTCGGCATCAACGGTTTCGGTCGCATCGGGCGCAACGTGTTGCGCTCGGCGGTGCAGAATTTCGGCAGCGACATCGAGATCGTCGCCATCAACGACCTGCTGGAGCCGGATTATCTGGCCTACCTGCTGCAGTACGACTCCGTGCACGGCCGCTTCGAGGGCGAGGTGGCGGTCGACGGCGGCCACCTGCTGGTCAACGGCAAGAAGATCCGCCTGACCCAGGAGCGCGATCCGGCGGCGCTGAAGTGGGGCGAGGTCGGCGTGGACGTGGTGATCGAGTCCACCGGCCTGTTCCTGACCAAGGAAACCGCGCAGAAGCATCTGGACGCCGGCGCCAAGAAGGTGATCCTGTCGGCGCCGTCGAAGGACGACACGCCGATGTTCGTGTACGGCGTCAACGACAGCACCTATGCCGGCCAGGCCATCGTCTCCAACGCCAGCTGCACCACCAACTGCCTGGCGCCGCTGGCCAAGGTGATCAACGACAAGTGGGGCATCAAGCGCGGCCTGATGACCACCGTGCACGCGGCCACCGCCACCCAGAAGACCGTGGACGGCCCGAGCAACAAGGACTGGCGCGGCGGCCGCGGCATCCTGGAGAACATCATTCCGTCCAGCACCGGCGCGGCCAAGGCGGTTGGCGTGGTGATTCCGGAGTTGAACAAGAAGCTCACCGGCATGAGCTTCCGCGTGCCGACCTCGGACGTGTCGGTGGTCGACCTGACCGTGGAATTGGAAGAGCCGGCCACCTACGCCGAGATCTGCGCCGAAGTGAAGGCGCAGAGCGAAGGCGCGCTGAAGGGCATCCTCGGCTACACCGAGGACAAGGTGGTGGCCACCGATTTCCGCGGCGATGCACGTACCTCGATCTTCGATGCCGATGCCGGCATCGCCCTGGACGGCACCTTCGTCAAGCTGGTGTCCTGGTACGACAACGAGTGGGGCTACTCCAACAAGTGCCTGGAGATGGTCAAGGTGGTGGCGAAGTAAGACGACGCAGCGGTGCGGCGGCGCCCGGCATGGCCTGGCGCTGCCGCCGCCCCGTCGAAACGGAAAAGGAGCGCTCATGCGCTCCTTTTTCGTTGTGGCGTCTGTTGAATCTGCCGCGCCGCAAGGCGGCTGCCATTGCGGTTACAGCGCGTCGCGGGACTCGTTGCCTTCGGTCTGCCGGTAATCGGAGACCACGCCCTTGGCGTCGAATTCGATGCTCAGGTCGTAGGACTTGACGTTGCGCGCGCCAACACCGTGATCCTGCGCCTCGTTGATTGCCTGGCCGGTGTAGAACCCCGGCAACATGCGCTTGAGCACCGTCGTGGCGGTCCCGCGGATTTTTTCGCCGTGCGATTCGCCGGGGCTGTAGGTCCATTCGTTCTCGTAACCGCCTTCCTTCCCGGATGTCCGGTAGACGTGTCTGGGCTCGCCGTAGATCGCGCGCACCTGCTCCTTGGTGGTCTTGCCGATCACGATGTTCTTCTTCACCGCATCGGGGGTGTAGAGCTCCGGATTGTCGACCTTTTCGGCCAGGGCGGGAGCAGCGAAGGACGCGGCCAGCATGGCCGAGATCAGCAGGGTGCGAAAGGGTTTCATGGTCATGTCCGTTTACCTGGGGAGTGGCGTCTGCAATCCAGAGGGCACCGGTCGCGTCGAGGATGCGTCGGTACGGCTTCAGCGCGGCGCACCGAGCTTAGGCATGGCGAAATGACGCCGTCAATACAGCGGGCAGGGGCATTCAGGCAGCGCCCGTGCCCTGCCTGCAATGCCGCTGGCCGGTTACCAGCACGATGCGCCACGCCGCTACGCGTACAGCCGCGCCGACACGCCACGCGGTGCGCTGTGATCCGCTGCCGCTTTTGCGCGGGACGCGGTGGGGCGCCTGCGGTCTACAGCGCCTGCAGGATCAGCGAGTGCCAGCCGGTGCGGTAGGTTTCGTAGCCGGGCGAGGCGGCATGCGCGATGCAGTGCGGCTGGCCGTCGAGGTCGAGCAGCACGGCGCCACGCGGCTGCTTGAACAAGGCGTCGCGGCCATCGAAGTCGATCCGGTCCTTCAGCATGCGTCCGGCCGAGTCGGCCAGCACGTCGCCGTGTGCGTCGACGATGCAGACCCGGCTGCGACCCCATTCGGATTCGGACAGCGGCGTGCGCTGCACGATGGTCTGCGCCAGCGCATCCCAGCGGAACACGATGCCCAGCACGCCGAGCACGCGGCCATCGACGCGGCCGCCCTCGCGGACCGTGCACGCGTACACCAGAACCCGCTCGCCATCGGCCAGCGCACTGGCATGCACGCCCTGGAAGCTGAAGTCCTCGCCGCTGCGGGTGCGCATGGCCTGCTCGAACCATGGCTGTGCGGAAACGTCGCTGCCGACCGAGGCGAACTGCCGCGGCCGGCCGTTGGCGCGGATGCGGCCATCGCTGCCGGCCAGGATCAGGTCGAAGTAGACCGTGTACGAATCCAGGATCTGACCCATGCGGCGCGATGCGTAGGCCAGTGCTTCGGCATCGCTGTCGGCGCGCGCTGCCGCCACCACCGCGGCGTCGGTGGCCCACCAGCGCACGTCGCAACTGCGCTCGTAGAGGTTGCGGTCGATCAGGTCGATGTTGCTCAGCGCCAATTCGCTGAGCCGGGTGCGGCGCACGTCGTCCTGCAGCCGGCCCAGTGTCTGCCGCATCTCGGCGCTGGTGCGCGCGGCGACCTTGTCCAGGTCCTGGGTGGCCTCGGCCACTCGCCGCGACAGCCCGTCCATTTCCTGCGCGATGACGCTGAAGCCGCGTCCGGCGGCGCCGATCCGCGCCGATTCGATGCGCGCGTTCATCGAGATCATGTGGGTGGTGCGGTTGATCGCGTCGATGCCCTGCAAGGAGCGCCGCAATTGGCCGAGCAACTGGTCGGACAGGCCGACCACGGCACGGATATGGTCATCGATCCCCGCTTCGGCGGGGTGGGCGGGTAGGTTCATTCATGCTGCCGGTGGGGTGGGAGGGAACAGCAGACGGACGACGCGGTAAGGGGTGTAGCGGCTGTCGATTCATTGACTTGAGGGTGATGTGAAGACCGTTCGTCGGAACGTCGAGGCTTGCCCTGCCTGGGTTGCGGTCTCGCGCGTGGGCCGATGCGGGTGCCGAACTCGTCTACCATCTGCGCCAGGTCCGGCACCGCCGGGCACCGGATGCGGCCGCCGGCGCCGCGCCACCGCGATGGAGAGGCGAGTCGAATGGAGATGGTGATCGTGCTGGTGGTGTTGGCGGTACTGGCGGTGCCGGTGCTGTTGGTCGTGGTGCTGGTCGGGCAGTCGCGCCTGCGCCAGCGGCTGGCTGCGCTGGAGGCGCAGGTCGCACGGATGGCGGCCGCCCCGGCAGCGCCTGCGACGGCCCGGGCCGGTGCCGCGGCAGCAACCGGGCAAGCCGATGCCGCCGCCGAGCCCGAGACTGCCGCCGAGCCCTGGCCGAGCGAGGTGTCACGCGACCTCGTGCGTCCGCATCAGGCGATGGAGGGCGCGGGCGCGCCGCCGCCACTGCCGCCGCCCTTGCCGCTGCCGCCGCAAGCCGACGATTTCGCCACGCTGGCCGCCGCGGCCGAGCATGCCGAGCGGCAGCAGGCGCAGGCGCGCGCCGCCGCGCCGGCCCAGCCCGCCGCGCCGCGCGGGCCAGACCCGATCGAGCGGTTGCTGGGCGGCATCAAACGCTGGTTCACCGAGGGCAACGTGCCGGTCAAGATCGGCATGCTGGTGCTGCTGGCCGGCGTCGCCGCGCTGCTCAAGTACGCCGGCGACCAGGGCTGGCTGCGCATGCCGATCGAGCTGCGCTACGCCGGCATCGCCGCCGCGTCGCTGGCCGGCCTCGCCTTCGGCTGGCGCCAGCGCTCACGCAAGCGCAGCTTCGCCCTGGCCCTGCAGGGCGGGGCGATCGGCGTGTTGCTGCTGACCGTGTTCGCCGCGTTCAAGGTGTCCGGGCTGATCCCCGCCGGCGCGGCGCTGGCGTTGAGCATCGCCCTGGTCGCCGGCATGTGCGTGCTGGCGGTGGCGCAGGACACGCGCACGCTGGCGGTGCTGGGCACGCTGGCCGGCTTCCTGGCGCCGCTGTGGCTGTCCACCGGCAGCGGCAACCACGTCGCGCTGTTCTCCTACTACGCGCTGCTCAACGCGGCGGTGTTCGCGATCGCCTGGTACCGGCCCTGGCGGGTGCTGAACCTGCTCGGGTTCGGCTTCACCTTCGGCATCGGCACGCTGTGGGGCGTGCTGCAGTATCGACCGGAGCAGTTCGCCAGCACCGAGCCGTTCCTGCTGCTGTTCTTCGCCTTCTACCTGCTGATCCCGATCCTGTACGCGCGGCGGCAGACGGCCGCGCGCAGCACGCTGATCGACGGCAGCCTGCTGTTCGGCACGCCGCTGATCGCGTTCTCGCTGCAGGCCGGGCTGCTGCGTGGCGAGCGCCTGGCGCTGGCCTTGTGCGCGCTGGGCCTGGCGGCGCTCTATGCGCTGCTGGCGGCGGCGCTGATCCGGCGTGCGCGCTTCGCGCTGCTGGGGCAGGCGTATGCGGTGCTGGCGGTGGGCTTGGCGACGCTGGCGGTGCCGTTGGCGCTGTCCGCACGGGCCACCGCCAGCGTGTTCGCGCTGGAGGGCGCGGCGCTGGTGTGGCTGGGCCTGCGCCAGAGGCGCTGGCTGCCGCAGCTCAGCGGCGCCGGCCTGCAACTGGCGGCCGCGCTCGGCTTCACCGTGGGCCTGGACGCTGTGGCGCAGGACACCCAGGCGGTGGTCAATGCCACCTGCATGAGCGCGCTGTTGCTGGCCCTGGCCGGCTTCGTCAGCGCCTGGTGCTACCGCCGTGAGCGCGTCGCCATGCCGGCGTTGGGCTACTACCTGTGGGGACTGGCCTGGTGGTGCGGGATCGGCGTCGCCGAGATCCTGCGCTTCGTCGACGCCGATGCGCGTGCCGACGTGTTGCTGGCCTGGGTCGCGGTCAGCGGCTGGCTTGCCGCCGAAGCGCAGCGGCGCTGGCCGGCACCGGCGTTGGCCGCGACCACGCTGGGTGGCCTGGCGCTGGCGGTGCCGCTGGCGGCCTGGCAGGCCGATGCGCATGGGCAACCCTTCGCCGGGCATGGCGCCTGGGCCTGGGCGCTGTACGCCGTGCTCGGCGTGCGCAGCCTGTTGTACCTGCGCGACAGTGGCGGCGGCGTGGCGCGCGCGGCGCAGTTCGTGTGGTGGCTGGTGTGGCCGATCGTGGCCACCTTGCTGTGCGGCTGGCTGGCGCTGCACAGCGGCCTCGCCGCCGGCTGGCGCTGGATGCTGCTGATCGCGCCCTGGCTGCTGGTCGCGGCGCTGTCGCTGTGGCGCTGGACCTGGCTGGCGGCGCCGCTGGGGGCGGCGTTCGCGCCCTGCCGCAGTACGCTGCAGAGCACCTACTTCGGCCTGCTCGCGCTGGCCTGGCTGTACAGCCTGGGCCAGCCCGGCGGCAGCGCCCCCTTGCCATGGGTGCCGGTGCTCAACCCGCTGGAACTGACCCAACTGGCGCTGCTGGTGCTGGGCGTGCGCTGGACCCGCAGCCCGGAACTGCCGGCGCTGCTGCGTCCCTGGCGCACGCAACTGCTGGCCGGCGCCGGCTTCCTGTGGATCACCAGCGTCACCCTGCATGCGGTGCACCACTGGGCGGCGGTGCCGTGGCACGGCGTGCTCGGCGATGGCGTGGCGCAGACCAGCCTGACCGTGGTCTGGAGCGTGCTGGGCGTGCTGGGCTGGGTGCTGGGTTCGCGGCGCGGCCAACGCGGCCTGTGGCTGGCCGGCGCGGTGTTGATGGCGGTGGTGCTGGGCAAGCTGTTGCTGGTCGATCGCGGCAATCTCGGCAATGTCGCCGGCATCGCCTCGTTCATCGCTTACGGGCTGTTGTGTACCGTCGTCGGCTATCTGGCGCCGGCGCCGCCGCGCGCCGCCGAACCGGTCGAGGAGGCCCTCCCATGATCCGACGCATGCTGTTCCCGTTGTGGCTGGCCTGGTTGCCGCTGTGCGCATTCGCCGCCAGCCAGCGCGACGACTACGCCCAGCAGTGGCCGCTGACCCTGCAGGACGCCGATGCCGGTGCCTATCGCGTGCAACTCGACGATGCGGTGTACCGCAGCGCGCAGCGCGCCTCGCTGGGCGACGTGGAGGTGTTCAACGCGGCGGGCGATCCGCTGCCGGCCGCGCTGTTCGCCGCCGAGCAGGCCGAGACCGCGCCGCGCCGGCAGCCCTTGCCGTGGTTTGCGCTGCCGGCCTCGCGCGACGGGCGCGCAGCGGACCTGGAACTGATCGCCGAACGCGATCGCGACGGCAGCGTGCGCCGTATCCAGACCCGCGTGGCCAGTGGTGACGCCGATGCCGGCGCGGGCTGGCTGGTGGACGCCAGCGCGCTGCATGCGCCGCTGCGCGCGCTGGCGCTGCAATGGGCCGCCGCCGCGCAGCCGCAGCAGGCGCGCTACCGGGTCGAGGGCAGCGACGATCTGCGCGACTGGGAGGTGCTGGTGGCGGATGCGACCCTGGTCGACCTGGCCAACCAGGGACACCGGCTGCAGCAGTTGCGCATTCCCATCGGTCGCGAGGTGCGCTACCTGCGCCTGCTGCCGCTGGCCGGCGCCAGCGCGCCGCCGCTGACCGGGGTGGAGGCCGAACTGGCGCCGGCGCCGGTCGCCGCCGACTGGCATTGGCAGCAACTGGACGCGGTGAGTACCGACCCCGCGCAGCATCGTTACGCCTTCGTTTCGCCGGGTCGTTACCCGGTGACGCGCGTCGACGTCGCCTTGCCCGGCAACAACGCGATCGAATGGCGTGTGCAGAGCCGCGACAGCGCCGACGCGCCGTGGCAGGACCGCGCCGGTCCGTGGCTGGCCTACCAGGTCGGTGGCGGCAGCCGCTCGTCGCCGCAGGCGCTGACCGCGCCGGTGCGCGATCGCTACTGGCAGCTGCTCGCGACGCAGGACCCGGGCCGGCAGCGGCCGGCGCTGCGCCTGGGCTACCAGCCGGAGACCCTGGTGTTCCTGGCGCAGGGTGCGCCGCCCTATGCGCTGGCCGCCGGCAGTGCGCGCACCCAGCGTGCGCCGGCGCCGCTGCCCGCCGCGCTGCAGGCCTTGCACGCCCAGCGCGGGCCGCACTGGGCGCCGGCCACCGCCAGCCTCGGCGCGGTACAGCCGCTGGCCGGCGCGGCGGCGTTGCAGGCGCCGGCGCCGCCGCGCGACTGGAAGACCTGGCTGCTGTGGGCGCTGCTGGTCGGCGGTGCGCTGCTGGTGGTCGGCTTCGCGCTCAGCCTGCTGCGCAAACCCGGCGCCGCCGACGGCACGGGCTGATCGATCCCGCGGCGACGGTGCGCAGGCTGCGCCGCGCGCGGGAGCGCACCGCACCGATTTGCCGCTGTGCGGCCGACGCCGGACAATGGCGGTTTCGCCGCTGCGCGGCGATCGGCCGACGGTCGTGCACCTTGCGTTCCGATGCCGACGCCGATACTGCACCGATGGCGCGGTTTTCCCTTTGCAACCCCACGAAAGCGAGCACTTACATGTCCATCCTGCGAATGACCGATCTCGACCTGTCCGGCAAGCGCGTGCTGATCCGGCAAGACCTGAATGTGCCGATCGACAATGGCCTGATCACCTCCGAACAGCGCATCCTGGCCTCGGTGCCGACGCTCAAGCACGCGCTGGCGCAGGGCGCGGCGGTGATGGTGACCTCGCACCTGGGCCGGCCCAAGGAAGGCGTGTGGACCCAGGAGGACTCGCTGGAGCCGGTGGCGATCCGCCTGGCCGCGCTGCTCGGCGTCGACGTGCCGCTGTTGCGCGATTGGGTCGATGGCGTGGACGTGCAGCCGGGGCAGATCGTGCTGCTGGAGAACTGCCGCATGAATGTCGGCGAGGGCAAGGATGACGAGGCGCTGGCGAAGAAGTACGCGGCGCTGTGCGACGTGTTCGTGATGGACGCCTTCGGCACCGCCCACCGCGCGCAGGCCTCCACCCATGGCGTGATCAAGTTCGCCCCGGTCGCCGCCGGCGGCCCGCTGCTGATGGCGGAGCTGGACGCGCTGGCCAAGGCCCTGGAGCAACCCGCCAAGCCGTTGCTGGCGATCGTCGCCGGCAGCAAGGTCTCGACCAAGCTGGAGCTGCTGTCCAACATGGTGGACAAGGTCGACCAACTGATCGTCGGCGGCGGCATCGCCAACACCTTCATCGCCGCGGCCGGGCATGCGGTGGGCAAGTCGTTGTGCGAGCCGGACCTGCTCGAGACCGCGCGCAAGATCGTCGCCGATGCCAACGCGCGCGGTGCGGCGATCCCGCTGCCCAGCGACGTGGTGGTGGCCAAGCAGTTCATGCCCGACGCCGAGGCCGCGGTGAAGGCGGTCACCGACGTCGCCGACGACGACCTGATCCTGGACATCGGCCCGCAGACCGCCGCGCACTACGCCGAGCTGATCGCCAAGGCCGGCACCGTGGTCTGGAACGGCCCGGTCGGCGTGTTCGAGTTCGACGCCTTCGGCAAGGGCACCGAGACCCTGGCGCGGGCGATCGCCGCGTCGCCGGCGTTCTCCATCGCCGGCGGTGGCGACACCCTGGCCGCGGTCGACAAGTACGGCATCGCCGAGCAGGTCAGCTACATCTCCACCGGCGGCGGCGCGTTCCTGGAGTTCCTGGAAGGCAAGACCCTGCCGGCGGTGGCCGCACTGCAGGCGCGCGGCGCGTGAGCGCCGCCGACGTCCTGTTCTTCGACCTGGACGGCACCCTGGTCGATTCGGAGGCCGGCATCGTCGGCAGCCTGCGCCACGCCTTCGCCGAACTGGGCCAGCCGCTGCCGACCCCGGCGCAGTTGCGCGCCTGGATCGGCCCGCCGCTGCGCGACAGCTTCCAGCAGCACTTCGCCGGCGATGCGGCGCTGGTGGAACAGGCGCTGACCCTGTACCGCAGCCGCTACGACAGCCACGGCTGGCGCGAGCACACGGTGTTCCCGGACATCGGCGAAGCGGTGGAGGCGGTGGCCGCGGCCGGCCACCGTCTGGCGGTGGTGACCTCGAAGAACGAGCGCTTCGCGCGCCGCATCGTCGAGCAGTTGCCGTTCGGCGCTCGCTTCGAGGAGGTCGTCGGCGCCAGCGACGACGGCGCGCGCCGGGCCAAGCCGGACCTGATCGCCGAGGCGCTGCGGCGGCTCGCGGTCGTCCCGGCGCAGTGCCGCATGATCGGCGACCGGCGCATGGACATCGACGGCGCCCGCCACCACGGCATGCGCAGCATCGGCGTGTTGTGGGGCTTCGGCGATGCCGAGGAACTGCGCCAGGCCGGCGCCGATGTCCTGGCGCAGACGCCGGCGCAGTTGCCGACACTCGTCGCAGCCTGAGGCCTGCATGCGCTGGCGCGTCCGGCGCACGCGAGGGCGCCACGCATGGGGGCGCACGCCGCGATCGCGCCCTTGCAACGCCCGCGGGCCGGCGCCTGCGGTCCCAGCATGACCACATACTGTCCCGCATTGTCCGCTCGCTATGCCCGGCCACGCGCGCGTCTATGCCGAAATGCCATGCCGTGTGATGGGCGCGTGTGCTAGCTTTGAGCGCTTTTCCAAGGATGCCGTCATGATCGAACGCCAGCGCCGCACCAAGATTCTCGCCACCCTCGGTCCGGCCACCGACCCGCCCGGCGTGCTCGAGGATCTGTTCCGCGCCGGCGTCAACGTGGTGCGGTTGAACTTCAGCCACGGCGATCCGTCCGGCCAGGCCAAGCGCGCCGCCGAAGTGCGCGCCGCCGCGGCCCGCGTCGGCGCCGAGATCGGCATCCTCGCCGACCTGCCGGGTCCGAAGATCCGCATCGAGCGCTTCGCCCAGGGCAAGGTGTCGCTCAAGCTCGGCGACCGCTTCGACCTGATCGCCGACGCCAATGCCGCGCCGGGCGACGCCAGCCAGGTCGGGGTCAGCTACCTGGGCCTGCCGCAGGACGTGGCGCCGGGCGACGTGCTGCTGCTGGACGATGGCCTGATGCAGCTGAAGGTGGTCGAGGTGCAGGGCGAGCGCATCGTCACCAGCGTGCTCAACGACGGCGTGCTGTCCGACCGCAAGGGGCTCAACAAGCAGGGCGGCGGCCTGTCGCTGGGCGCGCTGACCGAGCGCGACAAGGAACTGATCGGCATCGTCGCCAAGATTGGCGTCGACTTCATCGCGGTGTCGTTCTGCCGCAACGCCGAGGACATGAACGAGGCGCGGCGCATCGCCCGCGCGCACGGCTGCGATGCGGCGCTGGTGTCCAAGATCGAGCGTACCGAGGCGATCGAGAACCTGAGCGAGATCGTCGAGGCCTCGGACGTGGTGATGGTCGCGCGCGGCGATCTGGGCGTGGAAATCGGCGACGCCGAGCTGCCCGGTCTGCAGAAGAAGATCATCAAGGAATCGCTGGCGCAGAACAAAGTGGTGATCACCGCCACGCAGATGCTGCAGTCGATGGTGGAAAGCCCGATCCCGACCCGCGCCGAAGTGCTGGACGTGGCCAACTCGGTGATCGACGGCACCGACGCGGTGATGCTGTCGGCCGAGAGCGCGGCCGGCGCCTATCCGATCCGTGCGGTCGAGGCGATGGCGCGCATCTGCCTGGGCGCCGAGCGCCAGTTCGAGACCGAGACCGACTTCGGCATGGCCCCGCGCAACCTCGAGCGCGCCGACCAGGCCATCGCCATGGCCACGATGTTCCTGTCCCAGCACGTGGGCGTGCGGGCGATCGTGGCGATGACCGAATCCGGCGGCACCCCGCGCTACCTGTCGCGCTTTCGCGCCAAGGCGCCGATCTTCGCGGTGACCCGCCACGACGGCGCACGCCGGCACATGGCGATGATGCGCGACGTGTTCCCGATCAACTTCGACAGCCGCGGCCTGACCCCGCGCGAGGCCGCGCGTGGCGCGATCCGCGTACTGGTCGAGGCCGGCCTGCTGGCGCCGGGCGACCGCGTGGTGTTCACCAGCGGCGAGCACATGGAAACCCACGGCGCCACCAACACCCTGCGCCTGCTCGAGGTCGGCCCGGATGGCCGCGCCAGCGGCCTGGGCGAACTCTGAAGGACGCGGTGCGGCGGCCCAGGCCGCCGCACCGTCGGCAGTCCCTGTTCGATCGCGCATGGAACGGCGCGTCATCCACCGTTCCCTGATCGCGCGATACCCCCCATGACATCCACGAGCGCGCACGCCGAGCTCGGGCTGGAACTGCCCGAGCGCCCCGGCACGCACTGCCTTGAACACCTGATCCAGGCCTCGGCCACGCGCGAGCTGGTGGTCACCGAGGACATCCGCGACCGCCGCGGCATCCTGCTGGTCGCCAAGGGCCAGCGCATCAACGCCGGCCTGCGCGAACGCCTGATTGCGCGGCGCCTGCTGCGCCCGCTGGAATCCTCGCTGGCGTTCTGCGAAGAACTGCGCCCGAGCGAAGTGCAACTGGCCGCGCAGCGCGAACTGGACGAACACCCGCATCTGCGCCTGTTGCTGGGCGAGGAAGTGCAGCCGGTCATGACTGCGCTGGCCCGCGCCCGCACGCTGGGCGCGCCCGGCACCTTGCTGACCACGCTCGGCCAGACCCGGCCGGCGGCGTTCTCGCATGCGGTCCGGGTGGCGATGCTGGTGGCCTGGCTGGCGGCGCTGCTGTCGCGCTCGGACGCGGCGATGCGCGAGGCCGCGGAAGTCGGCCTGCTGCACGACCTCGGCGAGATGTACGTGGATCCGGCGGTGCTGGAACTGCCGGAGGCGCAGCAGGATTTCGCGCAGTGGCGCATGCAGTGCGTGCACCCGGTGATCAGCGCGGCGCTGCTGGGCGAATCCGGCGTGTATTCGGCGCAGCAGGCCGCCGCCGCGCGCGAGCATCACGAACGCATCGACGGCTCCGGCTATCCGGTCGGCACGCCGGTGCTGTCGCCCCTGGGGCGGCTGATTTCCTGCGCCGAAGCGCTGGATGCGTTGTTCGAGCGCGAGCAGGGGCAGGCGCACGCGCTGGCGCGGATGCGCATCGCGCTGCGCGTGGTGCCGGGGCAGTTCCCACGCGACGTGGTCGATCTGGTGACCGCGCGGTTGCGCGACTGCGTGCCGGAGCCTGCGTCGGCGCACGACCCGCAGCACCTGCGCGAAGTGGTGGCGGCCTTGCTCGACGGCCTGGAGCGGGCGCGCGACGAAGCCTTGCGCCTGCAGCGCGGCGGCGACCTGCGCGAGGACGAGCGCGCGGCCCTGCAGCACCTGCTGCTGCTGATCGTGGGCTACATCATGGCCATCCACGATTCCGGCGCCGGCAAGATGGTCGAGCAACTGCCGTGGCTGATCGCCGCACCGGAGGCGGCCGAGGAAGTGGATCGCGTCTGTTGCGAGCTGCGCTGGCAGTTGCCGGGGCTGCGCCGCCATGCGGCGTTGCTGGCGCACCGCCGCGCGCGCAGCGCCGACGACTGGCGGCCGTTGCTCGATGCGCTCGACATCGCCCTGCCGTCGGCGGCGTACGCCGCGCCTTTGCGGGTGCCGGCCGCGGACGTTGCGCCGCTGCAGGCGGCGCAGGCCGATGCAGCAGCGCCGTCTGATGCGATGACGGATGCGCTTGGCTGAGGTGCCGGGAAGACGCGCGGTCTACGCCTGTAACCGCTTGCAACACCGACGGTAACGGAATGCATGCAGGCCGGCCCGGTATACTTAGGGTTCCCCCGTTGCAGCCATCAGGAACCGTATGAGCATCGAACAGCTTGCCGAAACCGCACAGGCAATGGTCGCCCCGGGCAAGGGCATCATCGCGATCGACGAATCCACCAGCACGATCGCCAAGCGCTTCGCCGGCGTGGGCATCGAGAATGTCGAAGAGAACCGCCGTGCCTACCGCGAGCTGCTGCTGACCACGCCGAAGCTGAGCGACCACATCTCCGGCGCCATCCTGTACGACGAGACCATCCGCCAGAAGACCAAGGATGGCGTGCCGTTCGCCAAGTACATGGCCGAGCACGGCATCATCCCCGGCATCAAGGTCGACAAGGGCACGCATCCGCTGGCCGGCATGCCGGGCGAACTGATCACCGAAGGCCTGGACGGCCTGCGCACCCGCCTGGAGGAGTACTACAAGCTCGGCGCGCGCTTCGCCAAGTGGCGTGCGGTCATCACCATCGGCGAGGACATCCCGTCCGGCGTGTGCATCGAGACCAACGCGCACGCGCTGGCCCGCTATGCGGCGCTGTGCCAGGAGCAGGGCCTGGTGCCGATGGTGGAGCCGGAAGTGCTGATGGACGGCGACCACGACATCGAGACCTGCTACGAGGTCACCGAAGCCACGCTGCGTTCGCTGTTCGGCGCGCTGTACGAGCAGAACGTGGTCCTGGAAGGCACCATCCTCAAGGCGTCGATGGTCATCGCCGGCAAGGACTGCGACGAGCAGGCCAGCGTCGAGGAAGTGGCCGAGTCCACCGTGATGTGCCTCAAGAGCACCGTGCCGGCGATTTTGCCGGGCATCGTGTTCCTCTCCGGCGGCCAGACCGACGAGCAGTCCACCGCGCACCTCAACGCGATGAACCAGCTCGGCAACCTGCCGTGGCCGCTGAGCTTCTCCTACGGCCGCGCCATGCAGCAGGCCGCGCTGAAGCTGTGGGCGCAGGACATGAAGGGCAATTTCGCCAAGGCGCAGCAGGTGGTGTACGAGCGCGCCAAGGAAAATGGCCTGGCCGCGCTGGGCAAGTGGCAGGGCTGAGCAGTCCCTCGCTGTCGATGCGCAACGAAGAACGCCGGCATCGCCGGCGTTTTTCGTTTGTGGTGCAGTGCCTCGCCAGCGTCCCCGGAGGCGCACTCGCAGCGGTGGCCAAAACCCAGGACAAGCGTGGGCGACGCGCAGCGCCGCGTCGCGCTTACGGCGCCAGCGCGGCCGGAGCGTGGAAGCAATAGCCGCTGTTGCGCAGGGTCTTCACCGGCAATGCGCGCCCGCTGATCTCCTCGACGCGGCGCCGTAACCGGTACATCTGCGTGTCCAGCCGGCGCCGGTCGTACTCGAGGAAGTTCACCCCCAGCGCCTCGGCGATCTCGCGGTGGCCCACGCTTTCGCCGGCATGGCGCATCAGGCAGGTCAGCACCAGCAGATCCTGGCGCGAGAGCGGAACCGGCGGTGCGTTGGGAACGTTCAGGCGTGCGGCGGCGAGCTCCAGCACCCAGCGCGCGGCCGGTGGCGGCAGCGCCAGGCGCCGGCCGAGCGCGGCCAGGGTCGCGGCCAGCTCGTCCAAATCGATGCCCTTGCCCAGGTAGTGGTCCGCGCCGAATTCCAGCCCCGCAATACGATCGCTGGGGGTGTTGTGGGCGCTGAACACCACGATGCCCAGCCGATGGCCGGCGCGGCGCAGTTCGCGCACCAACTCCAGGCCGCTGCCGTCGGGCAGGCCCACGTCGATCACCGCCATGCTGTGGCGCGCCGGATCGAACCGCGCCCGGAAGCCGGCGAGGCTGTCCACGCATGTGGCGACGTAGCCCAGGTCCTGCAGGAACTCGCCGAGTTCCTCGCACAGCACCGGCTCGTCCTCGAGCAGGATCACCTCGGACATGGCGGCGGATCCTCGCGCCTGGCGGTTTGCTGTAACGTCATCGGCTGGCAACGGAGCGGTATGGCGAATGATGGCGCAATGGTGGCGCTGGCTGGCGGGCGCATGGCTGCTGGTGGGAATGAGCGTCGGCCTGGCCGCGACACCGGCACCGCATGCGGTCGCGGCGTTGCCGCTGACCGCGGCGCATCACGATGCCAGCGGCTACCTGCAACGCCTGGACGACCCGCAGGGCCGCCTGGACGCCGCGCAGGCCGCGGCCGCGCGCGGCTGGACGCGGCTGCCCGCCGGGCTCAACGCAGGATTCGTCGACGGTCCAGTGTGGCTGCGCCTGCCTGTTCATGTCGAAAGTGTACCGCCCGGCGGTTGGATGTTGCGATTGAGCAATGCCCTGCTCGACGACGTGCAGGCCTACGTGCGCAGCGACGGCGGCGCCTGGCGCGCGCTGGGGCGCAGCGGCGAACGCGTGCCGCGGCGCGACTGGCCGGTGGACTATCGCAGTCCGGTGTTCCAGTTCGCGCCCTCGCAGGCTGGCGACTACGAGGTGCTGCTGCGGTTGCGCAGCAAGAACGCGCTGGTCACGCGCCTGGACGTGTGGCAACGGTTGCCATTCGACAACCAGTCGCGGCGCGAAGGCCTGCAGTTCGGCCTGTACTTTGGCTTCTATCTGCTGCTGCTGTGCCTGCATGTGCTGTTCTGGCTGGCCACGCGTGCGCGCATGAGCGGCCTGTTCGTGGCCTACCTCGGCGGCTGCGTGTTCAACGAAGCGATGTCGATCGGCCTGGTGCAGCAGGTCACCGGCATGCCGATGGCCTGGAGCGACAGCCTGCTGGGCATCAGCATCGCCTGCAGCCTGCCGGTGGGGTTCCAGGTCGCCAGCCGGCAGTTGAACCTGCGCGCCTTCCATCCGCGTCTGGTGCGTTGGGGCACGCGTTTTCTATGGGCGGTCGCGTTCGGCGGCGCGGTGGCCGTGCTCGCGGGCCACTACGCCTGGGGCATGCGGCCGGTGCAGACGCTGGGGCTGCTGGAAATCGTGCTGCTGGTGGGGTTGGGGGTGCACCTGCTGTGGCGCCGCTACCGGCCGGCGCTGTTCTTCGTGCTCGCCTTCTTCCCGTTCTACCTGGGGGTGATGCTGGGTTTCCTGCGCAACCTCGGCTTCGTCCCGGTCAACGCCTGGACCCAGTACGCCACCACGTTCGGCACCATGCTGCACATGACGCTGCTGAGCGTCTTCCTCATCGCCCGGTACGAGCGGCAGCGCCGGCTGCGCGAACGGCGGCATGCCGATGCCGCGGTGGAGCTGGCACGCCGGCACGGCCTGGCGCTCGAGCGCGAAGTGACGCTGCGTACCGCCGAACTGCGCAACGAGATCGGCCGGCGGCAGGCGTTGGAGGACGACCTGCGCGCCTTGTTGCAGACCGAACGCAAGGTCGCGCAGGAACAACGCGACTTCGTGGCGATGGTGTCCCACGAGTTCCGCACGCCACTGGCCGTGATCATGACCTCGGCGCAACAGTTGGCGCGCAAGCTGGATGCGCCGGCGGAACGCAATCGCGCGCGTTGCGGCAACATCCGCGACGCGGCGCAACGGCTGCTGGCGCTGGTGGACGAGTATCTCGCCGACGACCGCATGGGCGAGACGGCGTCGGAACTGCGGCTGCAGCCGTGCGCGCTGCGCGCGCTGCTGGCCGAGCTGTGCCTGGATTTTCCGTCGCAGCGGGTGCTCTGCGAGTTCCTCACCGACGACGATGGCCTGCTCACCGATCTCGGACTGTTGCGCGTGGCATTGCGCAACCTGATCGCCAACGCAGACCGCCATTGCCCCGAGGGCATGGCCATCCGCGTGCGCGTGCGCGGCAGTGACGAACGCCTGTGGCTGGAGGTCGCCAATCCGGGCGAACGCATCGCGCCCGCCGAACAGGAGCGTCTGTTCCAGAAGTACTACCGTGGCGAAAACGCGCGGCATGCGCCGGGTGCGGGGCTGGGCCTGTATCTGGTGCGGCGGATCGCGGAACGGCTGGGGGGCTCGGTGGAGCTGTCCACGCAGCCACCGGGCGAATCGGTCTGCTTCGTGTTGCTGCTGCCGCGTCGGCCGGTGCTGCAGCGTGCCTTGCCGCGGTTGCCGCCGGCGGCGGATGCCTGATCGTATGCGGTCGCGCGCGGTGCGATGCATGGGCTGCGCTGTCGGCAAACGCGATGGCGCCGGGTTGCGCCGGATCGTGCGTTCCTGGATGGCCGTTGCGGCCCGGGCTCGCCGCCGAGAGCCGTCGTGATGGCGTTGCCATGGCCTGACGACACCGTCGCGCGGTGTCGTCAGGCCATCCCGGTCACTGCCGGATGATGCAGCTGTCCGCGGATGCGTTGGACGCGCCGCTCGGGGTGCAGGCGACGCTCGGGGCGCGGATGCCGCCATCGACGATGAGGATCGAGTCGGTGGCGGCCGTGACGGTGCCACTGCCACTGGCCTGGGCCGCGGCGGCCAGTTCCTTGGCGGCTTCGTCGGCCTTTTGCTGCTGCGTCGATGCCGTGCTGACGGCATCGCTGGTCGTTGCGACGGCGACCGAGGTGTTGATCGCCTGCACGGTCGTGGTGGTCAGTTGGGCACCGGCACCACCGCCATCGCCGCTGCCGGGAACCACGTTCAACAGGCCGTCGACGTAGGTGATGGCGTAGTTGGACAGCCCCGCGCCGGTGGCACCGGACGCGGTGATCGCGTAGTTGCCGACCGCGGCGCCAGCGCCGGCACCGGCGCTGTCTAGGGCGACGCCGGCGACGGTGTCGCCGTTGAGCAGGCCGGAGACACGGTAGCCGCTCAGGGTGGCGGTGCTGCCGACGGTCTTGCTGGCATCGCTGGCAACGATGCGCAGGGTGGCCGGGTCGACACGCAGGCTGCCATCGACGTAGCTGACGACGTAGTTGGACAGCCCCGCGCCGCTGGCGCCGGACGCGGTGATCGCGTAGGTGCCCACCGCGGCGCCGGTACCGGCACCGGCGCTGCCCAGGGCGACGCCGGAAACAGTGTCGCCGTTGAGCAGGCCGGAGACGCTGTAGCCGCTGAGGTTGGCGGTGCTGCCGTAGGTCTTGTTGGCATCGTTGGCGACGATGCGCAGGGTGGCCGGATCGACGCGCAGGCTGCCATCGACGTAGCTGATGACGTAGTTGGACAGCCCTGCGCCGTTGGCACCGGAGGCGGTGATCGCGTAGGTGCCCACCGCGGCGCCGGTACCGGCACCGGCGCTGCCCAGGGCGACGCCGGAAACAGTGTCGCCGTTGAGCAGACCGAAGACGCTGTAGCCGCTGAGAGTGGCGGTACCGCCATAGGTCTTGTTGGTGTCGGTGGCGACGATGCGCAGGGTGGCCGGGTCGACGCGCAGGTTGCCATCGACGTAGCTGATGACGTAGTTGGACAGCCCTGCGCCGGTGGCACCGGAGGCGGTGATCGCGTAGGTGCCCACCGCGGCACCCGCACCGGCACCGGCGCTGCCCAGGGCGACGCCGGACACCGTGTCGTTGCCGACCAGGCCGGAAACGCTGTAGCCGCCGAGGTTGGCGGTGCCGCCGTAGGTCTTGGAACCCGAGGTCGCCGTCACCGTCAGCGTCGCCGGGGTGATGCTGATGCCGCCGGAGACCACGTAGGCGATGTCGTAGCCCTGCTGCGAGGACGCCAGGCCGCCGAACTGCAGGGTGCCGTTGCCCGTGGTGTAGCGGCCGACCCCATTGCCGGTGGTCGCGTACCGCAGCGACGAGCCGAACAGCAGGCCAGGGTCGAAGGCGCCGCCGATCGTATACGACGCAAGCGTGCCGCTGACGGCATTGCCGTCGTAGGTCTTGTCGAGGCCGGAGACGCCGGTGGTGATCGTCAACGGGGTCAGGAAGCTGCGCAGCAGCGGCGTGCCCATCTGTTCGTACAGGCGCCAGGTCAGGCCGGTGCCGCCACGGTCGTCGATCGCCCAGCCGGCATCGGTGAAGGTGGACAGCGTGTTCAGCGCGCTCCAGGACCTGCCGCCGCTGATCGCATCGATGCTGCCGCCGCTGTTGCCGACCGTGTTCAGGCCCACGTTCCGCGGATTGCCGCCGATGTCGGTGGCGAAGAAACTGGCGACGATGCTGCCATTGGAATTGGAGCCGACCAGGCCGCCGACCGCGCCGGTGCCGGAAACGTTGCCGGTGGCGTAGGAGTTGCGCACGGTGTTGTTGTAGTTGACGCCGACCAGTCCGCCGACATACGCCGTGCCGGTGGCATCGCCGCTGGCGTAGGTGTTGGCGATGGTGCCCTCGTCGTTGTAGCCGGCCAGTCCGGCGACATACATGCCGCCGGAGACGTTGCCGGTGGCGTAGGCGTTGCCGATGCTGCCGCTCTCGTTGTAGCCCACCAGTCCGCCGAGATAGTCGGTCCCGGACACGTTGCCGGTGGCGTAGGACGCGCCCACGCTTCCGGTATTGCTGTAGCCGACCAGTCCGCCGACAAAGCGGCCGCCGGACACGGTGCCGGTGGCATGGACCGACGTGACGCTGCCGTGGTCCATGGTCCCGATTAGCCCGCCGATTTCGGACGAGGTGCCGTTCACCGCGCCGGTCGCGTACGCCGTGTCGATCGCGGCGGAACTGCGTCCGACCAAGCCGCCCACGCTCCGGGTTCCCGACACGTTGCCGCTGGCATACGCGTTCTGGATGGTGCCGGCGCCGGCCATGCCGACCAGGCCGCCGGCGCTGGAGGTGGTCGCGGTGACGTTGCCGGTGGCGTGGATGTTCTGCAGGGTGCTCTGGATGGCATTGCCGATCAGTCCACCGACGTTGTTGCCGGTGGTCGTGCTGGTGCTGCTGACGTTGCCGGTGGCGAAGGCGTCGGTGTAGGTGCCCTGGTAGTCGTTGCCGACCAGGCCGCCGACGCTGCTGCCGCCGGACACCGTGCTCGACGAGGAGGAGGCGCTGATCGTGCCGTTGGCATTGCTGCCGATCAGCCCGCCGACATAGTTGCCGCTGTAGGGGCCGCCGCTGCCGATCACGGTGCCGCTGGTCTGCACGCCGGCGATCGTCCCGGCATCGTTGTAGCCGGTGAGGCCACCGACGAAGTTGCCGGTACCGCTCATGTTGCCGTTGACGCGGATGTCGCTGAGGCTGCCGGCATTGAAGCCCGCGACACCGCCCACGTAGGCGGTGCCCACGACGGTGGCGCCGGTCAGGGCCAGGTTGCCGATCTGGCTGGCGAGGCCGGTATTGCCGAACAGGCCGACGTAGGACGCGCCGCCGCGTGCGATGGTCAGCCCGGCGATGGTGTGGTTTGCGCCGTTGAGGCTGCCGGTGAAGGCATTGTTGCTGTCGCCGACCGGGCTGAAGCCGGCGCTGCTCCACATGCCGCTGGCAGTGCTGCCGGCCGTCTGGCTGGCATCGATGTCGGTGGACAGGCTGTAGTTGGCCGCCAGGTTGTACGCCATCAACTGCAACTGGTGCGCGTTGCCGACGCTGGTGCTGTACTCGCTGGCCAGGAACGGGCGCGTCTGCCCCTCGATCATGATCCAGGCCGGGCTGCCGACGCCATCGCTGGCGACGTAGACGTTGCTGGTACCGGCGAGCAGCGACCAGGTGCCGAGATTGCCGTACGTGGCGTGGTTGTAGCGGTTGCCGCTGCCGAAGCTGGTCAGGTTGGTGACGCTGCCGCTGCCGCTGTTGCTGATGGCATTGGCCTGGCCGGTGCTGCCGACGTCCCAGGACGCATTGCTGACGCTGCCCGTATTGGCGCCGATCAGCCCACCGACATTGTTGGTGCCGCTGACCGCGCCAGTGGCGTAACTGTTGTTGACGCTGCTGGAGGTGACGGCTGCGCTGCCTGGATTGTTGACGCCCACCAGTCCGCCGACCGAGGTCGGCGCGGTGACGCTGCCGGTGGCGTAGGCGTTGGCGATGGTGCTCTGGTAGTTCATGCCGACCAGCCCGCCGACAATGTAGCTGGTGCCGATGACGCTGCCGCTGGCGTAGCTGTTCTTGATCGTACCGCTGTTCTGGTTCGATCCGGCCAGGCCGCCGACATAGCTGGTGCCGCTCACGTTGCTGGTGGAATACGTGTTGCTGAGGCTGCCGCCGTCGTTGTAGCCGACCAGGCCGCCGGTGTCGGAGGAACTGCCGGTCACGCTGCCGGTGCTGTGGGAATTGCGGATCGGGGCGCCGACGTTGTTGCCGACCAGGCCGCCGACCGCGCTCTGCCCGTTGACGCTGCCGTTGAACACGCCGTTGTCGATCAGGCCCAGGTTGTAGCCGGCCAATCCGCCGACGCCGCCCGAGGTGCCGGTCACGGTGCCGTCGACGGTGACGTTCTTGATCGCGCCCTGGCTGTAGCCGACCAGACCGCCGACGTAGTAGCCGCCGGAGATGGAGACATTGCCCAGGTGCAGGTCGCGGATGAGGCTGTTGCTGCTGGTGGTGCCGAACAGGCCGACGTAGCCGCTGGCGCCGGAGATCGTCAGGTTGTTGATGCTGTGGCCCAGGCCGGCCAGCTTGCTCTGGAAGGAGGACACCAGGGCGCTGCTGCGGGTGACGCCGCTCAGGTCGATGTCCTGGGCCAGCGCGTAGGAACCAGGGGTGTTGAAATAGGTGGCCGCGTCGGCCAGCGAGTGGATCAGCCGGTACGCCTGTCCGTTGATGCTCAGGCTGGCATGCGCGCCACCGAGCGAGACGGGGCTGTTGACGTAGTAGTCGCCCGTGCCGCCGACGGTGCCGTTGTCGGTGTAGCCGCCGTAGTTCAGCACCAGGCCGCCCGTGTCGCCGGTCGCGGTGACGGCGGCATTGAGGTGGATGCTGTGGTACGCGTCCAGGGTCAGCGTGGAGTTGCCGCTCCAGCCGATCGCCGCATTGACGTTGATGTCGCCGGCGCCGCTGCTCACGTTGCCCGGGCCGCTGGCGTTGGTGAGGCTGGCGAGCAGGGTGACGTTGGTGCCGCCGTTCAACGCGCCGCTGATGGTGCTGGCGGCCGCGCTGTCCACGGTCAGGTCTTCCGGGTCGACCAGCCAGGTGCCGGCGCTGCCAGGTCCGGCGCCCTTGGCACCGACGTCGATGCCGGAGAAGTCGACGGTGTGGCCGCTGGTTTCGAGCAGGCCGCCGTTGCCGCTGCCGGCGGCGTTAGCGCGTAGCGCGCCATGCACCGCGGTGTGGCCGTCGGACCAGACCACGACCGAGCCGCCGTTGCCCTGGCCGGTCGCGCTGGCATCGAGCATCGCACCGCTGGCGACCGTGGCCGCGCTGGCATGTTGCAGCTGTTCGCCGCCCTGGTAGCCGCCGCCGATGCGGATACTGCCGCCGGCCGTGGTGCCGCGGGCGTCGATGCGGCCATCGACGTTCACCGCGCCATCGGACAGCACCTGCACGCTGCCGCCGTGGGTGCCGGAGACATCGATGCGGCCGCTGCTGGCGACGTCGCCGCCGCTGCCGACCAGGCGCACGCTGCCGCCGGAGGTGTCGATGCCGGTGGCTTCGAGCGCGCCGGTATTGTTGACCAGCAACTGCGACAGCCCGGTGCTGCCGGCCTGCAGCAGGATCTGTCCGCCGTTGGCGCGCAGGCTGCCGCTGTTCTCCACCGCCGCCGCGGCGCCGTCCACCGACTGGCTGGCGGCCGCGACCAGTTGCATGCCGATGGCGCCGGCCGCGTCCATGGTCACCTTGACCTGGTCGGCGGAGAGCAGGCGGATGGCGCCGCCGTCGGCGGTGATGCTGCCGCGGTTGGCGACATGGTTGCCGGCCAGGTTGACCGAGCCGCCGTTGCCGGCGCGGATGCTGCCCTGGTTGATCACGCTTGCGGCGCCATGCTCACCGCGGGCGAGCAGGTAGCCGCTGTCATCGTCGCCGGCCAGGCCCAGCGAACTGGCGACCAGGCCGCCGACGTTCACCTGCGCGTGGTTGCCGAACAGGATGCCGGCGGAGTTGATCAGGAACACGTTGCCGTTGGCGCGCAGGCTGCCGTCGATGACGCTGGCGCCGCGGCTGGCGTCGATCAGGTTGAGCGCCACCGCCGAGCTGGACGGCTGCAGGAACACCACGCTGGCATCCTTGCCGACGTTGAAGCTGTTCCAGTTCAGCACGGCCTTGGCGGCGTTCTGGTCGATCTGCAGCGTGCCGCCGTTCTGCGACACGGTGGCGCCGGTGGCGCTGGACAGCGACGGCACGCCGCTGGCGTAGGCCGGCGCGGCCAGTGCGCAGGCCAGGGCGAAGGGCAGCAGCGGCGCGGCCAGGCGCGCAGCGCTCGCGCCAGCGCTGCCGGCGTGGCCGGCGGCGACTTCGGAGGCGACCTGGAGCACGCCGAGACTGCGGTTGAAGACGAGGCGGTAGATGCGGTTCATGGGGATCCCCAGGTCAGAAGGTCAGGCCGAAGCGGGCCCAGTAGCGCACGTCCTTGCCGTCGCCCGGCTGGGTGGTGCCGGTGGGCTTGGCTGCGGCCAGATCGAACGAGAGCCCGTGCCAGTCGGGCAGCCGGAAGCCGAGGCCGACACCAGCGCCTTCGAAGGTGGTAACGCTGTCGTACACCGCGCGGTTGGCGCCGTTGGGGTAGACCCGGCCGTAGTCGTAGAACACGCTGGCGGTCAGCAACTGGCCCCAGGCGCGACCGCCGAACGGCGAGGCGGCGGTGGCGAAGCCGGGTGCGTCCACCTGGTACTCCAGGCCGGAATCGAAGCCGCGGTCGCCGAGCGCGGCGCCGAGCGGGAAGGCGCGCACGCTGGTCGGTCCGCCCAGCGAGAACTGTTCCAGCGGGGTCAGGGTGTCGTCGCTGTACTGGCCGTTGAAGCGCAGCTGCAGGCGCTGCGTGGCGGTCAGCCCCTGCAGCCGGGTGTAGCTCAGGCGGGCGACCGTGAAGTGGCGGTCGTGGCGGGCGTACAGGTAGTCGGTCTGCGGCGAGTCGTCGTCGAGCGCGCCGCGCACGCTGAGCTGCAGCAGGTCGATGGCGTGGCGCTGGCGGTCGTCGTGGCGCACGCTGGTACCGAGCTCGGCCACGTCGAATTTCTGCTTGGACAACAGCACGCCCAGGCCCTGCAGGCGCGAGCTCTCCTTGACCAGGTGCAGCCAGCTCTGCACGCGCCAGGCGTCGGAATTGACGAATTTCCAGTCCAGGCCCAGTGCCGTTTGCTGGGTCGGACCGTGGATGTCGAGCGTGGCGAACGCGCCGTTGTCGAGGTTGACCACGCTGCGCGTGTAGGACGCGCTGGCGCTCAGGCCGTCCACGCCGGCGATCGGCACCTGGTAAGCGAAGCTGCCCTGCCAGGTATTGGCCGGATCCAGCGCATAGGCGTAGCTGGCCGACAGGTGGTCGCCCAGGCCCAGCGGGTTGTTCCAGTCCACGCCGAGCTGGGCGCGGTAGCGGCCGATGCTCGGGGTGCCGTAGTTGCTGGCCCCGACGCTGACCTGCAGCGGACGCTCCTCGCTGGCCTGGATCACCACGTCGGTCTCGCCGGGATTGGCGCCGGGCTTGAGCACGGAGGTGGCGGAGACGCCCGGCAGGTCGCGGGTGTACAGCAGCGCCGATTGCAGGTCCTGCTGGCGCAGGATCTGGCCCTGCAGGGCCAGGGCGGGGCTGGCGATCAGGCGGTCGTCGTAGCGGCGCGCGCCCTCGACGGTGATCTTGCCGACCCGGCCTTCGATCACGCGGATCTCGACCACCTGGTCCGGTCCCAGGGTCTGCACCGGCAGATACGCGCGGGCGACCAGGAAGCCGGCCTGACGATAGGCCTGGGTCAGCGCGTCGGCGATCTGCTGCAGTTGCGCGAAGCTGAGCTGGGCCGGCAGCGTGCCGCCGCCGAGCGTACGCAGGCGGGCGTCGGCCAGCGCCTGCAGGCGCGCCGGATCGATCCGCTCGCGCGGATGGTCGCCGACGCCGGTGACGCGGACCGCCTGTACCGCGATCGGGGGCGTCGCCTCGGCGGCCGTGCCGGTGGCCGGGGCGGCTTCCTGGGCGAAGGCCGGTACGCAGGTCAGGGTCAAGGCGAGGCCGGCGGCCCACGGAAGCGCGAACAGCGCATTCGCCAGCGTGCTAGGACGCGGACGGCAGGAGATCGTCATGATGTTAAGGCGGCGTTAGGATTGAGGCTCGCGCAATGTAGCCTTCCGACCGCGGATCAATCTGAGCAAATCTGAGCGCGGCATCACTCTTTGCCGCGTCCCCCGACACGGTGTCGGGGAAATACCCACAGCAATGCGGGTGCTGTTACTGCGGACCCTTCAACGCCCGCCATAGGGTGGAAGGCAGGCCTTGCAAGGTCAGAGGTGGGCAATGGCTGCCTGGTTGAGCCCCGCCAGTTGGTCGGACGCTCAGGCCGCGGTGGCGCACTGCACGTCGCGCAGCGCTTGCCGATACGCCTTGGCGGTGGCCTCGTTGTAGGCCACCAGGATGATCCGCTTCGGCACCGCGTGCGCGCGCTGCCAGGCGTCGGTCTCGGTGACCGCGATGCGCGCGGCCTGGTGCAGCGGATAGCCATAGACGCCGCAGCTGATCGCCGGGAATGCCACCGAGTGCAGGCCCATCTGCTCGGCCAGGCGCAGCGTGCGCCAGTAGCAGTTGGCGAGCAGCGCGGGTTCGTTGTGGGCGCCGTCGCGCCACACCGGGCCGACGGTATGCAGCACATGCCGCGCCTTGAGCCGGTGGCCCGCGGTCGCGCGAACCTCGCCCACCGGGCAGCGCACGCCGGGCTTGAGTTCCGGCAGGCGTCGACAGTCTTCCAGCAGGTCCGGGCCGGCGGCACGGTGGATCGCGCCGTCCACGCCGCCGCCGCCGAGCAGGGACTCGTTGGCGGCGTTGACGATCGCGTCCACGTCGAGTTCGGTGATGTCGCCTTGCCAGATTTCGATGTTCATGACGCGATCTTTAGGGGAGCCGAATGATGGACACGTGAGGGCGGGACCGCCGCCGTCGCGCGCTGCCACAGCCGCTTAACCGGCCAGCGGCAAGACTGGCGCGTCCCGATCTCAGCACCTGCGACATGAACCCGAACCCGCCGCCCCCGCAGGTTGCCGATGCCCTCGCGCAGGGCCAGATCATCCAGGCGATCAAGCTGCTGCGGACCTACACCGGCATGGACCTGCGCAGCGCCAAGGAGCAGGTCGACGCCTGGCTGCTGGCCGGCGCGGCACGCTCGGTGACCGAGCTGCTCGACCGCCACGCTTCCGGCCCGGCAGCGGGCTCGAGGCCGGACACTGCGGCCAGGAGGCAGGCGTCGACCGTGCCAGAGGAACGGCGCCTGCCGCCGGCGGCGGAGCTGGCGCTGCGCCGCGGCGAGCGGCGCAAGGCCGCCAAGCTGGTGTTCGCGCACTACCCGGAGATGTCGCTGCGCGAGGCACTGGACCTGGTGCAGCGGCATCTGCGGTCGGCGCCGACCCTGGGCGCCGCCTCGGCGGTGAGCGCCGGCGACCACGGTGGGCGCTGGCGCTGGATCCTGCTGGCGCTGCTGCTGGCCGCGGCGGCGGCCTGGTGGCTGGCGCGCTGAGGCGCGCCGGCGCGGCCGGCGGCTACAGCCAGCGCGCGACCTGCGCGCAGTAGCGGTCGTAGGCGCTGCCGAAGCGCTCGCGCAGGCGCGCTTCCTCGTAGGGGATCACCACCCACTGCAACGCCAGCAGCGGCAACGGCAGCAGCAGCGCCGACCAGGGCCAACCGATCTGTACGCTCAGGCCGAGGTAGCTCAGGATCAGGCTGACGTACATCGGATTGCGGGTATGCCGGTACGGCCCGTGGCAGACCAACTGCGCCGGCATGCGCTCGGGCAGCAGGGTGGTGCGATCGCGCGCGAACAGCACGAAGCACCAGCACGCCAGCAGCAGGCCGGCGAGCGCGACCACGCCGCCGCCCAGTTGCAGCCAGGCCAGCGTGGCGCCCTGCGGCAGCGGCAGGGGGAGCGCGCGCTGCAGGCTCGCGCCGAGCAGCAGCGCCAGCAGGAAATGCGCGGGCGAGGTCGTGCGGACCAGCAGCGGCACGCGCGTCTGTGCGTGCGCAGGCGGTCGATCGGTTCGGTCGTGCATGCGGTCCTTCCGTGGTTCGAGTACGCGCCAAGTTTACGCGGCTGCCCAAGGCGTCGGCGCGGGTCGCACATCGTCGCCGCTCCTCATGGAGGCAACGAGCGCCGCATGCCGGTACACCGCGGCACATCGCCGTGCGTGGCGATGCAGGCAAACCCGATTACCCTACTGCCCATGCGGCACGTCGCCGGCTGTTCCGTTTCGACGCGCCGCCCTTCTCGCTTCGACCGGCGTGCCCGCGCGCGGGTCGCGCCTTGTGTCCCGTTCCGCCACCGACCGTCCCGCCTCATGCCGATCGCCTCCGCCAGCACCGCCACCACGCTCACTTCTCCATCCGCCATCGCGCCGCGCCGCCGCGTCATCCTCGAGGACGACATCGACGGCTTCACCCCCGCGCAGTTGTTGTTGCTGCAATCGCCCGAGGTCGAGGTGCTCGGCATCTCGGTGGTCAGCGGCAACATCTGGCGCGACGAGGCGCTGGCGCACACCCGGCGCTTGCTCGAGATCGCCGGGCGCGGCGAGGTGCCGGTGCTGCCCGGCCCGGTGTTCCCGCTGCTCAACAGCGAGCTGGCCACCGAGCGCTGGGAGGCGCTGTACGGCAAGTTGCTATGGAAGGGCGCCTGGACCCGGCAGTGGGTCGAGCACGACACGGTGCAGAGCGCGCCGCGCTACCACGCCCACGACGTGGTCCCGGATCTGCCGCTGGGTAATCCGAGCGTGGTGCAGGCGGCCAGCGAGCCTGCCGCCTTGTTCATGATCCGCAAGGTGCGCGAGTTCCCGGGCGAGGTCAGCATCGTCGCCACCGGGCCGCTGACCAACCTGGCGCTGGCGCAGCGGCTGGATCCGGCGTTCGCCTCGCTGGCCAAGGAACTGGTCTACATGGGCGGCAGCCTCAATCCGCGGCAGCGCCGCGACAGCGTCTCGGCGGCGCAGTTCGCGCGCGAGTTCGTCAATTCGCCGCGGCGCGAGTTCAACATCCGCTGGGATCCGGAAGCGGCCAGCATCGTGATGCGCGCGCCGTGGCGGCGCATGGTGATGGTGCCGGTGGATCCGTCCACCGCGACCGAACTGACCCCACAACTGCTGGCACGGATGAGCGCCGCCGACACGCCGATCGGCCATGCGCTGCGCCGGCGCGAACCCGGCTTCCCGATGTGGGACGAACTGGCCACCGCGGTGTGGCTGCGTCCGGAACTGGCTACCGTCAGCGAGACCCTGTACGTGGACACCAACACCGAGTTCGGCGCCGGCTACGGCGACATCCTGTCGTGGGCGCCGGGCTACCAGCCGGGCCTGGGCGAGCAGGCGCAGCAGGTGGTGCGCGAGGTGGACGTGGCCGCGATCGAGCAGTTGCTGGTCGAGCGCCTGACCGCGCCGCAGCCGCCGGCGCTGGGCGCGCCGCTGCCGGGGTAGGGCGGGCCATCGGCCTACGGTCGGTGGGGCGCCGCACCGCGTGACGCCGGCGCCGTCCAGGCCAGGCCCAAGGTGACGGACGCGTAGTCGGAGGACACGCCCGCGGTTCGCGGCGGTTGCGCGAACCGCGCCTTGCAGGCGACGCTGGCGATCGACAGCGTGCACCGCTCCCCCTTCAGCGAGGCGACCTCATGCAGATCCCAGAGACGTGGCAGGCCGGTATCCAGCGCAACGCCGAACTGCTGCGCGGCTACGCGCAACTGCTGCAGGACTTCGCCGCGCCACCGCCACCGTCGGCGCCGCAGGAGGGCGGGGTCATCGCCCCGCTGGTCGCGGCCACGCGTGCCGACGGCGGCGCTGCGCAGCGGCACGCGCGGCAGGCGCTGGCGCAGATCGAACGCGACAATCCGCAACTGTGTGCGGTGACGCGACCGCTGCCGGCGCGTGCCGAGGCCGACGCCGCGCGCGTGCAGGCGGCATTGGCCGGCGGCAGCGATGGCGGTGCGCTGGCCGGCGTGCCGTTCGTGGTCAAGGACCTGTTCGATGTCGCCGGCCTGGCGACCACCGCCGGCGCCGCGCTGCGCGCCGATGCCGCGCCGGCCACGCACGATGCGGCGGTGGTGCGGCGCCTGGCCGAGGCCGGCGCGGTGTTGGTCGGCACCGCCAACATGGACGAGTTCGCCTACGGCTTCGCCACGGTCAACGCGCACTACGGCACCACCGCCAATCCGCACGATCCGCAGCGCCTGGCCGGCGGTTCCTCCGGCGGCTCGGCGGCGGCGGTGGCGGCGCGCTGGGTGCCGTTCGCGCTGGGCTCGGACACCAACGGCTCGATCCGCGTGCCGGCGGCGCTGTGCGGCGTCTACGGGCTGCGCCCAAGCCATGGCAGCCTGGCGGTGGATGGCGTGTTTCCGTTCGTCGAGGCCTTCGACGTGGTCGGGCCGTTTGCGACCACGGTCGCCGACCTGCGCGTGGTGTACGAGGCCATGCGCGGGCAGCGGCTGCCGTCGCTGGACGCCGCCGGTTTGCGCGTGGCGCGCCTGGACGGCTGGTTCCGGCGCAATCTCGATCCGGAGCTGGAGGCCGGCCTGGCCGCGCTGCACGACGCGCTGGGCGGCAACGCCTGGCGCGAACTGCCGCAGGCCGAACGCGCCCGCGCGGCGGCGTTCGTGATGACCGCGGCCGAGGGCGGCTATCGCCATCGCGAAGCGCTGGCCGCGCACGGCGACCGCTTCGATCCGGCCACGCGCGATCGCCTGCTCGCCGGGCTGCAACTGCCCGCCGCGGCCATTGCCGACGCGCAGCGCTTCGGTGCGTGGTTCGCCGAGGCGATGCAGCGCCTGTGGGACGGGGTCGACGTGCTGCTGGCGCCGGCCACACCGTGCGCGGCGCCGCGCATCGACCAGGAGACGATCCAACTCGACGGGGCGGCGGTGTCGGCGCGCGCCAACCTCGGCGTGTTCACCCAGCCGCTGGGCCTGGCGCGCTGCCCGGTGCTGGCCGCGCCGCTGTACCGCCCGGGGCAGTTGCCGCTGGGCGTGCAACTGATCGCCGCGCCGGGGCGCGAGGACCGCTTGTTCGCGCTCGCTGCGCACCTGGAAGGCGCCGGCCTGATCGGCGCGACCCCGCCGTCGCTGGAGCCGCGCTGATGCTGCACACCTTGCGTTCGCGGCGCGGCATGGTGGTCGCCCCGCATCATCTCGCCGCGCAGGCCGGGCGCGACGTGCTGCGCGACGGCGGCACCGCGGTGGAGGCGGCGGTGGCGACCGCGGCCTGCCTGGCGGTGGTCTATCCGCACATGACCGGCATCGGCGGCGACGGCTTCTGGTTGATCGCCGAACCCGACGGCTGCGTGCACGCGATCGACGCCTGCGGCCGCGCCGCGCAGGGTGCCACGCTGCAGCACTACGCCGGGCAGGCGGCGATTCCCTGGCGCGGTCCGGGCGCGGCCAATACCGTGGCCGGGACCGTGTCCGGCTGGGCGTTGGCCTTGCGCCAGAGCGAGGCGCGGCTGCCGCTGGCGCGCCTGCTCGACGACGCCATCCAGCATGCCGCGGCCGGCGTGCCGGTCACCCTCGGCGGCAGCGCCATCGCCGCGGCCAAGGGCGCCGAACTGCGTGCCCAGCCCGGCGCCTACGCGGCGATCTTCGAAGCCGCCGGGCGGCCGCTGCGCGAGGGCGAGCTGCTGCGCCAGCCGCAACTGGCCGCCACCCTGCAGCGCCTGGCCGCGGCCGGCCTGGACGATTTCTACCGCGGCGCGCTGGCCGCCGACCTCGCCGCCGACCTGCAGACGCTGGGCAGCCCGCTGCGCGCCGCCGATCTGGCCGCGCACCAGGCCGAGGCCAGCGTGCCGTTGTCGGTGGCGGTCGCCGGCGCGCGCCTGTACAACCACGCGCCGCCGACCCAGGGCCTGGCCTCGCTGCTGATCCTGGCGCTGTTCGACCGCCTGGCCGCGGACCGGGCCGATGGCTACGCGCACCTGCACGGCCTGGTCGAAGCGACCAAGCAGGCGTTCCTGGTCCGCGATGCGCACGTCGGCGACCCGGCCTGGATGACCCTGGACGCGCAGGCGCTGCTCGACGATGCCGGCGCGCTCGACGCGATGGCCGCCCGCATCGATCCGGCGCGCGCGCTGCCGTGGCCGCAGCCGTCGCAGGCCGGCGACACCGTCTGGTTCGGCGCGATCGACGGTGCCGGCCGCGCGGTCAGCTGCATCCAGTCCACCTATTTCGAATTCGGCTCCGGGCTGGTGCTGCCGCGCAGCGGCATCGTCTGGCAGAACCGCGGCTGCAGCTTCCGTCTCGCCGCCGACGGTTGGAACGCGCTGGCGCCCGGGCGCAAACCCTTCCACACGCTCAATCCGGCGTTGGCGCGCTTCGACGACGGCCGGCTGATGGCCTACGGCACCATGGGCGGCGAAGGCCAGCCGCAGACCCAGGCGGCGCTGTTCAGCCGCTATGCCCGGTTCGGCGTGCCGCTGCAGCAGGCGGTCAGCGCGCCACGCTGGCTGCTCGGCCGCACCTGGGGCGAGGACAGCACCACGCTGAAGCTGGAGGACCGCTTCGACCCCGCCGTGGTGGAGGCCTTGCGTGCGGCCGGCCATGCCGTCGAACTGCTGCCGCCGTTCTCCTCGGTGATGGGCCACGCCGGCGCGCTGGTGCGCGAGGCAGACGGCACCTTGAGCGGTGCCAGCGACCCGCGCAGCGATGGGGCGGTGGCGGGGTGGTAGGCGGGTCGCCCGTGGCCGATGCTGGCGCCGACCACGGCCGCGACGCCCTCGTGCGCGCCAGGGCGCTGGTGCATGCGGCGATGACCGATCCGCAGGGCGGGGTCGCGGCATTGGTGCAGGCCGAGTCGCTGCTGCTGGCCGCGCTGGCGGCGGTGCGGGACGATGCCGCGCTGCTCACCGGCCTGGGGGCGGTGCAGTGCGACCTGGGGCGCTACGCCGATGCGGTCGATGCGTTGCAGCGCGCCGTGCGGCTGCAGCCGGAGGACCGCCATACCTGCTTCAACCTCGGCGTGGCGCTGCTCAACAGCGGCGACGACGCGCAGGCGATGCAGCGGTTTCGGCAGGCGGCCACGCGGGCGGGATCGGCGGCGACCTGGGAGGCCTATTTCGATCCGCAGGCGCAATGAGGCGCGGCGCGCGCCATGCCATCCACGTCTGCGTCGCAACGCCGCGCACGCCACGCTGGCGGCGGCGCTTCCGTACCATGGCCCAGGCGCGCCATCGCCGCCGTGTCCGCGCCGCGTGTTGCGCACCCAGGAACTTTGAGCCGTCATGCTGACCTTCTCCCGCTTCACCCGCTATTTCATGGAAGTGGCGCATTGGCGCAGCATCCGCCGCGCCTCCGAGGCGCTGCACGTGTCGGCCTCGGCGATCGACCGGCAGATCCTCAAGGCCGAGCAGGAGCTGGGCGTGCAGTTGTTCGAGCGGCTGCCGGGCGGCCTGCGCCTGACCAGCGCCGGCGAACTGCTGCTGGTCGACATGCGGCGCTGGGAAAAGAGCTACCAACGCACGCTGGAACTGTTCGACGAATTGAAGGGGCTGCGCCGCGGCCATGTCGAGATCGCGATGATCGATGCGTTGAGCGAGGGCATCGTGGTCGATGCCCTGGCCCACCTGATCGACGCGCACCCGGGCCTGACCTTCAACCTGCAGACCGAGGACAACCAGAAGGTGGCCGACAAGGTCGTCGCCGCGGAAGTGGATGTCGGCCTGCTGCTGGATCCGGTCAGCGGCATCGACCTGGAGGTGGTCGCCTTCGCCGAGATCCCGCTGGGCTTGTGCATGCCGGTCGGACACCCGCTCAGCGGCAGGGCGAGCCTGCAGTTGAACGACCTGCTCGGCGAACATCGCCTGCTGTTGCCGGCGGCGCCGCTGATCGTCAACGAGCACGCCAAGGCGGTGTACCAGCGCCAGCACATCGACACGGGCCGCTGCATCCGCTGCAACGACGTGCGCACGCTGCGCGCGCTGGTGCGCCAGGGCGTCGGCGTGGGCCTGCTGTCGCAACTGGACGTGCTCGCCGACCTGGCCGACGGGCGCCTGGCGTTCGTGCCCTTGCGCGAGGGCCTGGCCAGGCCGATGACGCTGGCGCTGTGCGTGGCGCCGCAGCGGCAACTGTCCAGGGCGGCGCAGGCCATGCTCAAGGTGTTGGCGCCGCGGGTGGAAGCGATCCTGGAGCCGCGCACGGGCGCGTAGCGCCTAGCCCCTCTCCCACCGGGAGAGGAGTTGGGGTGAGGGTCCGGCGCGAAAGCGACTTGCGGATTCAGGTGCACGAGGCTGCGCCCGTACCCTCATCCGCCCCTTCGGGGCACCTTCTCCCAGAGGGAGAAGGGAAGAGCCTGACCCCTCTCCCGTCGGGAGAGGGGTTGGGGTGAGGGTCCGGCGCGAAAGCGACTCGCGGAGTCAGGTGCACGAGGCTTCGCCCGTACCCTCATCCGCCCCTTCGGGGCACCTTCTCCCAGCGGGAGAAGGGAGGCGCCTGGCCCCTCTCCCATCGGGAGAGGGGTCGGGGGTGAGGGTCCGGCGCGAAAGCTACTCGCGGAGTCTGGGTGCACGAGGCTGCGCCCGTACCCTCATCCGCCCCTTCCGGGCACCTTCTCCCGAGGGGAGAAGGGAGGTGCCTGGCCCCTCTCCCACCGGGAGAGGGGCTGGGGTGAGGGTCTGGCGCGAAAGCGACCCGCGGAGTCAGGTGCACGAGGCTGCGCCCGTCCCCTCATCCGCCCCTGCGGGGCACCTTCTCCCAGCGGGAGAAGGGAAGCGCCTAGCCCCTCTCCCACCGGGAGAGGGGTTGGGGTGAGGGTCCGGCGCGAAAGCGACCCGTGGATTCAGGTGCACGAGGCTGCGCCCGTACCCTCATCCGCCCCTTCGGGGCACCTTCTCCCGACGGGAGAAGGGAAGTGCCTGGCCCCTCTCCCGTCGGGAGAGGGGTTGGGGTGAGAGACCGTTGCATTTTTTGCAATGCCTCCACGCGAAAACGGCGTTTGCCTGCAATCCTGGCGCTTCGTATAGTGCCAACAATCGCTACGAATCGTCTTTTTCATCGCTAATCCATTGAATCGAATGGATTTTTTCCGCCGATTCGTTGCCCGCTATAGCTCGCTTCTTTCCTCCTTCGTGACCGCGCCATGTTCGCCAGCCACGTCCCCTCTGCCGCCACGGCGCCTGCATCGGCCACGGCCCCGACGCCGCCGATGGCCAGCGCCGGCCTGCGTGCGGTCGCGCGCTGCGACGCGCTCGGCGTGGCGCCCTACAGCGACACCACGGACGGCCTGTTTCGCGGCTGGCTGAGCCCGGCGCATCGCGCCTCCGTGGCGGCGGTGGCGGCATGGATGGGCGAGGCCGGCCTGCCTACCCGCATCGACCCGGCCGGCAACCTGCTTGGCCGCTACGAAGGCGCGGTCGCGAATGCGCCGGCGCTGCTGATCGGCAGCCACCTGGACAGCGTGCGCGACGCCGGCCGCTACGACGGTCCGCTGGGGATCATGCTCGGCATCGAATGCGTGGCCGCGCTGCATGCGCAGGGTCGGCGGCTGCCGTTCGCGATCGAGGTGATCGCCTTCGGCGACGAGGAAGGCTCGCGCTTCCCGGCATCGATGCTGAGCAGCCGCGCGGTGGCCGGCACGCTGGACCCGGCAGCGCTGCAGGTGCACGACGGCGACGGCATCGCCCTGGCCGAGGCGCTGGCCGCCTGGGGCCTGGACATCGCGCTGCTGCCGCATGCGGCGCGCGCGCCGCAGGAGGTGCTGGCCTATCTGGAAGCGCATATCGAACAAGGGCCGGTGCTGGAGGCCGAGGGGCTGGCGCTGGGGGCGGTCAGCGGTATCGCTGCGCAGCGCCGCTACCGCGCACTGCTGCTGGGCCGCGCCGGCCACGCCGGCACCACGCGCATGGACCTGCGCGCCGATGCGCTCACCGCCGCCGCCGAGTGCGTGCTGGCGGTGGAGCAGGTGGCGCGCAGCGGGCCGGCGGACCTGGTGGCCACGGTCGGGCGCCTGCAGGTGGCGCCGGGCGCGGTCAACGTGGTGCCGGGGCGGGTCGAGTTCTCGATCGACGTGCGCGCCGGCACCGACGCCGCGCGCGATGCCGCGGCCGAGGCGATCACGCAGCGCCTGCACGCGATCGCCGTTGCGCGCGGCGTGCAGTTGGAGCTGCAGTGCGTGCAGGACCTGCCGGCCAGTCCCTGCGCTCCGCGCCTGGTCGCGGCGCTGGAAACGGCCATCGCCGCGCAGGGCATCGCGCCGCGGCGGCTGGTGTCCGGTGCCGGCCACGACGCGATGGTGATGGCCGCGCTGTGCCCGACCGCGATGCTGTTCCTGCGCTGCGCCGGCGGCGTCAGCCATCACCCGGCCGAACACGTGGAGCCCGCCGACGCCGAATTGGCGGTGGCGGCGATGCTGCACTTCCTCGATTCCCTGGGAGACACCCTTGTCCGTTGAGCCGCTGCCCGCCGACCTGTTCGGCGAGATCGATCCGCCGCAACGCCTGCTGATGGGACCGGGCCCGGTCAATGCGCATCCGCGCGTGCTGCGTGCGATGTCCGCGGACCTGCTCGGCCAGTTCGATCCGGAAATGACCGGTTACATGAACCAGGTGATGGCGCTGTACCGGCCGCTGTTCGGCACCGAGAACCACTGGACCTTCCTGGTCGACGGCACCGCGCGCGCCGGCATCGAGGCAGCGCTGGTGTCGCTGGTGGCGCCGGGCGAGCGCGTGCTGGTGCTGAACTTCGGCCGCTTCGGCCTGCTGCTGGGCGAGATCCTCGGCCGCATCGGCGCGGTGGTGGAGAACGTGGAGGCGCCGTGGGGCGAGGTGGTGCCGATGACGACGGTGGCCGACGCGATCGAACGCTTCGCGCCGAAGTTGGTCGCCTGCGTGCACGGCGACACCTCGACCACGATGGCGCAGCCGCTGGACGGCCTCGGCGCGCTGTGCCGTGCCGCCGGCGCGCTGTCCTACGTCGATGCCACCGCGACCATCGGCGGCATGCCGATCGCCAGCGACGCCTGGGGCGTGGACGTGGTCACCGGCGGCTTGCAGAAATGCCTGGGCGGGCCGTCCGGCTCGGCGCCGATCACGGTCTCCGCGCAGGCCGCCGAGGCGATCTTCGCGCGCCGCCACGTCGAGCGCGGCATCGTCCGCGACGACATCGCCAACGGCCGCGGCGTGCGCATCGGTTCGAACTACTTCGACCTGGCGATGGTGATGGACTACTGGTCGGACAAGCGCCTGAACCACCACACCGAGGCCACCAGCATGCTGTACGCGGCGCGCGAGTGCGCGCGCGTGGCGCTGCAGGAAGGCCTGCCGGCGCGCTTCGCGCGGCACGCCGCGGCCGGCCGCGCGGTGGCCGCCGGCGTGCGCGCGCTGGGGTTGCAGGTGTTCGGCGACGACCGCCACCGCATGGCCAACGTCACCGGCGTGGTGATTCCGCCCGGCATCGATGGCGAGGCGGTGCGGCGGCGCCTGCGCGAGGATTTCGAGATCGAGATCGGCACCGCGTTCGGGCCGTTGCAGGGAAAACTGTGGCGCATCGGCGCGATGGGCTACAACGCGATGAAGCACAAGGTGCTGATCACCCTGGGCGCGCTGGAGGCGGTGCTGCGCGCCGAAGGCCATGCCTGCGCGCCGGGCGCCGCGGTGGAGGCGGCGCTGGCCGCCTGGCACGCCGACGGAGCGCCGCGATGAGCGCCGCGCGCGACCTGGTCGGCTATGGCGCGCAGCCGCCGGATCCGCAGTGGCCGGGCGGCGCGCGGGTGGCGGTGCAGTTCGTGCTCAACTACGAGGAAGGCGCCGAGAACTGCGTGCTCAACGGCGATGCCGGCTCGGAGGCGTTCCTGTCGGAGATGGTCGGCGCGCACAGCCATGCGGGGGCGCGCGCGATGGCGATGGAGAGCCTGTACGAATACGGCAGCCGCGCCGGCTTCTGGCGGTTGCAGCGGCTGTTCGCCGCGCGCGGCGTGCCGGTGACGGTGTTCGGCGTGGCCCAGGCGCTGGCGGCCAATCCCGCGGCGGTGCAGGCGATGCGCGCCGCCGACTGGGAGATCGCCAGCCACGGCCTGCGCTGGATCGACTACCAACAGGTACCGGAAGCGACCGAGCGCGCGCACATCGCCGCGGCGATCGCCTTGCATACGCAGGTGACCGGTGCGCGCCCGCTGGGCTGGTACCAGGGGCGCACCAGTCCCAACACCGCGCGGCTGGTGGCCGAGGAGGGCGGCTTCGTCTACGACGCCGACAGCTACGCCGACGACCTGCCGTACTACGACCGCCGCCACGGCCGCGCGCAGCTGGTGGTGCCGTACACGCTGGACGCCAACGACATGAAGTTCGTCGCCTACAACGGCTTCGCCGACGGCGAGCCGTTCTTCCGCTACCTGCGCGATGGCTTCGAGCAGTTGTGCGCCGAGGGCGGGCGGATGATGTCGGTGGGCCTGCACGGGCGCATCGCCGGACGTCCGGCGCGCGCCCTGGCGCTGGCCCGCTTCCTCGATCACGTCCTGGCCAGCGGCCAGGCCTGGATCGCGCGGCGCATCGACATCGCCCGCCACTGGCAGCAGGTGCACCCGGCATGATCCTCAACGCGCCCGAGGTCCTGGCCGAGGTGCAGGCGGCGTTCGCCGCCTACGAGCGCGCGCTGATGGACGACGATGTCGCCACGCTGGACCGGCTGTTCCACGATGCGCCGACCACGGTGCGCTACGGCGTCGGCGAGGCCTTGTACGGCGCCGACGCCATCCGCGCGTTCCGCCGCGGCCGCGGCGGCTCGCCGCAACGGCGGCTGCTGCGCGTGCAGATCGTTGCCTACGGGCGCGACTTCGCCACCGCCGATGCCGAGTTCCAGCGCCACGGCAGCCCGCGTCGCGGCCGCCAGAGCCAGAGCTGGGTACGCTTCGCCGACGGCTGGAAGGTGGTGTCGGCGCACGTCTCGCTGCAGGGGGATCACGCATGAGCGCCGTCGACTGGAACGCGCTGCCCGAAGTCGAGTTCGTCGCGCGCCTGCATGGGTTGTTCGAGCATTCGCCATGGGTGGTGCAGCGCGCCGCGGCGCAGCGCCCGTTCGCCGATCTGCATGCCGGCCTGCTGCAGGTGCTGCACGCGGCCAGCGTCGCGGAGCAACTGGCCTTGATCCGCGCGCATCCGGAGCTGGCCGGCAAGGCCGCGATCGACGGCCGCCTGACCGCCGCCTCGGCCGCCGAGCAGGCGCAGGCCGGGCTGGACCGCCTCACCGCCGAGGAGTTCGCGCGCTTCCACGCGCTCAATGCCGCCTATCGTGCGCGCTTCGATTTTCCGTTCGTGGTCTGCGTGCGCCTGACCGACAAGGCCGGCATCCTCGCCGCGATGCAGGCGCGGCTGGCGAATACGCGCGAGGCCGAGATCGTCACCGCCCTCGACGAGATCGGCAAGATCGCGCGGTTGCGCCTGGAGGCGCTGTCGTGAGCGCCGCGGCAGGCGGGCTGCAGGCGCTGTCGGCGCAGGTCGCGCGCGAGCTGCAGTGGCTCGGCCACGGCGGGCCCGACTGGACCCGCGTGCAGTCGCACGACGGCGAGCACGTCTACGACGTGGTCATCGTCGGCGGCGGCCAGAGCGGGCTGGGCGCGGCCTTCGGCCTGCTGCGCGAGCGCATCTCCAACCTGCTGGTGATCGACGAGAACCCGGCCGGCCGGGAAGGGCCGTGGGTCACCTATGCGCGGATGGTCACCCTGCGCACGCCCAAGGAACTGAGCGCGCTGGACTTCGGCATGCCGTCGCTGACCTTCCGCGCCTACTGGGAAGCCCGGCACGGCACCGCCGCCTGGGACGCGCTGGGCAAGATCCCGCGCGCGGACTGGATGGACTACCTGCGCTGGTACCGCGAGGTGCTCGGCCTGCCGGTGCGCAACCAGGCGCGGCTGCTGCGCATCGAACCGCTGCCGACCCGGCGCCTGCAGCGCCTGCACCTGGAGAGCGGCGACACGCTGCTGGCGCGCAAGGTGGTGCTGGCCACCGGCATCCAGGGCGGTGGGCAATGGCACGTGCCGTCGCTGGTGGCCGGCAAGCTGGCCCGCGCGCGCTACGCGCACACCTCCGAGGCGATCGACTACGCGGCGCTGGCCGGGCGCCGCATCGGCATCCTCGGCGGTGGCGCCTCGGCCTTCGACAACGCCCAGCACGCGCTGGCCGCCGGCGTCGGCGAGGTGCACGTGTTCGTGCGCCGCAACGCGCTGCCGCGGGTCAATCCGATCCGGCACATGGAACGCAGCGGCATCATCCCGCGCTTCGCCGCGCTGCCGGACGCCGACAAGTACGCGATGATGGCCAGCTTCTTCCGCCGCAACCAGCCGCCGACCAACGACACCTTCGAACGCGCCGTGGCCTGGCCCAATTTCCACCTGCACCTGGGCAGCCCGTGGCAGGACGTGGCCGAGACCGCCGACGGCGTGCTGGTGACCACGCCGCACGGGCGCCTGCCGTTCGACTTCGTGGTGCTGTCCACCGGCCTGGTCACCGACCCGGCGCTGCGCCCGGAACTGGCGGCGGTGGCCGACGGCATCGCGCGCTGGCGCGACCGCTACCGCCCGCCGCCGGGACAGGAACTGCCGCTGCTGGATGCGCATCCCTACCTGGGGCCGGGCTTCGAGTTGCTGCCGCGCACCCCGGCGCACGCGGCGGCGCTGCATGGCCTGTTCGCGTTCAACTACTCGGCGCTGCTGAGCCTGGGCCTGTCGGCGGCGGCGCTGTCCGGGCTGAAGCACGCGTTGCCGCGGCTGGTGAAGGCGGTTGCCGACCAACTGTTCCTGGACGAGCGCGAGGCGATGCTTGCCGCGTACATGGACTACGCCGAACCCGAATTCGTCGGCCAATGGCCGATGCCGCACCTGGAGGAATCCGTCGGATGAGCAGCCTGTCGACCCATGTGCTGGACCTGAGCCGCGGGCTGCCCGCGGCCGGCGTGGCGCTGCGCCTGTTCGCCGGCGAGGCCTTGCTGCATGAGGATGTCACCGATGCCGACGGCCGCTGTCCGGCGCTGCGCACGCTGGAGTTGGCCGCTGGGCGCTATCGGCTGGAATTTGCCGTGGCCGATTACTTTCGCGGTGGCGGCGTGGCCTTGCCCGAGCCGCCGTTCCTGGACGTGGTGCCGATCGCGTTCGGCCTGGCGGATGCGGGGCATTGCCACGTGCCGCTGCTGGTCTCGCCGTTCGGCTACTCCACCTACCGGGGCAGCTGAGATGGACACGGTGCGCTTCCTGCTCGACGGACAGGCGATGGAACTGGACGCGGCGGATCCGACCGCCAGCGTGCTCGACCTGCTGCGCTACCGGCTTGGCCGCACCGGCAGCAAGGAAGGCTGCGCCGAAGGCGATTGCGGGGCGTGCACGGTCCTGGTCGGTGAACTCACCGATGGCGAGGGTGCCGAGGGCGACGAGCGGGTGCGCTGGCGTGCGCTCAATGCCTGCATCCTGTTCGTGCCGATGCTCGACGGCAAGGCGCTGCTGACGGTGGAAAGCCTGGCGGCCGGCGGCGCGCTGCATGCCGTGCAGCAGGAACTGGTGCAGCGCCACGGTTCGCAGTGCGGCTTCTGCACGCCCGGCTTCGTGATGTCGCTGTACGCGCGCAGCATCGGCGCGCTCGGCACTGGCCAGGCGGCCCTGGCCGATGTGCTTGCCGGCAACCTGTGCCGCTGCACCGGCTATGGCCCGATCCTGGAGGCCGGCGCGGCGGTGCCGCCGGCGCCGCGCGACGATGCGGCCACCCTCGCCGGCCTGCGCGCGCTGCGTCGCACCGCCGCGCTGGCGCAGCCCCATGCCGATGCCACGACCGGGCGCGCGCGCCGTGCCACCGCGCCGCGCAGCGCCGACGCGCTTGCGGCCTTGCTGCTGCAGCGGCCCGAGGCGCGCCTGGTCGCCGGCGCGACCGATGTCGGCCTGTGGGTGACCAAGCAGCAGCGTGTGCTCGACGACGTGGTGTTCATCGGCGACATCCCCGAACTGCGCCGGCTGCAGGAGACGGCGGACGGGCTGCGCATCGGCGCCTGCGTACGCTACAGCGAGGCGCAGGCCGCGCTGGCGGCGCTGCACCCGGCGCTGGGCGAGCTGTTGCGGCGCATCGGCGGCACCCAGGTGCGCAATGCCGGCACCATCGGCGGCAACATCGCCAACGGCTCGCCGATCGGCGACATGCCGCCGGCGCTGATCGCGCTCGGCGCCAGCGTCACCCTGCGCCGCGGCGACGTGCGGCGCACGTTGCCGCTGGAGGACTTCTTCCTGGCCTACGGCCGCCAGGCGCTGCGGCCAGGCGAGTTCGTCGAGTACGTGGACGTGCCGCGGCCGCCTGCGGACCTGCTGTACCGCGTCGACAAGCTGAGCAAGCGCTTCGACAGCGACATCTCCGCGGTTTGCGGCGCGTTCGCGTTGCGCATCGTCGACGGCACGGTGCGCCAGGCGCGCATCGCCTTCGGCGGCATGGCCGGCACGCCGCAACGCGCGCGCGGCGCCGAGCAGGCCCTGCTCGGGCAGCCGTGGAGCGTGGCCACGGTCGAGGCCGCCGCCGCGGCGCTGGCGCAGGACTTCCGCCCGCTCAGCGACGTGCGCGGCTCGGCCGGGTACCGCCTGGCGGTCGCGGCGAACCTGCTGCGGCGGGTGTGGATCGGGCACGCGCATCCGCACGAGCCGCTGTCGGTGCTGGAGCTGGCCGATGGCTGACGGTCCGATCGCCGCTACCGCCGCTGCGTCCTCGCAGGTGCACCGCGCGCTGCGCCACGACAGCGCGCCGGCGCACGTCAGCGGCCAGGCGCGCTACATCGACGACCTGCCGGAACCGCCCGGCATGCTGCACCTGGCGTTCGGCCTCAGCGACCACCCGCATGCGCGGCTGCTGCGCCTGGACCTGGCGCCGGTGCGCGCGGCACCCGGCGTGGTGGCGGTATTCGCCGCCGCCGACATTCCCGGCGAGAACAATGTCGCCCCGGTCGCGCACGACGATCCGTTGTTCGCCGGCGACACCGTGCTCTACCACGGCCAACCGTTGTTCGTGGTGGCCGCCGACAGCCAGGCCGCGGCGCGGCGCGCGGCGCGCCTGGCGCGGGTCGAGTACGCGCCGTTGCCGGCGCTGCCGACCATCGCCGAGGCCCGCGCCGCTGGCGCGGTGCTGGAGCCGGCGCAGCGCATGGCCCGCGGCGGCGACGTCGATGCCGCCCTGGCGGCGGCGCCGCGCCGCTGCAGCGGTGCGCTGGAGATCGGCGGGCAGGAGCATTTCTACCTGGAAGGACAGATCGCCGTGGCCCTGCCCGGCGAACAGGGCCAGTTGCACGTGCTGTCCTCGACCCAGCATCCGAGCGAGGTGCAGCACCTGATCGCGGCGCTGCTCGGCCTGGACAGCGCCGATGTGACCGTGGAAGTGCGACGCATGGGCGGCGCGTTCGGCGGCAAGGAGACCCAGGCGGCGGCGCCAGCGGCGGCCTGCGCGCTGGTCGCCGCGCTGACCGGCCGCCCGGCCAAGCTGCGCTACGACCGCGACGACGACATGCGCATCACCGGCAAGCGCCACGACTTCCAGGTCGACTACCAGGTCGGCTTCGACGACGACGGCCGCCTGCTGGCGCTGCGCCTGGACCTGGCCTCGCGCTGCGGCGCCACCACCGACCTGTCGCTGGCGATCAACGACCGCGCGATGTTCCATGCCGACAACTGCTACTGGCTGCCGGTGGTGGAGATCGTCTCGCACCGCTTGCGCACCCACACCGTGTCCAACACCGCGTTCCGCGGCTTCGGCGGGCCGCAGGGCATGCTGGCGATCGAACGCGTGCTGGACGCGGTCGCCGCCGCGCTGGGCCGCGATGCGCTGGCGGTGCGCCGGGCCAACCTGTACGCGGCGCCGCACCACAACGTCACCCCGTACGGCATGACCGTGGAAGACAACGTCGCGCCGGCGCTGATCGAGGAACTGGCCGCGCGCACCGGCTACGCCGCGCGACAGGCGGCGGTGGCGGCGTTCAACGCGCGCCACCGCGTGCTGAAGAAGGGCCTGGCGCTGACCCCGGTGAAGTTCGGCATCAGCTTCACCACCACCCATCTCAACCAGGCCGGTGCGCTGGTGCTGGTCTATGCCGACGGCTCGGTGCAGCTCAACCACGGCGGCACCGAGATGGGCCAGGGGCTGATGATCAAGGTCGCGCAGATCGTCGCCGATGTGTTCGGCATCGACACCGCATGCGTGCGCATCACCGCCACGCGCACCGACAAGGTGCCCAACACCTCGGCCACTGCGGCGTCTTCCGGCACCGACCTCAACGGCATGGCGGCGTACAACGCGGCCAGCGAGATCCGCGCGCGCCTGGCCGCGCTGGCGGCCGAGCGCGGCGGCGTGACGCCGGCGCAGGTGCGCTTCGCCGACGGCAAGGTCGTCGCCGGTAGCCTGGAGCTGGACTTCGGCGCGCTGTGCCGGCAGGCGCACATGGCGCGCATCTCGCTGGCCGCCAGCGGCTACTACGCCACGCCGAAGATCCACTACGACCGCGCCAGCCACCGCGGCCGCCCGTTCTACTACTTCGCCTACGGCGCGGCGCTGAGCGAAGTGGTGATCGACACCCTGACCGGCGAGCACAAGGTGCTGGCGGTGGACGTGTTGCACGACGTCGGCCGCTCGCTGAACCCGGCGATCGACCTGGGCCAGGTCGAGGGCGGCTTCGTCCAGGGCATGGGCTGGCTGACCACCGAGGAACTGGTCTACGACGCAGATGGCCGGCTGCTCACCCATGCACCGTCCACGTACAAGATTCCCACCGCGGGGGATCGCCCGGCGCGCGTGCGGATCGACCTGTGGGACGGCGGACGCAACGACGAACCGACCATCCACCGTTCCAAGGCGGTCGGCGAGCCGCCGTTGATGCTGGCGATCTCGGTGTTCTCGGCGCTGACCCAGGCGGTGGCCGCGGCGGCGCCGGGCAACGGCGTGCCGGCCCTGGACGCGCCGGCCACCCCGGAACGCATCCTGGCCGCGATCGCGGCACGGCGCGCCGATGCGCGCTGACTGGAGCCTGCACGCCGAAGCGGCGCTGGCGCGCGGCGCGACCGCGCTGATCACCGTGCTGGCCACGGCCGGCTCGACCCCGCGCGAGGCCGGCACGCGCATGCTGGTGAGCGCCGACGGCAGCATCGGCACCATCGGCGGCGGCGTGCTCGAATGGCGCGCCTGTGCGCTGGCGCGCGACCTGCTGGCGCAGCCGCCGGGCAGTTGGCAGGTGCAGGACTACACGCTGGGTGCGGCGGCGCCGGCGCGTGCGGCGCCCTGCAGCGGCCAATGTGCGGACTGCGCGGCGCAGGCCCGCGCCGACGACCTGCTCGGCCAGTGTTGCGGCGGCCGCGTGCGCCTGTTGCTGGAGCGGCTGGATCCGGCGCACCGCGACTGGCTGCGGCAGGCGACGCTGGGACGCACGCTGTCGACCCGGTTGCAGGTGGACGGCATCGCGCACGCCATCGACGACGCGCCGCCGCAGTCGCTATCGCTGCGTGCGCCGGCGCCCGCGGCCGGCGCGCTGCTGCGGCAGGCGATCGGCCCACCACGCACGCCGCTGCTCCTGTTCGGTGCCGGGCACGTCGGCATCGCCATCGCGCGTGCGTTGCGCGAGCTGCCGTTCGCGCTGGACTGGGTCGATCCGCGCGCGGACTTGGCCACCGCTGCCGGTGCAGCGCACCTGGATGAAGCCGCATTGCTCGCGCGTGCCCGCAACGCGCCCACCGACGCGATGCTGCTGATCCTGACCCACGATCACGCGCTGGATTACCGGCTCACCGCGGAGGCGCTGGCCGGCCGTGCCGGCTTTGTCGGCCTGATCGGCTCGGCTTCCAAGCGCGCGCGGTTCCTGTCGCGGCTGCGCCACGACGGCCTGGGCACGGCTGCGCAGACGCGGCTGACCTGCCCGATCGGCCTGCCCGGGATCGAGGGCAAGGCACCGGCGGTGATCGCGATCGCGGTAGCCGCGCAATTGCTGCAGTGCATGTCGGCGCTGGACGCGCAGCGTCGTCCGCCCGTGGGGGACGCCGCGTCGCTGCCATTGCAGTCCGCGCTCGCTGCGCGATAACGGCGCAATCGAGCGAAGCGGTGCACTCTCGAATGGCGCAGTGCGTCGGGACTGAAGTCCCTCCCACAGTGTCGTAGCCAGCTTGCCGCAAGCCCCTGTAGGAGCGGCTTCAGCCGCGACGAGCGAAGCGGTGCGCTTTCGGATGGCGCAATGCGTCGGGACTGAAGTCCCTCCCACAGTGCCCCAGCCAGCTTGCCGCAAGACTCCGTAGGAGCGGCTTCAGCCGCGACGAGCGAAGCGATGCGCGTTCCGATGGCGGATTGCATCGGCACTGAAGTCCCTCCCACAGTGCCCCAGCCAGCTTGCCGCAAGTCTCGGTAGGAGCCGCTTCAGCCGCGACGAGCGAAGCGGTACGCGCTCCGATGGCGTAGTGCGTCGGGACTGAAGTCCCTCCCACAGTGCCCTAGCCAGCTTGCCGCCAGCCCCTGTGGGAGCGGCTTCAGCCGCGACGAGCGAAGCGGTGCGCGTTCCGATGGCGCAGTGCGTTGGGACCGAAGTCGACCCTGCCGTGCCTCCGGCGGACGTGCCGCAACGGCGTGGCGACGCGGCTGCCTCCCCGCGTCGCCACGACCCGACGACGCTTACGGCAGGCCGGCCAGCCAGTCGTCGTCGCTGCCTTCGTTGATGTCGGCGAACAGCGGCGTGGAGAAGTAGCGCTCGCCGGTATCGGGTAGCATCGCCAGGATCACCGCGCCGGGCGCCGCGGTCTCGGCCACGCGCAGCGCGGTGGCGACGGTGCCGCCGCCGGAGATGCCGGTGAAGATGCCTTCCTCGGCGGCGAGGCGGCGCGAGACCGTGATGGCGTCGGTGTCCTCCACGCTCAGCACTTCGTCGTAGACCTCGCGGTTGAGCACGTCGGGCACGAAGTCCGGGGTCCAGCCCTGGATCTTGTGCGGCTTCCACTCCTGGCCCTGCAGCAGGGCCGCGCCAGCCGGTTCGGTGGCGGTGATGCGGACTTCCGGACGGGCCAGGCGCAGCACTTCGCCGACGCCGGTGAGGGTGCCGCCGGTGCCCCAGCCGCTGACGAAGTGGTCGAGCCGGCGGCCGGCGAAATCGCGCAGGATCTCCGCGGCGGTGGTGCTGCGGTGATAGGCCGGGTTGGCCGGGTTGGCGAACTGCCGGGCCAGGAACCAGCCGTGCTGCTTGGCCAGTTCCTCGGCCTTGCGCACCATGCCGCTGCCGCGCTCGGCGGCCGGGGTCAGGATGACCTTGGCGCCGTAGGCGCGCATCAGCTTGCGGCGCTCGATCGAGAAGGTCTCCACCATCGTCGCCACGAACTTGTAGCCGCGCGCGGCAGCAACCATCGCCAGGGCCACGCCGGTGTTGCCGGAGGTCGCCTCGACGATGGTGTCGCCGGGCTTGAGCAGGCCGCGCGCCTCGGCGTCGAGCACGATCGCCAGGGCCAGGCGGTCCTTGACCGAGCCGCCGGGATTGAAGGCCTCGACCTTGACGTACAGGTCCACGTGCGCCGGCGCCAGGCGCTGCAGCTTGACGATCGGGGTGTGGCCGATGGTGTCGAGGATGTTGTCGTAGATGGCCATGCGTGGGGTCTCCGGAAAGTGCGGGTCAGGCGGCGTGGGCCAGGGTAGGCACGGCCGGCTTCGGGGAAGGTGAGGGCGCTGCGCCCAGCGGCGCGGCGCCGAACCAGTGCAGGGTCGACGCCAGCGCCGCCACTTCGCCCAGGATCAGCAGCGCCGGCGAGCGCACGCCGTGCGCGCGGGCGGTGTCGGGCAGGTCGGCGAGGGTGCCGGTGACCACGCGCTGTTCGGGGCGCGAGCCGTTTTCGACCAGGGCGAACGGGGTGTCGGCGGCGCGGCCGGCGCGCAGCAGGCGCGTGCGCACCGTGTCCAGCCCGGCCACGCCCATGTACACCGCCAGGGTCTGCCGTTGCTGCGCCAGCGCGGCCCAGTCCAAGGTGTCGAACGAATCCTTGCAGTGTGCGGTGACCAGGCGCAGCGACTGCGCATGGTCGCGATGGGTCAGCGGGATGCCGGCGTAGGCGGCGCAGGCCAGCGCCGCGGTGATGCCGGGCACCACCGCGTAGGGCACGCCATGCGCGCGCAGGTACTCCAGTTCCTCGCCGCCGCGGCCGAACACGAACGGGTCGCCGCCCTTCAGCCGCACCACCCGGCGTCCGCGCCGCGCCTGGTCCAGCAGCAGCGCGTGGATCTGCTCCTGGGCCACGCTGTGGCCATCGGCCGACTTGCCGACGGCGATGCGTTCGGTGCCCGCTGGCACAAGCTGCAGGATCGCGGCGCTGACCAGGCGGTCGTGCAGGACCACGTCGGCCTGGCGCAACGCATGCAGCGCGTGGCCGGTAAGCAGGCCGGGATCGCCGGGGCCGGCGCCGACCAGGGTCACGCTGCCCGGGCGCAGTGGCAGCGCCTGGCCCGTGGCCGTCTCGGCGGCCTCGGTCGCGAACGCAGGCTCGGCCGGCAACGCCTGCGCCAATACCCGCCGCGCGGCCGCCGCCTGCAGCGCCTGGCGGTTGGTCGCGGCGTCCTCGCTGGCGGCGACCAGGTACCAGACCGTCTCCAGCCAGGCCGTATCGAAGCTGCCGCGCAGCCACGCCAGCCGGCCATCCGCGGCCAGCGCGTGCAGCGCCGGGGTGAGGCTCGGCGCTGCCACCCGCGGCACGGCGCCGGCGGCGAGCAGCGCCTGCACCTGGCGCTCGGCGGCCGCACCGCCACCGATCACCAACACGGCCCGGTCGCGCAGGTCCGGATACAGGGCAATCGGGGCAGGGCTCACAGGGACGGCTCGCAACGCGGGGAGGGGCGGAGCGACGACCGTAGCGCCGGCTCATAGCCCCAGGAAATGACTTCATGCCCCAGGCAGATAGCTTTCGGTTATAAGGTGGAAGGCCGAATTCCACTACAGTCGAGCGTCCCGCCTGGCGGCGCCTCGCCCTCGTCCCGATGACGCTGACCCAACTCCGCTATCTCGTCGCCATTGCCGATGCCGATCTGAACATCACCCTGGCGGCGGCGCGCGTGCATGCCACCCAGCCGGGGCTGTCCAAGCAGCTCAAGCAACTGGAGGACGAACTGGGCTTTCTGCTGTTCGTGCGCAAGGGCCGCAGCCTGGAGACGGTGACCCCGGCCGGGCGCGAGGTGATCGAGCGCGCCCGTGCGGTGCTGGCCGAGGCCAACAACATCCGCACCTACGCGGCCAACCAGCGCCGCGAGAGCCAGGGCCAGCTCACCCTCACCACCACCCACACCCAGGCGCGCTTCGTGCTGCCGCCGGCGGTGGCGCAGATCAAGCAGGCCTATCCGCAGGTCAGCGTGCACCTGCAGCAGGCCGCCGAGAGCGCGGCGCTGGACCTGCTCAGCCAGGGCGATGCCGATATCGCCATCGTCAGCACTGCCGGCACCGCGCCGGCCGCCGGCATCGCCGTGCCGCTGTACCGCTGGCGGCGGCTGGTGCTGGTGCCGCGCGGGCATGCGCTGGACGTGCCGAAGCGGGTCCCGGACATGGCCGCACTGGCGGCGCAGCCGCTGATCAGCTACGAATCCTCGACCCGTGCCGGCTCCTCGCTGCAGCGCGCCTTCGGCCGGCTCGGGCTGGAGCCGCGGATCGCGCTGACCGCGCTGGACGCGGACCTGATCAAGACCTACGTGCGCACCGGGCTTGGCGTGGGCCTGCTGGCGGAGATGGCGGTGAGCGCCAACGACACCGACCTGCGCGCCTGGCCGGCGCCGCCGGAGATTCCGGACTGCATCGCCTGGGCGGTGCTGCCGCGCGACCGGGTACTGCGCGACTACGCGCTGGAGCTGGTGCACGTGCTGGCGCCGCAGATCGACACGCGCGACCTGCGCCGGGTGATGGAAGGCAACCAGCAGCCGGACTGGCCGGCACCGCCGAGCTGGGAAGAACTCACCCAGACCATTACCAGCTAGACGCCGGGAGTCGGGAATCGGGATTGGGGAATCGCGGTGAAGCCGGGAATGGGGAATCGGGATTGGGGAATCGTGACGGCGGCGCCTCGTGCTCGATGTGTTGATTGGCTTCGGACAGGCATCCGAGCAAAAGACGTGCGGACAACGACACTGCGACCTGTGCTGGATGCGGGAACGAAGACAACGCATCGTCGCATCGACATGGCCGCTTGGCGCGGCTGATCAGGCCATCGCCAGCCAAGGTGTGGTGAAGCCGGGAATGGGGAATCGGGATTGGGGAATCGTGACGGCGGCGTCCCGGGGCCGGTGCGTCGATTGGCTTCAGACCGACATCCGAGCATAAGACGTGCGGCAACGACACCGCGGTCTGGTATTCGAATCCCGGAATACACACCAGGCATCGGCGCGGGCGCCTGCCGCAACGGCATCGCGTGCGTTGCCGCGGCCCGAGCCGCCCCCTATCATGCGGCCCCTTCTGCCACCTGGCAGATCGCGACCCTGGACTGCCGGCGGCTGCCGGCCATGCGCCGCCGATGTGCGGTCGACGCCCCGGGGCGTGTCGACTTTCCCAACGCAAGGACGCCCGATGCATCCTGTTCTCCAGCACAACCTGTTCTTCGTCAAGGAACAGGTCGGCATGTTCAAGGCCGCCAACAACTACGACGTGTTCGATCCGCACAGCAACCGCAAGCTGCTGGAATGCCGCGAGCCGCACCTGGGCGTGTTCACCAAGCTGCTGCGCTTCACCGACTACAAGCGCATGACTCCGTTCCAGGTGGAAGTGCGCACGCCGGACGGGCACAAGGTGCTGACCGTGAGGCGCGGCGTGTCGCTGTTCCTGTCCACGGTCGAGGTGCTGGACGAGCACGACCGGCGTGTGGGCTCCTTCAGCCAGAAGTTCTTCTCCATCGGCGGCAAGTTCGATGTGCTCGATGCCCAGGGCGCGCCGGTGTGCACGCTGCGCGGCAAGTGGACCAGCTGGGATTTCCGCTTCGTGCAGGGCGAGCGCGAACTGGCGCAGGTGTCCAAGAAATGGGCCGGACTGGGCAAGGAACTGTTCACCAGTGCCGACAACTACATGCTGTCGATCGCCGAGAGCCTGCCTGCCGAGGATCCGCGGCGGATCCTGATCATGGCGGCGGTGTTGTGCATCGATATGGTGTTGAAGGAGTGATGGTGAAGCCGGGAATGGGGAATCGCGGTGAAGCCGGGAGTCGGGAATCGGGATTGGGGAATCGCAAAAGCTGGACTCCCGCGGCTGCTGCAGCCTGGTCCCTCTCGCTGAGCGGGAGGGGACGTTGTGGGAGGGACTTCAGTCCCGACTGCAGGCTGCGGGAAGACCCCAGTACTTCACTGATTGCCCGGTAGGAGCGGCTTCAGCCGCGACCGGTCTGTCTGTAACGCATCGCCTCCGCTGGCTCACGGCGCGCTCGGCTGCCGCCGCGCCGGCGATGCTCCCTTCTGCCCCCGGGAGAAGGTGCCCCGAAGGGGCGGATGAGGGTGCGGGGGCCTGCACCCACGCGACTCAGGCGTCGGCCGCTGCCGCCGGCAACAGCACGGTGAAGCGGCTGCCCTGGCCGGGCTGGCTGCGGACCTCGACGGTGCAGCCCAGGGTCTCGGCGGCGCGGCGGACGATCCACAGGCCCAGGCCGAGGCCGTCGCTGCGCGGGTCGGCCTGTTGGAAGGCCTGGAACATCGTGCGCAGGCCGGCTTCGTCCATGCCGATGCCGCGGTCGATGATTTCCACCGCCACGCGATCGCCACGGCGTCGGCAGCCGATCAGCACCTTGCCCTGCGCGGTGTACTTGACCGCGTTGCCCAGCAGGTTGCCGAGCAGCGTCGACAGCAGGGGAGCGCTGCTGCGCACGCGCAGCGAGGTCGGCACGCTGCGCAGCTGTACGCCCTTGGCCGCGGCCTGCGGCTGCCAGGTGGCCAGGATCGGCGCCAGCACGTCGGCCAGGGCCAGGTCGTGCAGCGCGGGCAGGCGCAGTTCGCCGGCGGCGGCATTGGTGGCGAGCTGGTCGAGCCCGCTGGCGACCTGGTTCAAGGCCGCGCGTGCGGTCTCCAGCGGGCCGTCCTGCGCGGCGTCGTGCAGGCGCTGCAGCTTGCTCAGCGCGTAGGACGCGGTGCGCAGCGGCGTCTTCAGATCGTGGCCGGCGATGGCCATCAGGCGGCTGCGGTAGTGGTTGGATTCCTGCGCCAGCTGCAGCGCCTTGCGCAGTTCCAGTTGGCCCATCGCCTGCCGCGCCAGCGCGCGCAGCGCTTCGATCTGCTCGTAGCTGAGCTGGCGCGGGCGCCGGTCCAGCACGCACACCGTGCCCAGGGCCAAGCCGTCGGAGGTCTTCAGCAGCGCGCCGGCGTAGAAGTGCAGGCGCATCTCGCCGGTCACCAGCGGATTGCAGGCGAAGCGCGGGTCCTCGCGGGTATCCGGCACCAGCAGCAGGTCGTCCTCGAGCAGCGCGTGCGCGCACAGCGAGGTGGCCAGCGGGGTTTCGCGCGTGCCCAGCCCGATCTCGCTCTTGAACCACTGGCGCTCGCTGTCGATCAGGTTGACCACCGCGATCGGCGCCTGGCAGATCAGCGCCGCCAGCCGGGTGATGTCGTCGAATGCCGGCTCGCGCGGCGTGTCCAGGATCGCGTAGCTGTGCAACGCGTCCAGGCGCAGCGCTTCGTTGCGTGGCTTGACCGCGCAGTAGACCGGGGCGGCGGCGGGTTCGACGGTGGACATGCAGCGCGGCTCGGTCAGGAAGACGCGCAGTCTATGGTACCTGTCACGGTTTTTGCCGACGCGGCGTTCACATGGCACTCGCGTGGGCTGCACCCGCCCTTAGCGAATCCGTCGATCCCCGCCGCCAGCGCTTCAGCCCACCCAGCGGCCTTGTGCGTCGACCAGCGGCGTGCCGTCCTCCTTGGCGAAGGCGCCACGCTGCGGCGATGGCAGGATGTCCAGCACGGTCTCCGAGGGCCGGCACAGGCGCGTGCCCAGCGGGGTGACCACGATCGGCCGGTTGAGCAGGATCGGGTGCTGCAGCATGGCGTCCAGCAGCGCGTCATCGCCCAGCGCCGGATCATCCAGCCTGAGTTCGGCGTAGGGCGTGCCCTTCTGCCGGATCAACTCCCGCAGCGGCAGCCCGCTGGCCGCCGCCAGCGCCTGCAGGGTGGCGCGGTCCGGCGGCGTCTTCAGGTACTCGATCACGATCGGTTCGACGCCGCTGTTGCGGATCAGCCCGAGCACGTTGCGCGAAGTGCCGCAGGCAGGGTTGTGGTAGATCGTGATCGTCGGCATGGGTCGGCTCGTTGCGTGGGACGGACAAGGGCGGCCGTTGCGGAATCCTCCACGCGGCCGCGGCAGATGGTGCCGCAATCGCGGCGCCATGCAAGAGTGGCGCGCGTCGGGTACGCCATGTGCACGGCGCCCTTGGCCGTGGTCGCCGGGCGGGAACGGCCGACCTGTCGTCGATCCGCTGAGACGGCATGGTCCGAGCGGGCAACGGATGGACCGCGCTGCCGGGCGACTGGCAGGCGGCGGGGCGACAGCGCTGGGGCCATGGGCGGACGGAGGTCGTGGCCGCCATTGCGGGGTGTGGCCTGCCGACCGAGGCCGCGTCCGTCCTGCACCGCCACGACGCGCCTGCGTCACTTCGCCGCATGCGGCGTCGCACGCGTTTCAATGGCCAGCGCACCCTCTAGAATGCGCCGATGGTCCGTCTCCGCCAGCTGCCGTCGTGTTGGGCCGCGCTCGCTGCGCTGGCGCTCGGCCTGTTGCTGCTGGCGCCGCCGATCAGCCAGTGGCGGCAGGCGCAGGCCCAGGCGGCCGCGCTGCAAGGCCAGGCGCTGTGCACCAGCGGCGGCCTGCGCCTGGCGGCGCTGGCAGGTGCCGTCTCCGCGGCGCATGGCGGCCACCACGACGATGCCGGCCTGGCGCACGCGCCGGCCTGCGATTACTGCCTGCTCGCCGCGCGGCTGCTGCCGTGGGTGGCGCTGTTGCTGGCGTTGCTGCCCTGGTGCTGTCCGCCGGTCCCGGGCGCGGCGCTGCGCAGCCGTGTCGTCACGGCCACCGCACGCCGTGCACACCCGGTCCGCGGGCCGCCGCTGTTCTCCTGATCCACGGGTTGCCGTTTCCGTGCCGCGGCGCCGCTGCGGCACGTCCTCGTGTCGATGGAGTTTTGCAATGACCCGCTTTCCTGCCATGCCGCCCGTGGCGGCGTGCTGCTGTGTCGTTCTCGCGGCGGCCGCGCCCGCCCAGGCCGCCGATGCGCCGCCCGGCGCCGCCGGCGATTCCGTTCTGACCCTGGGCAAGGTCCAGGCTACCTCGCCGCTTGCCGCCGGTTCCAGCGCGCGCAGCGTGTTCAGTTCCGTCGACATCCTTGGCGGCGACCTGCTGCAGGACCAGCACGTGGACTACAGCTGGGAACTGCTGATGCGCGCGCCCGGCGTGCAGGTGACCCAGTTCAAGATGGGGACCGACGCCGGGCGCTTCTCCTTCCGCGGCTTCAACGGCGAGGGCCGGGTCAACGCGGTCAAGCTGCTGATCGACGGCGTGCCCAGCAACGACAATGCCGGCGCCATGCCGTACCTGGATGCGGTGTTCCCCATGGATATCGCCGCGATCGAGATCGTGCGCGGCACCAACGACCCGCGCTACGGCCTGGACGCGATCGCCGGCAGCGTCGACGTGCTGACCCGCAGCGGCGGCAACGACGGCCGCGCCAGCGTCACCGTCGGCAGCTTCGGCACCCGCGAGGTGCAGGCGACGCAGGGCATCGAGCGCGGCGCATGGAGCCAGAACTACGTCGCCGCCTGGCGCGACAGCGACGGTTACCGCGACCATGCCGACGCGCGCAAGCATGCGTTCTCCGGCAAGTGGTTCTATACCGATCCGGACGGGCGCTGGCGCGCCGGGCTCAGCGCGCGCGACTACCGCAACACGGCGCTGGAGGCGGGGTATCTGGATTACGCCACGGCGCAGCGCGCACCGCGCAGCTCCCCCGATTACGCCCGCGACGATCGCAGCCAACGCCACACCACGCAGGTGTCGCTGCACCTGGATGCGCGCCTGGCCGACAGCGTGCAGGGCAGCGCCAAGGCGTATTGGAACCGCTACGACAATCAGCGCTGGGTGCGCTTCACCGCGGCCGGCGCGCAGCAGGAACGCGATACCGACGAGCGCCAGCACGGCGTGCTGGCCAGGCTCAGCTGGCGCCCGGCGCTGGCCCGCGCCGACGCCTTCGCGCTGGAGGGCGGGGTCGATGCGCAGTGGCAGTACAACGTCTCGCAGCGCTATCGCACGGTGGCGCGCGTGCGCACCGCGCCGCTGCGCGACTGGGACTTCGACCTGCATACCGAAGGCGCCTACGTGCAGGCGGTGCTGCGCCCGACCGCGCGCCTGCAACTGGTGCCCGGCTACCGGGTGGATCGGGTCGGCGGGCAGTTCCGCGACCTCGCCAGCGGCGCGCGCTATCCCACCTATGCCTACGGCACGATTCGCCAACCCAAGTTCAGCGCGGTGTATGCGCTGACCGCGCAGGCCAGCCTGTACGCCAACATCGGCCGCAGCTTCCAGATCGGCAGCGGCAACGGCGCCTACCGCACCCAGGCGCGTAACCTTGCGCCCTCGTTCAACGATGGCTGGGAGAGCGGCCTCAAGTTCGCCGGCGCGCAGCAGCGCTGGGACGCGCGCGTGGCCTACTGGGAACAGCGCGCCTCCGACGAGGTGGCCACCATCCTCGGCGTGAACGGCAGCGTCGGCACCGGCGAGGTCGGCAACGTCGGCAAGACCCTGCGCCGCGGCTGGGATGCGCAACTGAACCTGCGTCCGGATGAGCGCTGGACGCTGTGGCTGGCCTATTCCCGGCAACGCGCGCTGATCGTCACGCCGGATCCGAGCGCGCCGGCCACCCGCGGCAAGGAGATCGAGAACGTGCCGCACTACCTGGCCACCGCCGGTGTCGACTGGCAGGCCACGCCGCGGCTGACGCTGTCGGCCTGGGGCAATGCGCAGGGCGACTACTACGTGGAGCGCAGCAACACCCTGGGCCGCTATGGCGGCTATGCGCTGGCCAATCTCGGCGCGACCTGGCGCTGGCGCGCGCAGCGCGAGGTCTCGCTGCAACTGAAGAACCTGACCGACCGCCACTATGTCTACGCCTGGTACGACAGCGGGTCCTCCGGCTACTCGCCCGGCGACGGCCGCGCGCTGTACGCCACGCTGAGTTGGGGCTGGTGATGGCCACGCACATCCGCACGGCCGAGGCGGCGCCGGCGCGCTTCTATCGCGCCGTGTGGCGCTGGCATTTCTATGCCGGCCTGCTGGTCCTGCCGCTGCTGGTCTGGCTGGCGCTGACCGGCGCGGCCTTCGTCTACCAGCAGCCGATCGACGGCTACTTCCATCGCGCGTTGAAGACCGTGCCGGTGCCGGACCACGCGCAGACACTGGCGCCACAGCGCGTGCTGGATGCGGCGCTGGCCGCGCAACCGGGCCAGGCGCTGCGCTACACCACGCCGCCACGGCGCGATGCCGCGGCGGAAGTGACCATCGCCACCGCCGACGGCCACCGCGAAGTCGTCTACGTGGACCCGTACCGGGCGCGGGTGCTGGGCCGGTTGCCCGAGCACGGCACCGTGGCCTGGACCATCAGGCGCCTGCACAGCCTCGACTACGTCGGCTGGTTCGCCAACGCGCTGATCGAGGTGGCGGCCGGCTGGGCGATCCTGCTGGTGCTGACCGGCGTGTACCTATGGTGGCCGCGCGGGCGCCGCGGCGGCGTGACCACGGTGCGCGGGCGGCCGGCGCAGCGCGTGTTCTGGCGCGATGTGCATGCACTCACCGGCAGCGTGGTCGGCGCGTTGCTGCTGTTCCTGGCGCTGACCGGCATGCCGTGGTCGTGGTTCTGGGGCGCGCAGGTCAATCGCCTGGCCAACGGCCATCACTACGGCTATCCGGCCGGGCTGCGCGTGGACCTGCCGATGTCGACGCAGCGGCTGAGCGACAGCGAGGTGCCGGCATGGTCGCTGCGGCAGGCGCGCCTGCCGCAGTCGTCGCCGCCGGCCGCGGACCCGCATGCGGCGCACGGCGGTCAGGGCGAGCACGACGGCATGGCCGGCATGGCGGATGCCGCGCCGGCGGCGGGGGCGATCGGCCTGGATGCGGCGGTGGCGCGGTTCCAGGCGCGCGGCATCGCGCCGGGCTACAGCGTGGCATTGCCGCGCGGTGTGCGCGGGGTCTATACGGCCTCGGTGTATCCGCCGGACCTGGCCCAGCAACGGGTGATCCACCTGGACCAGTACAGCGGCCAGGTGCTGCTGGACATGCGCTATGCCGACTACGGCCCGCTGGCCAAGGCGCTGGAGTGGGGCATCAACGTGCACCTGGGCCAGGAGTACGGGCTGCTCAACCAACTCGTGCTGATCGGCGCCTGCCTGGGCATCGTGCTGTTGTGCGTCAGTGCCGCAGTGATGTGGTGGAAGCGCCGCCCGCAGGGTGGACTCGGGGTGCCGCCGCTGCCGGCAGACCGACGCACCCTGCGCGGCGTGGTCGCGCTGCTGGTGCTGGGCGGGATGCTGTTCCCGCTGGTCGGTGTGTCGTTGCTGCTGATGTTGGCGCTGGACTGGGCGCTGGTGCTGCGGCGCGAGCCGGCGGTGGGGGCTTAGCGGGTCGAGGTCGCAGTCCACTGTGATTTCGCCGCGATAGGCGCCACCATCGGCGCATTCGAGTTCGTGCAGTCGGGACTGAAGTCCCTCCCGCAAGGCGCGGGTCAGCGGTCATTACTGCCGTCAGCACTTGCGCCGGAGACACGGGGCTACACGCGTAGGAGCGGCTTCAGCCGCGACCGGGCGTTCATGGGAACGCCCGGTCGCGGCTGAAGCCGCTCCTACGGAAAAGATGCGGTACGGCGGCCACGTCTGCCGCGGGCGAAGCCGCGCCTACACAAAGGCCGGACGCGTGCTGGAGGGCCTTACAGATCTTCGTGGATCCCGCACTCGCGCTTGAGGCCGAAGAAGCGGGTGTCTTCCTCGCGCATGCCCGGTTCCCAGCGGCGGGTGGTGTGGAAGTCGCCGATCGAGACATAGCCCTGTTCCCACAGCGGGTGATAGGGCAGGTCGTGCTGCTGCATGTATTGCCACAGGTCGCGGTCGCTCCAGTCGGCGATCGGGTTGATCTTGTAGCGCTCGCCGCGCTTCTGCACGAACGGGGTCTGCGCGCGGCTGTCGGACTGGCTGCGGCGCAGGCCGGTGAACCAGGTGCCGACCTTCAGTTCGTCCAGGGCGCGGCGCATCGGTTCGACCTTGCGCAGGTTGTTGTACTGCTCGATGCCGACCATGCCCTGTTCCCACAGGCGGCCGTGGCGCGCTTCCATCCAGGCGCGGCTGACCAGCGGGCGGTAGATCTTGAGGTTGAGCTTGAGCCGCTCGGTCAGCGCGTCGGCGAAGCGGTAGGTCTCGGCGAACAGGTAGCCGGTGTCGATCAGGATCACCGGGATGTCCGGGCGCTGCCGGGTCAGCAGGTGCAGAGTGGCCGCCGATTGCGCGCCGAAGCTGGACGACAGGGCGGCTTCGGCCGGGCCGTGCTGCAACGCCCAGGCCACGCGCTCCGGCGCGGACAGCGTCGCCAGCAGCGCATTGGCGGCATCGAGATCCAGGGCCGGTACCGGTGCGTTGGCGGGGGCGTCTTGGGAGGCGGCGGGCAGAGCGCTCATGCGTGCAGTTCCGACGGAATCAGGTGGCGGTGGGTGGGATAGGCGGGCAGGGCGACCACGCCGGTGCGGTGCAGGAAGTCACCGAAGCGCTCGTCCGCGTCCCGCTCGTTGGCATAGCGCGCGAACAGCGGTTCCAGCGCGGCAAGGATCTCCGGCTCGGCGATGTTCTCGCGGTACAGGGTGTTGAGGCGCTGGCCGCGGTGGTCGCCGCCGAGCATCAGGTTGTAGCGGCCCGGCGCCTTGCCGACCAGGGCGATCTCGGCCAGGTACGGCCGCGAACAGCCGTTCGGGCAGCCGGAGAGGCGCAGCAGGATCGGGGCGTCCTCCAGGCCGTGGCGGGCCAGCAGCGGCTGCAGCTGCGCGGCGAAGGCCGGCAGGTAACGTTCGGCCTCGGCCATCGCCAGGCCGCAGGTGGGCAGCGCCACGCAGGCCATGGCCGCGCGCGCCAGCGCGGTCGGCGCGCGGTTGCCGGCGTCCAGCGCATGCGCGCGCACCAGTGCGTCGATCGCCGCGCGTTGCGCGGCGGGGATGCCGGCGATCACCAGGTTCTGGTTCGCGGTCATGCGGAAGTGCGCACCGTCGCCGGCGTCGCGCAACTGCACGGCGATCGCGCGCAGGCCGCTGAGGTGCTGCGCGCCGTCGACGTGGTCGGCGATGCGTCCGGCCGGCAGCGACAGCGTCAGGTGCCAGCGGCCATCCTCGCCGGCGTGCCAGCCCTCGCGGTCGCCGTTGTGCTCGAAGGCGAAGTCCCGCACCGGCTGCAGGCGCACGCCGGCGCGGCGCTCGATTTCCGCCAGCACCGTGTCCAGGCCGTGGTCGTCGATGGTGTACTTGAAGCGCGCGCGCTTGCGCACGGTACGGTTGCCCAGGTCGCGCTGGGTGGTGACCACGGCGGTGGCGACGTCGAGCAACTGCGCGCGGTCGATGAAACCGACCACGTTGGCCACGCGCGGGTAGGTCTCCGCATCGCCATGGCTGGCGCCCATGCCGCCGCCGAGGCTGACGTTGTAGCCGGCCAGCGCGCCATCGGCGTCGAGCACGCCGATGAAGCCCAGGTCGTTGGCGAACACGTCGACGTCGTTGATCGGCGGCAACGCGAAGCCGATCTTGAACTTGCGCGGCAGGTAGGCATTGCCGTAGATCGGCTCGTCCTCCTGGCCGCTGCCGGCAACCTGCTCCTCGTCCAGCCAGATCTCGTAGTAGGCGCGGGTGTTGGGCAGCAGGTGCTCGGACACACGTGCGGCATCGGCGTAGAGCGTGGCGTGCGCCTGCGAGGCCAGCGGATTGGCGGCGACCTGCACGTTGCGATTGACGTCGCCGCAGGCGGCGAGGGTGTCGATCAGCGCGGCGTTGATCGCCTGCATGGTCGCCTTCAGTTCGCGCTTGATCACCCCGTGGAACTGGAACGCCTGGCGCGTGGTGATGCGCAGCGAGTGGTTGCCGTAGGTGGTGGCGATGGCATCGAGCTTGAGCCACTGCACCGGATCCACCACCCCGCCCGGGGTGCGCGTGCGGATCATGAACTGGTAGGCCGGCTCCAGCTTCTGCCGGCGCCGCTCCTCGCGCAGATCGCGGTCGTCCTGCTGGTAGCTGCCGTGGTACTTGATCAGGGTCTGATCGTCCTCGCGCAGCGCCCCGGTGACCGGATCGGCCAGGCTCTGCAGCAGCGACCCGCGCAACCGCTGGCTGTGGTGCTTGATGTCTTCGACGGAGTGGGACATTGGGCAGAGAATCGAGAATAGGGAATGGGGAATGGCAAATGCGGGCGCGTCGGTTTACGGAAAGCCTGTCGAGGTCGGCTGTTGCCCATTCCCCATTTTCTTTTCCCGATTCCCAGCTTCAATACACATCGCGCGCATACCGTCCCTCCTGCTGCAGTTGGCTGAGGTAGGCGGCGGCGTCCTCGGGGCTGCGGGCGCCGTGTTCGGCGACGATGTCCAGCAGGGTGGCGTGTACGTCCTTGCCCATGGCGATGGCGCCGCATACGTACAGGTGCGCGCCGTTCTGCAGCCAGTCGTAGACAGCGCGGCCGTGTTCGCGCAGGCGCTGCTGCACGTAGATCTTGGACGGGGCGGCGCTGCCGCGCAGCGGCTGCACGTCGCGCGAGAACGCCAGGTCCAGCCGGTGCAGTTCGCCGCTGCGCAGCGCCTGTTGCCACTCGGCCTGGTAGAGGAAGTCGCGGTTGAAGTGGCGGGCGCCGAAGAACAGCCAGTTGCGCCCGCTGGCGCCGCGCTCGGCGCGCTCCTGCACGAAACCGCGGAACGGCGCCACGCCGGTGCCGGGGCCGATCATCAGGATGTCGCGGCTATCGTCGGCGGGCACCCGGAAGCGTTCGTTGGGTTCGATGTACACCGGCGCGCTGTCGCCTTCGGCCAGGGCCGCCAGATAGCCGCTGGCGGCGCCGCCGTGGGCATGGCCGTGGGCGTCGTAGGCCAGCACGTCGACGGTGAGGTGGGCTTCGTCGCCGACCCGCTTGCGGCTGGAGGCGATCGAGTACAGGCGCGGGACCATCGGCCGCAGCGCCTGCAGCAGCGCGGCGTGGTCCCAATCCGCCGGCCAGCGACGCAACACGTCGATCACTTGGTGATCGGCGAGCAACGCCGCCAGGCCGGCGGTCTGGGTGGGGTCGAGCAGCTCGGCCAGCGCCTTGGCGCCGGCGCGTTCGGCCACCGCGGCGAGCAACGGGCGCGAGGCCCGGGTCAGTTCGCGATGGCCGGCCAGCCACTCGTGCAGGGGCAGTGTGTGCCCATCGGCAGTGAATTCGACATCACCGTCCAGTCGGCTCGCGGTCAACACCGCCTCGACCAGCGCGGGTGGATTGCGATGGCGCACGCCCAGGGCGTCGCCGGGTTCGTAGTGCAGGCCGCTGCCGGCCAGCGACAGTTCGAGGTGGCGCACGTCCTTGTCGGCCTGGCCGTGCGCGGCGTAGCGCGGTCCCTTGAAGTCGCGGCCGCTGATCGCCTGGTTGGCCAGTACCTCGGCGGCGAACGGCTGGCTGCGGCTCCACGCTGACGCAGCGGTGCCACGCAGCGGCGTCACCGTGGCCGACGGCGTCGCGGGCGTGCGGCCCAGGATGTCGCGTGCCTGCGCCAGTGCCTGCGCGCGCCACGGCGCCGCCACCGTCTCGATCTCCAGGTCGGCCTCGCCCAGCGGCAGCAGCCGCTGCGCGCCCAGTTCGGCCAGGCGCGCATCCAGGCGCCGGGCGATGCCGCAGAAGTCGGCGTAGCTGGAGTCGCCCAGGCCGAGCACGGCGTACTGCAACTGCGGCAGCTTGGGTGCGCGCCGGCCCTGCAGGAACTCGACGAAGCCGATCGCATCGTCCGGCGGGTCGCCCTCGCCCTGGGTGCTGATGACCACATAGAGCAGGCGCTCGTTGCCCAGCTCGCGGGTGGGATAGGCGTCGGCGCGCAGCAGGCGCACCGCCAGCCCGGCCGCCTCGGCCTCGGCCGCCACCTGTTCGGCGGCGCGGCGTGCGTTGCCGGTCTGGCTGCCATAGACAATGCTCAGCTGCGGCGCGGGCGAGGGCGCCGCGGCGGCGCCGGCGACCACCGCCAGGGCCGGCGTCGCCGGACCCTGCGCCTGGGCCAGGCCGGCGGCGTAGCCGGACAGCCACCACAGCCCGGCCGCGTCCAGGCCCTCCACGGTCCGCGCCAGCAGTGCCTTGCGCTCCTCGGGCAAGGGGCTGGGCGGCAACGCGGGCGAGGCGGCGGTCATGGCCGGTCCGGGTGTTGGGAAGGGATGACCGATGTTAGGGAAGCGTTGCCCGGCGCAGAAAGGAACAGGGGTTATCGGCTCATGCCCGGGGCTTATTTCTGCGAGGTGCCCGGCGCGACGCACACTGCCGCCCCGACTGCCACGACCGCTGCTACGCTTCGGTCCGGTCTCCACTGCCTGCCGCCGCCGTTTCGATGAGTTCGCCCCCCCTGTCCCATCTCGACCGTCTCGAGGCCGAGAGCATCCACATCCTGCGCGAGGTCGCCGCGGAGTTCCGCAACCCGGTGCTGCTGTATTCGGTGGGCAAGGACAGCTCGGTGCTGCTGCATCTGCTGCTCAAGGCATTCGCGCCGGCGCCGCCGCCCATCCCGCTGCTGCACGTGGACACGCGCTGGAAGTTCCGCGAGATGATCGCCTTCCGCGACCGCCGCGCCGCCGAGACCGGGGTGGAGCTGCGCGTGCACATCAATCCCGATGGCGTCGCCCAGGACGTCGGCCCGTTCAGCCACGGCGCCAGCGTGCACACCGACGTGATGAAGACCCAGGCGCTGAAGCAGGCCCTGGACCTGTGGAAGTTCGATGCCGCCATCGGCGGGGCGCGCCGCGACGAGGAGAAGGCGCGGGCCAAGGAGCGGGTGTTCTCGTTCCGCAACGCGCACCATCGCTGGGATCCCAAGCAGCAGCGCCCGGAGCTGTGGAACCTGTACAACCCGCGCATCCACCCCGGCGAGAGCGTGCGCGTGTTCCCGCTGTCCAACTGGACCGAGCTGGACATCTGGCTGTACATCTACCGCGAAGCGATTCCGGTGGTGCCGCTGTACTTCGCCGCCGAGCGCCCGGTGGTGGAACGCGACGGCGCGCTGATCATGGTCGACGACGCACGCCTGCCGTTGCGGCCCGGCGAAACCCCGCAACTGCGGCGCGTGCGCTTCCGCACCCTTGGCTGCTACCCCCTGACCGGCGCGATCGAGTCGCAGGCCGACACCCTGGAGACGATCATCGCCGAGATGCTGCAGGCCACTACCTCCGAACGCCAGGGCCGGATCATCGACCAGGACCCGGGCGCCTCGATGGAGCAGAAGAAGGTGGAGGGGTACTTCTGATGGGCTGGGAATCGGGAACAGGGAATCGGGAATCGCAAGTGCAAAAGCAAGCATCGCCGCCATCTGACGCGTCGCCGCGGGAGACCGCTGTTCCCATTCCCGATTCCCCATTCTCGATTCCCGGCCGCGACGGCGCCGCCGTCGCCGCCTACCTCCAGCAACACGAACACAAGCCGCTGCTGCGCTTCATCACCTGCGGCAGCGTCGACGATGGCAAGAGCACCTTGATCGGGCGCTTGCTGTACGACAGCAAGCGGCTGTTCGACGACCAGTTGGCTGCGCTTGGCGCGGACAGCAAGCGTCACGGCACCCGCGGCGGGGCGATCGACTACGCGTTGCTGCTGGACGGCCTGGCCGCCGAGCGCGAGCAGGGCATCACCATCGACGTGGCCTACCGCTACTTCGATACCGACCGGCGCAAGTTCATCGTCGCCGACTGCCCCGGGCATGCGCAGTACACCCGCAACATGGCCACCGGCGCCTCCACCGCCGACGTGGCGGTGGTGCTGGTCGATGCCGCCAAGGGCGTGCTGACCCAGACCCGCCGGCACAGCTACATCGTCGCCCTGCTGGGCATCCGCCACGTGGTGCTGGCGGTCAACAAGATGGACCTGGTCGACTTCGCGCAGGACACGTTCGAGGCGATCGCCGCCGAGTATCGCGCGCTCGCCACGCAACTGGGCATTGCCGACGTGCAGTGCATCCCGCTGTCGGCGCTGGAGGGCGACAACCTGTCGCGGCGCTCGGTGCGCATGCCCTGGTATGCCGGCCCGGCGCTGCTCGAACACCTGGAAGGCGTGCAGTTGGACGCGCGCCGTGGCGACAGCGGCCTGCGCCTGCCGGTGCAGTGGGTCAACCGCCCGCATGCGCAGTTCCGCGGCTTCGCCGGCACCGTGGCGGCCGGCGCGGTGCAGCCCGGCGATGCGGTGGTGGTGCTGCCGTCTGCGCGGCGCGCGCAGGTCGCGCAGGTGCTGGTCGGCGCCGAACCGGTGCCGCGCGCCGTGGCCGGGCAGGCGGTGACGCTGACCCTGACCGAGGAGATCGACGTCAGCCGTGGCGACGTGATCGCCGCCGCCGACGATCCACCGGAGGTCGCCGACCAGTTCGCCGCGCACGTGCTGTGGATGGACGATGCCGCGCTGCTGCCCGGCCGCCCGTACTGGTTGAAGATCGGTGCGCGCACCGTGGCCGCCAGCGTCACCGAGATCAAGCACCGCATCGACGTCAACACGCAGGAGCGGCTGGCCGCCAAGCGACTGGAACTCAACGAGGTGGGCTACTGCAACCTGGCGCTGGACCAGCCGATCGCCTTCGCGCCGTATGCGCAGGACCGCATGCTCGGCGGCTTCATCCTGATCGACCGCCACAGCAACGCCACCGTCGCCGCCGGCACCCTGGATTTCGCGCTGCGCCGGGCCGGCAACGTGCACTGGCAGCACCTGGACGTGGACAAGGCCGCGCGTGCGCGGATCAAGGGGCAGACGCCGAAGGTGCTGTGGTTCACCGGCCTGTCCGGCGCCGGCAAGTCCACCATCGCCAACCTGGTCGACAAGCGCCTGCACGCGCTGGGCTACCACACCTTCATCCTCGACGGCGACAACGTGCGCCATGGCCTGAACCGCGACCTGGGCTTCACCGCCGAGGACCGCGTCGAGAACATCCGCCGCGTCGCCGAAGTGGCCAGGCTGATGACCGATGCCGGATTGATCGTGCTGGTCAGCTTCATCTCGCCGTTCCGTGCCGAGCGGCAACTGGCGCGCGAGCGTTTCGGCGAGGGCGAATTCCTTGAGGTGTTCGTCGACGTGCCGCTGCCGGTGGCCGAGGCGCGCGACGTCAAGGGCTTGTATGCCAAGGCGCGCGCGGGCCTGATCCCCAACTTCACCGGCATCGATTCGCCGTACGAAGCGCCGGAGCGCCCGGAACTGCACCTGCACGCCGATGGCGACAACGTCGAAGCATTGGCCGCGCAGGTGCTGGCGGCGCTGGGGCTGCAGGACTGAGGGATCGCGGCGTTGCAACTGGCGTGGCCGGTGTGGATCGTCTCGCCGCGCCGCGCCGCGCCGCGCCACAGCACACCTGTCGTAGGAGCGGCTTCAGCCGCGACCCGTCCTTCCCGGTGATGCCCGGTCGCGGCTGAAGCGGCTCCTACGAGACCTTCTCCCGCCGCGCGAGGGGCTGCTGGCGTCATCACGTGACAGTCGCCGCTGCGCATGCTTAAGTCGTCGCCCTCCTCATCGGCGAAGGCCCCGTCCATGCCAGCTCTGTCCCATCGCGTGCTGTTCTCCGTCCTCGCGCTGTGCTGCGGCGCGGCCTGCGCGCAGGCGCCCGATGCGGTGCCGACCGGGCGCCTGCCGGCCTGGGCGGTCCCCGAGCACTACGCGCTGGACCTGAAGATCGATCCGGAACGCACCGATTTCGACGGCACCGCCACCATCCGCGTGCGCCTGGAGCGCGCGTCCGATCATCTGTGGCTGCACGGCAAGGAATTGCGGGTAAGCAAGGCCACGCTGCGCACCGCCGATGGCACCTCGTTCCCGGTGCGCTACACGCAGGCCGACGCGCAGGCAGGCGTGGCCCGCATCGCCTTCGGACGCACGCTGCAGCCGCAGGAACTGACCCTCACCTTCGCCTACCGCGCGCCGTTCAACCAGCAGTTGCAGGGTCTGTATCAGGTCAAGGCGCAGGGACACGCCTATGCCTTGACCCAGATGGAGCCGATCAGCGCGCGCTACGCCTTTCCCGGCTTCGACGAGCCGGCGCTGAAGACGCCGTTCGCACTGCGCCTGACCGTGCCCGAGGGCGAGCAGGCGCTGGCCAATACCCGCGCCGCATCCACCGAACCGGCCGGCAAGGGCTGGAAGACCGTGCGCTTTGCCGAGACCGTGCCGCTGCCGACCTATCTGGTGGCCTATGCGGTCGGGCCGTGGGACGTGGTCGACGGACCGGCATTGCCGGCTACGCCGCAGCGTCCGCAGTCCATCCCGCTGCGCGGGGTGGCCGCGCGTGGGCAGGGACCGCGCATCCGGTGCGCGCTGCAGCAAACGCCGGAGATCATCGCCGCGCTGGAGGACTATTACGACTTCGGCTATCCGTTCGACAAGCTGGACCTGGTGGCCGCGCCGGACTTCTCCGCCGGTGCGATGGAAAACCCCGGCTTCGTGACGTTCCGCGACTGGCTGCTGTTGCTGGACGACGATTCGCCGCGGCACAACGTCGAGGGGTCGTTCAACGTCACCGCGCACGAGCTGGCCCACCAGTGGACCGGCGACACGGTGACCATGGCCTGGTGGGACGACCTGTGGCTCAACGAGGCCTTCGCCACCTGGATGCAGCAGAAGATCACCATGCGCCTGCGCCCGCAATACCGCGCCGACCTGGACCGCGTCAGTGCCGCGCAGGACGCGATGAACAACGACAGCCTGGTCAGCGCGCGCAAGATCCGTCAGCCGATCACCGGCAACGGCGACATCGAGACTGCCTTCGACAGCATCACCTACCGCAAGGGCGCGGCGGTGCTGGGCATGTTTGAGCAGTTCGTCGGCGAAGACACCTTCCGCAACGGCATGCGCGCCTACATCCGCGCGCATCGCTTCGGCAACGCCACCGCCGACGACCTGGTCGACGCCATCGCCACTGCGGCCGGCAAGGGCACCGACTTCAAGGCCGCGTTCCGCAGTTTCCTCGATCAGCCGGGCGTGCCCTCCCTGCAGGTGCGGGTGCAGCCGGCGGTGGACGGCGCGGTGCTGCAGTTGCACCAGCAGCGCTTCCTGCCGCTGGGCTCGCGCGGCAGCGCCGCGCAGACCTGGGGCGTGCCGGTGTGCGTCAAGTACGGCACCCGCCAGGGCGTGCGCCGCGCCTGCCAGATGCTGTCGGCCAGCGACGGCCGCCTCGCGCTCGCCGGCGCCGATGCCGACAGCTGGGTGATGCCCAACGCCGGCGGCACCGGCTACTACCGCTTCGCCCTGCCCAAGCCGCAACTGGCGGCGCTCGGTCGCCACCTCGATGCGCTCGACGACGCCGAGAAGCTGGCCTATGCCGATGCCATCGACAGCGCGTTCCGCACCGGCGAGGCCGACACCGCCGATGTGATCGCGGCGATGCAGCAGTTGGCGCCGGCCAAGGCCACGGCGGTGGCGACCGCGCTGAACGATCGCATCGGCTGGATCTGGCGGGTGCTGGCCCGCGACGACGCGCAGCGCGCCATGCTGCGCCAGGCCACCGAGGCCGCGTTCGGCGCACGCCTGCAGGCGCTTGGATATCAGCGCCGCGCCGGCGACAGCGACGATGACGTGGCGCTGCGCTCCGATCTGGCCGAACTGCTCGGGGTCACCATGGGCGTGCCGGCGGTGCAGAAGGCGTTGCTGGCGCAGGGCGATGCGGTGCTGGCCGGCAAGGGCGGTGCGCTGGACTTCGCCGCCGCCAACCCGGATCTGCTCGGCGCGGCATTGACGGTGGCGGTGCAGGAGCGTGGCGCGCCGGCGGTGGACGCGCTGATCGCCGCACTGCGCGGCCATGGCGAACCGGCCCAGCGCAACGCGATGATCGCCGCGCTCGGCGCCGTGCGCGATCCGCAGCAGTTGCAGAAGGTGCGCGATTTCGCCCTGACCGATGCGATCAAGGTCGGCGAGATGAACAGCCTGCTGATGGGCGCGCATGCCGAGCCGGCCACGCATGCGTCGATGTGGCCCTGGTACACCGCGCACTTCGATCGCATCGTCGCGCGCTCCGGTTCCTTCGACGGGGGGCGCTTGCCGGCGCTGGCCGCCAGCGGCGGCTGCGACGCTGCCGAAGCGGACCGGCTGGAGGCGTTCTTCGCGCCGCGCCTGAAGGCGCTCAGCGGCGCCGACCGCGGCCTGGCGCAGACTGCCGAAACCATTCGCCTGTGCAGCGCGTTGCGCGCGCGGCAGCAGCGCGCCGTCGCGCCACGCTGAGCGGGCCGCGCTGACGCGGCGCACGCCGCGTCACCCGTGCGCTGCGTCTCACCGCGCAGCGCATGCCGGGGCCGGCAAGGGTCGTCGGTCATGGTCGCGATGTGTCAACGGCCGTCACGCCGGGCCGTTAGACTGCGTCGAACTCCACGCGTCCGGAATCTCCATGCCGCACCGACCACGCGCCGGCGTCCGCCTGGTGTGCCTCCTGTTGTCGTCGCTCGCGCTCGCCGGCTGCGGCAAGCCGCCAGCGCCGGCGAGCGCCAGTGCCGCGGTCCCGGTGACGCTGCAGACGGTGCAGCCCCGCGAGTGGAACGACAGCCTGTCCTCGCTGGGCACGGTCAAGGCCCGCGAGTCGGTGACGTTGACCGCCAAGGTCAGCGAGATCGTCGAGCGCGTGCATTTCGAGAGCGGCCAGGAAGTGGCGGCCGGCGCGCCCCTGGTGACGCTGCGCGGGCAGGGCCAGCAGGCGGCGCTGCGCGAGGCCGAGGCCACCTACACCGAGGCCGAGCAACTGTACCGGCGGCAGAGCGAACTGGTCGGGCGGCAGCTGGTCTCGCGCGCGCAACTGGACACGCAACGCGCCCTTCGCGACGCCGCGCAGGCGCGGGTGCTGCAGATGCGCGCGGAGATCGGCGACCGCAGCGTGCGCGCGCCGTTCGCCGGCGTGCTCGGCCTGCGCCAGGTCAGCCCCGGCGCGCTGCTGACGCCGGATGCGACCATCGCCACGCTCGACGACGTGGCCCAGGTCTACGTGGATTTCCAGGTGCCGGAGGCGGCGCTGTCGACGGTGCAGGCGGGCGATGCCGTCGGCGGCCGCAGCGTGGCCTATCCGGGACGCGCCTTCGAAGGCAAGGTCGCCACGGTGGATGCGCGCGTGGACAGCGTCACCCGTGCGGTCACCGTGCGCGCCGCGTTCGACAACGCCGACCGCGCGCTGCGCCCGGGCATGCTGATGGACGTGCGCCTGTACCGGCCCGCCCGACAGGCGCTGGTGATCCCGGAGATCGCGGTGGTGCAGGTGGGACGCGACGCCTTCGTCTATCGGGTCGGCGCCGACGCCACCGTGGCGCGCGCCGACGTGCGTACCGGCGCGCGCCGCGACGGCCTAGTCGAGATCGTCGACGGCCTGCAGCCCGGCCAGCGCATCGTGGTCGAGGGCACCGGCAAGCTGCGTCCGGGCGTGGCGGTGGTCGATGCCGCCGCCAGCACGGGCGGCGGCGCGCGCAGCGGCAGCGCCGCGGCGGATCTGGCGCGATGAAGCTGTCCGACGTCTCCATCACCCGGCCGGTGTTCGCCGCGGTGATGAGCCTGTTGCTGGTGGTGCTGGGGGTGATGGCGTACAGCCGGCTGACCCTGCGCGAGCTGCCGGCGATCGATCCGCCGATCGTCTCGGTGGAGGTGCGCTACCCCGGCGCCTCGGCGGCGGTGGTGGAAAGCCGCATCACCCAGGTGCTGGAGGACGCGCTGGCCGGCATCGAAGGCATCGAGACGATCCAGGCGCGCAGTTCCAATGGCGTGGCCGACATCAGCATCGAGTTCCGCGCCACCCGCGACATCGAGGCCGCCGCCAACGACGTGCGCGATGCGGTCAGCCGCGTGCTCGATCGCCTGCCCGACGAGGCCGACGCGCCGGAGATCGCCAAGGTCGAGGCCGATGCCGACGCCATCCTGTGGCTCAACATGAGCTCCAGCACGATGGACGCGCTGCAGTTGTCCGACTACGCCGAACGCTACGTGGTGGACCGGCTCTCCAGCATCGACGGCGTCGCCCAGGTGCGCCTGGGCGGGCGCCAGCGCTACGCGATGCGGATCTGGCTGGACCGCGACCAGTTGGCCGCGCGCGCGCTCACCGTGACCGACGTGGAGAACGCGTTGGCCCGCGAGAACGTGGAGCTGCCGGCCGGTCGCCTGGAATCTGCGGATCGCGACTTCACCCTGCGCGTGGAGCGCGGCTACCGCACGCCGGCGGACTTCGCCGCGATCCCGCTGGGCAAGGGCCGCGACGGCTACGTGGTGCGGCTGGGCGACGTGGCCAAGGTGGAACTGGCCTCGGCCGAGCGCCGCGCCTACTTCCGCAGCAATGGCGTGCCCAATGTCGGCCTGGGCATCGTCAAGACCTCCACCGCCAACAGCCTGGACGTGGCCCGCGCCGCACGCGCGGCCGCGCAGCAGATCCAGCAGACCCTGCCCAAGGGCACGCAGATCTTCGTCGCCTTCGATTCCACGGTGTTCATCGACGCCTCGGTGGAACGCGTCTACCACACCCTGATCGAAGCGGTGGTGTTGGTGCTGGTGGTGATCTGGCTGTTCCTGGGCAGCGTGCGCGCGGCGCTGATCCCGGCGGTGACGGTGCCGGTATGCCTGGTCGCCGCCTTCATCGCGCTGTATGCGTTCGGCTTCTCGATCAACCTGCTGACCCTGCTCGCGCTGGTGCTGTGCATTGGCCTGGTGGTGGACGATGCGATCGTGGTGGTGGAGAACATCCAGCGCCGCGTCGACCTCGGCGAACCGGCGCTGGTGGCGGCGCGGCGCGGCACCGCACAGGTCGCTTTCGCGGTGATCGCCACCACCGCGGTGCTGGTGGCCGTGTTCCTGCCGGTCGGGTTTCTCGAAGGCAACACCGGCCGCCTGTTCCGCGAACTGGCGGTGGCGCTGGCCGCGGCGGTGGCGATCTCCGCCTTCGTCGCGCTGACCCTGACCCCGATGATGTCGTCCAAGCTGCTCAAGGCGCACGCCAGCGAACGGCCCAACCGCGTGCACGGCTGGGTCGAGGCGCGGCTGCAGGGGCTGAGCGGGCGCTATCGGCGCGTGCTCGAGCGGCACGTCGGCCGCGCCTGGTTGTTCGGCGCGCTGATGCTGGCGGCGCTGGCGGCCAGCGCGCTGCTGGCGCGGGTCATCCCCTCGGAACTGGCACCGGCCGAGGATCGCGGCTCGTTCCAGGTGATGATCGACGCGCCGGAAGGCGCCGGCTTCGACTACACCGTGGGGCAGATGCACCAGGTCGAGGCCATCCTCGACCGCCACCGCGGCGACGGCCAGCCGATCGCGCGCGCCAACCCGCGCGTGCCCGGCAGCTTCGGCGCCAGCGAAGAGATGCACACCGGTCGGGTCAGCGTGTTCCTGCGCGACTGGAGCGAGCGCGACGTGGCCACTGCCGACGTTGCCGCCCAACTGCAGGACGAACTGCGCGCCTTGCCCGGCGTGCGGGCGCGCACCCAGGTCGGCGGCGGGCTGGTCAACAGTCGCGGACAGCCGTTCCAGATCGTGCTCGGCGGCCCCGACTACGCCGAGATCGCGCAATGGCGCGACCGCCTGCTCGCGCGCATCGCCGACAACCCGGGCCTGGTCGGCGCCGACTCGGACTACAAGGAAACCCGGCCGCAGATGCGCGTGGAGATCGACCGCCAGCGCGCGGCCGACCTCGGCGTGCCGGTGACCGAGATCGGCCGCGCGCTGGAGACGCTGATGGGCTCGCGCCAGGTCACCACCTTCGTCGACAACGGCGAGGAATACGACGTGATGCTGCAGGCCAGCCGCGACGGCCGCGCCAACCCGACGGACCTGGCGGCGATCCGCGTGCGCGCCGACAGCGGCCAGCTGATCCCGCTGTCCAACCTGGTGACCCTGCGCGAAGTCGCCGAGCCGGGCAACCTGCACCGCTTCAATCGGCTGCGCGCGATCACCATCAACGCCGGCCTGGCCCCGGGCTATCCGCTCGGCGAGGCGATCGCCTGGGCGCAGCAGGTGGCGCGCGAGGAACTGCCCGACTACGCGCAGCTCGACTGGAAGGGCGAATCGCGCGAGTACCAGCAGGCCGGCGGCGCGGTGCTGCTGACCTTCGCCCTGGCGTTGCTGATCGTGTACCTGGTGCTGGCGGCGCAGTTCGAGAGCTTCATCCACCCGCTGGTGATCATGCTGACCGTGCCCCTGGGCGTGCTCGGCGCGCTGATCGGCCTGGCGATCAGCGGCGGCACGCTCAACCTGTTCAGCCAGATCGGCATCGTCATGCTGGTGGGGCTGGCGGCCAAGAACGGCATCCTGATCGTCGAGTTCGCCAACCAGTTGCGCGACGCCGGGCGCAGCGTGCGCGCCGCCATCGTCGAAGCCTCCGCGGTGCGGTTGCGGCCGATCCTGATGACCTCGCTGGCCACCGTGGTCGGCGCGATCCCGCTGGTGGTCGCCGGTGGCCCCGGGTCGGCCAGCCGCGCCACCATCGGCATCGTGGTGATCTTCGGCGTGTCGGTGTCCACGCTGCTGTCGCTGTTCGTGGTGCCGGCGTTCTACGCGCTGCTGGCGCCGTACACGCGCTCGCCGGACGCAGTGCAGCAGCGCCTGCAGGAACTGGAAGCGCAGACGCCGTCGGTCGGCGGCCACGCCTGAGCGGGATCGCCCAGGCGCGTGCGCGCAGCGCGCGTGCTCAGGCCGGATCCACCCGCGACGACGCCAGCGGCTGCGGCGCGCAGCGCGGCTGCTGCAGCAGGTGCACGAACTGCGCGGCGATCACCGCGCCGCCGAAATGGCGCTGCACGAAGTCGCGCCCGGCCTGGCCCATGCGCTGGCGGCGTTCGCCGTCGCACAGGCGCAGGATCGCATCGCGCCAGCCATCCACGTCGCCGGGCGTGAGCAGTTCGCCGCTGACCCCAGGGTCCAGCGTCTCGGCGGTGCCGCCGACGTGGCTGGCCAGCACCGGCACGCCGCTGGCCTGCGCCTCCACCGAGACCCGGCCGAAGGTTTCCGGCGCCAGCGACGGGAACGCCAGCATCGACATCGCGTTGTAGTACGGCGTGGTGTCGTTGACCCAACCGACGAAGCGGTGGCGTTCGCCATGCGGCTGCGTCGCGGCCTGCGCCTGCAATTGTGCCGCGTCCGGGCCGTCGCCCAGCCACAGGCAGTGCAGCCGCGGCTCCTGCGCCATCGCCGCCGAGGCCGCCTCCAGCAACGGGAAGATGCCCTTGCCGGCATGCATGCGCCCGCTGTAGCCGAGCACGATCGCATCCTCGGGCAAGCCCTGCGCGGCGCGGATGGCGCGGCCGCGTTCGGGATCCGGGCGCAGCCGCTCCATCGTCACCGGGTTGTACAGCACCTGCACCAGCGCCTCCGGCACGCCGCGCTCCAGGTAGGCCTGGCGCGCGTAGTGCGACACCGCGAAGAAGCGCGCCGCCAGCCGCGGGATGGCATAGCCGGACAGCGCGCTCATCGCCGGGGTGCGGTGGCGGAACAGCGTGACGGGAATGCCCAGCGCCCGCCCGGCCAGCAGCAGCGGCCAGTACTCCTTGCCGAAGTTGCCGACCAGCCAGTCCGGCCGGCTGCGTCGCGCCACCCGCAGCAGCGGCCCGTAGCCGTCCGGATCCAGCACGTTGCGGAAGTGCCCGACGTGCACGGTGATGCCGCTGCGGCGCAGCTCGTCGGCGATCAGGCCGCCCTCGCAGGCGATCACCTCGACCTGGTGGCCGACGCCGGCCAGGGCCTGCGCCAGCGCCACGAAATGCGTGGCCGCGCCGGTGTTTTCGGGATTGGTGCCGACGAACAGGAATTTCATCCGCGCCGGTCCTCGTAGGCGGTGAAGGCGCGCAGCGCGAATTGCGGCAGCAGGTGGTGGCGGGCGACCTGGATGCGCGGATAGCGCATCGGGTCCGAGCCGGCCGGCGCGCGGCCGCGGCGGGTGCTGGTGGCGGCGGTGTAGCCGGCCTCGCGCACCACGTCGGCGACGCGGTCGTCGACATCGCCGTAGGGGTAGCAGAACTGCGGCACCGCCTCGCCGAGCAGGTCCTCCAGCTCGCGCTTGCAGCCGCCGATCTCCTCGCGCAGCGCCGCATCGCTGCAGCCGGTCAGGTGCGGGTGCGAGCGGGTGTGCGCGCCGATCTCCATGCCGCCGGCGCGCCACTGGCGCAGCTCGGCGAGGTTCATCAGCGGCTTCTCGATGCCCAGCTTCTGCGCATCCCACACGTTGTGGCGGCCGATGCAGCCGCTGACCATGTACACCGTGGCGGTGAAGCCCAGCCGCTGCAGCACCGGCAGCGCCGCATGCAGGTTGTCCAGGTAGCCGTCGTCCAGGGTGACCACCGCGACCTTGCCCTGGCGCTCGCCGCGCAGGTACGGCATGGCGTCGGACATGGACAGGCCGCGGTAGCCCAGCCGCTGCAGCAGGCGCATCTGCCGGGCGAAGCGGCCCGGGCTCACGTACAGGCTGCGGTACACCTGCAGGTGGCGCGGCGCCTCGGCCACGTTGTGGTACATGAAGATCGGAATGCGGGCCGTGGCGGCGGTGTCGGAGGGCATCGGGGAACGGCTCTTTGGACGGAAGGGCGAGGTGCGGCGCGGGAGTCTAGCGGCGCTGGCTTTCGCTGGTCTGTCAGGGAAAACCCTCAGCCGTAGACGATCGCGCGCCGCAGCCGGCGGCTATGCTGGGCGCCCGCAGCACAGGAGCCGCCGATGTCCGAGACCGCCGCCGACGCCCCCTGGCGCGATCTGCAATTGCATCTGGATGGCATCGTGCTGCGGCGTTGGCGTGCCAGCGACCTGGACGCGCTGGTCCGCCACGCCGACGATGCCCAGGTGGCGTGCGGGCTGAGCCGGCGGTTTCCGCACCCCTACACGCGTGCCGACGGCGCGGCCTTCCTGGGCGGACAGGTGATCGACCTGAACGACCCGGTGCTGGCGATCGAAATCGGCGGCGAGGCCTGCGGCGGGATCGGCCTGCATGCGGCAGCGCAGCCGGCGCCGGACCGGGCCGAGCTCGGCTACTGGCTGGGCAGTGCGCACTGGGGCCAGGGGCGGATGACCCGCATCGCCGCCGCCTACCTGGGCTGGGCGGTGCCGGCATTGCGACTGCAGCGGATCGAGGCGCTGGTGCTGCCGGACAATCACCGCTCGGCGCGGGTGCTGCAGAAGAACGGCTTCGCCGAGATCGGCGTGCGCCCCGACGTGTCGGTACGCGACGGGAAACGACGCGATTTGCGGCTGTTTGCCCGGACCTGGCCGGCAGCCTGATCCGCGCGTCGCTCGTTCGGAGCGACGCGCGGGGGTCACGACCTCAGTAGGAAATGGTCGCCGAGGTGGCGGTGGTATCCACGGCGTAGTCGCACTGCACGTCCAGGCCGGAGCTGTCGATGTACGACACCCACGCCGGTGACGTCACCCGTTGCATGCGGTAGTCGTACACGCCGATCGACTCGAAGGTGATGCGGCGGTCGGGCGGATACTGGTCGCAACTGTCCACCGCATACACCTCCAGCGCGCCGCCCACCACCAGGTGCGTCCGGGAATTGATGTCGTAGGTGGTGCTGAGCCGCACGCTCTGGCCGCTGGTCACGTTGCGCGTGTCGACGTTCCAGTTCGCGCAGGGGCTGCCGTTGTTGCAGGTGGCATAGGTGTCGCCCACGATGCGGTCGCCGGCCTTGGCCGGGATGAAATCGCTGTACCACACCATGCCGTCCTGGCAGCAGTTCCAACTGCTCAGATCCCAGGTGTCGCTGTCGCCGCGGTAGCCCAGCACCGGTTGCAGGATGGTCGGGTCGTCGCTCTGCATCCCGGGGAAGAAGTACACCGTCTGCTGCGCCACGTTGGTCGGGTTCTGCGGCACCGTCCAACTGGCCACGATGCGGCCCATCTTGTTGCCGGTCACGTCGATGGCTGCTTGCACCCAGTCGTGGGTGATCGGCGGCGGCACCGCGCGGCGGGCGCTGGAGGCCGCCAGTGCGGCGTTGCCGCGGACTTGCCGGCCATCCACGCCGCGTCCGTCAGGTCGTACCCGGATACCGCTGGGCGTGAAGTTGTCCTGCGTGCAGGCCTGCGCCTGTTCGCGCACGCCGTCGGCGCGCTGCACGAGCCCGTCGCCCAGGATGCGTTCGTTGCGATGGACCTGGCGCACGCAGGCCGGCGCGAAGTAGCCGAAGGGCGTCTGGATGTAGTCGTCGGGGACGTCGGCGGGTTTGTGCGCGGCGCGCAGGGCGCCGGCCCGGGCCAGGCGCGCATCGGGCGCGGCGGTCTGCGCCAGCGCGCTCGCGCTGAGGCCGAACAGCGCCAGCATCAGCAGCAATGCGGCGCAGGCATGGTGGCGCGCGGTCCAGGAGGAGGTGCGGAGCTCGGAGTGCATGGAAGTTCGCCTTGTCGTGAGAATGCGGAATGCGTTCTCGGGAGGCCATCCGGCGCAGCGGCGCGGCGCGTTGCGGCGCCCACGGTCGCGGCGTGCCTCCCGCCTGCGAAGCGAGTGGGATGGGACGTGGCTGCGCTCGATAAAGGCCTGCGTGATTGCTGGGGAAGCGGCGACGATGGACCCAACGCGCAGCGCGCGCTTGTCGGATTTCCGCATGCCGCGCCGCGAATCCCGCATGGTGCGGGCGAGGGTGAACTGCTTCTCGGTCGCCGCCGCGATCTGGTTTGCGCTTCGTGTCGCGCGATGTAGACAAGTGGCGGTGCCGCGATTGACCACGCCGGGGCAGCCGGCGGCGCGCGGATGAGCGAAAATGCCCGCAACCCGCCGTTCCCGACGAGCGGCCCACGCTTTTTTCAGGAGATTGCCATGCGTCATGCCCTTCGTTCCCGCTGCGCCACGGGCGTGCGCCAATGACCTCGCCGTGGGGCAATCGCCCGCGCGGCGGCAATCCCCCCGCTCCCCCCGGCAGAGGGGCCGGGGGTGAGGGTGCGGCGTCCGCGACCAACCGCAGCGAACTGCGCCTGTACGGCCTCAACGCCGTGCGCGCGGTGTACGCGCGGCGCCCGGAGGCGATCCGCAAGCTGTACCTGAGCGAGGCGCGGATCCCGGCGCTGCAGCCGCTGCTGAAGTGGTGCGTGGCCAATCGGGTCGGCTACCGCGTGGTGGACGAGGCCGATCTGCACAAGCTCGCCGCCAGCAGCCACCACGAGGGCGTGGTCGCCGACGTGCTGCGCGTTGCGCCGCTGGCCTTGGCCGACTGGCTGCAGACGCTGGCGCCGGGACCGGTGGTGGCGCTGTGGCTGGATGGCGTCGGCAATCCGCACAACTTCGGCGCGATCCTGCGCTCGGCGGCGCATTTCGGCGTGGGCGCGATCCTGTTGCCGGAGCAGGCCGCGCTGGCGCTGTCCGGTGCCGCCGCACGCGTGGCCGAGGGCGGCGCCGAGGCGGTGCCGCTGGTGCGGCTGCCGCCGGCGATGCAGGCGCAGGCGCAATTGCGCGGCGCGGGCTTCGCCCTGGCGGCGACGCTGGTGGCCGGCGGCGACGATCTGTTCGCCACGGCCTTGCCGCAACGGCTTGTCTACGTGATGGGCGCCGAGAGCGACGGCATGGACCGCGACTTCGCGCAGGCCTGCGACCTGCGCCTGTCGATCCCGGGCAGCGGCGCGGTGGAAAGCCTCAACGTCGCCGCCGCCACGGCGGTATTGCTGGGGACCTGGCGCAGCCGGCATCCGCACGGATCCGCCGCGCGCTGAGCACGGCGTTACGCGTTGAGGACGGCCGGCATTTGGCTACGAAATAGTGTGCGCACGTGCCTGTTCGGGTTTGCGGGGCGACTGTCGGCGGCGTAGCGTGCAGGCGCGCCTCGTCGATGCGATCGCGCCCCGCGCGATGCGCGCCAGCGAGACCGCGCAGTCCTCCCCCGAAAGGGTCGTCGTCACTCCTGCGGAGATATCGCTCATGAAGCTGCTGTTCTCCATCAAGCACCTGCTGTCGTCGAAGAAGCCGCTGAAGTCGTACGCCTGGTACATCTGGTACTGAGCGCCCCTGTGCGTTGCCGCGCGCTTCGCGTGCGGCCGGCGCCCGGCGGAGACGCTGCGTCGGGCGCCGTTCCTCCAAGAGATTCGCGATGTCCGCCACCCCGGTCGACCGCGACGCGCGCGCCACGGTCTTCGCGCCGCGCCTGCAGGCATTGCTGCGCACGCATGTGGGACAGGAAGCCTTCCGCCTGGATGCCGACACGGTCGGCGTCGCCGGCGCCGCGCTGGGCGACCGCCTGCTCGCGGCGCGGCCCGCCACCGAGTACGAACGGCCGACCTTCAAGCCGCTGCACGGCCGTTCGATCGCGCGCAGCGAGGCCGCCAAGCTGATGCAGGCGATCGGTCGCGATGTACGCGAGGCGCTGAAGCGCCCGCCGCCGCCGACGCTCGACCTGTCCGGTCCCTGGCCGCATGTCGGCCATGTCTATCTGCGCGATCTGCTGCTCGGCGGCGACCCGTGGCGGCTGCGCCTGCTGATGGACCGCACCCTGGAACTGACGCCGCGCCTGACCTGGGCGATGATCGCCGCCGGCGCGCTCGCGCCGCTGGCGCCGGGCGCAGACGCCTCGGCGTTGGCCACGCTGCTGTCGGCGGCCGACGGCTACCGTGCACGCCGCGATGCGATGGGCCTGTACCGGCGCACCGCCGCCCCGGTGTGCTTCACCATTTCCACGCTGGTCGCCAATGCGCTGTGGCTGGGGTCGCCGTTCGACCCGCGCGTCTCCAACCGCAACCTGCTCTACGAATCCCTGCGCCTGCTGCCGCCGTCCTGGAACATCCTGCGCAACGCCTCGCCGGAATACGGTGCGCTGGATCCGCGCATCGGCGCCGCCGACGACGTGCTGGTGCTGCCCTTGCTCAGCCATCGCGATCCGGCGCTGTGGGAGAAGCCGGAGGCGTTCCGCCCGGAGCGCTGGGACGGCGTGGATCCCGATGCCTTGCCGGGCTACCTGCCGTTCGGGCATGCGTCCGAACGGTGCTGGGGCCGGCACATGGTCATGCCGCTGGCCGAGCGGCTGCTGGACCTGCTGCGCAACCAGGGGTTGGTGGCCGACCCGCGGCAACGCCGCGCCGACGTGCCGTTGACCGGCCTGCTGGGCGTCGCCCAGGTCGACGCGGTCCGGCACGCGCGCGCCTGAGCGGCAGCGCACGCGTCGCCGTCGCGATCAGCCCGCCGCAGGCGGCGCGGTGGACGCGCGCGTGACCAGGGTGTAGTCCAGCACCTGGTGGGTGCCGCGGCTGGGCAGGCCATCGCGGCGCTGGCGGATCTCGCCGAGCAGCAGCGTCACCGCCGCCCCGCCCATCGCCGCCACCGGCTGGTGGATGGTGGTCAGCTCCGGCCAGATCGTGGTCGCCACCGGTGTGTCGTCGAAGCCGGCGATGGACAGATCGTCCGGCACGCGCAGGCGCAACCCGTGCGCGATCGCCAGCGCCGCTGCGGCCATGTCGTCGTTGCTGCACAGGATCGCGCTGGGGCGCGGCGCGACCTGCAGCAGTGCGGTGGCCGCAAGCAGGCCGGAGCGGTAGGTGAACATGCCCTCGGCCACGCGCTCCGGCGCCACCGTCAGTCCGGCCCGGGCCATGGTGTCGAAGAAACCGCGGCTGCGCAGCGCGCTGGGCGTGTGGCCGGGATCGCCGCTGACAAAGCCGATGTCGCGGTGGCCCAGGTCGAGCAGGTGCTGGGTGAGCGCGCATGCGGCCGCGTAGTCGTCGATGCGCACCGAGCTGACCCCGGGCATCGGCGCGCCGGTGGCCACCGCCACCAGCGGGATGCCGCGCGCGTCCAGTTCGGCGATGGTCTGCCGCGCATCGCACAGCGGCGGCGGCAGGATCAGGCCATCGGCGCCGGCATCGAGCAGGCGTTCGGTGGCGGCGCGCTGGCTGTCGCTGTCTTCGCTCTTCTCCACCAGCACCTGGCAGCCTTCCAGGCTGCTCCGCTCGAGCACGCCGAGCATGAACTGGTTGAGGTAGGCCGCGCTGGGATTGCTGTACAGCACGCCGATGCGCGCCAGTCCTGCAGTGCGCAGCGAGCGGCCGGCGAGGTTGGGGCGGTAGCCGAGCGCCTGGATCGACGCCTCGACGCGCTCGCGCATGGTCGCGCTCACGCGCGGGTGGCGGTTGATCACGCGCGAAGCGGTCATCGGCGACACGCCCGCATGGCGGGCCACATCCAGCAACGTCACCGCTGAGCCCGCGCGGCGTTGCCGTATGCCCATCAAAGGTCCTGGCGCTGCTGCGGAAGGGAGCCCCTGCGCGCGTCCTGCGCAGGTCCGGTGCACTTTACTCCCTGGGCGGTTCCACTGTCTTGGCCTGGCTGCCGAAACCGCCATCGGCCTGCGCCGCCAGATACGCGAACACCGCATACGCGGCGACGTTCTGCGCCAGCGCCTTCGGGTCGATCTTGTCCAGGGTGTCGTCGGCGGTGTGATGCAAATCGAAGTAGTCGCTGCCGTCCTGCGCCAGCCACGCCCAGGCGCCGCCCTTGGCCGCGAGCGGACCGACATCCGGGCCGGGGCCGCCGGCATCGGGCGCATAGGCGATGCCGAGCGGCGCCAGCGCCTCGGCGATCTGCCGGGTCGCCTCGCGCGAGCCGGCGGCGTCGCCGGAGCCGGTGTTGAACGCGTAGATGCGGCCGGCGCCGAAGTCGCTCTCGGCGGCGATCTGGTGCCGCGCCACGTCCTTGGCATGCGCCTGCGCGTAGGCCTTGCCGCCGTACAATCCCTGCTCCTCGTTGGCGAAGGCGACCACGCGGATGCTGCGCTTGGGCGCCTGCTTGAGCTGGCCGATCAGATGCCCGGCGGCCATGCTGATGGCCACGCCGGCACCGTCGTCGACCGCGCCGGTGCCCAGGTCCCACGAATCCAGGTGCCCGCCGATCAGCACGACCTCGTTGGGCAGCGAGCGCCCGGTGATCTGCCCGATCACGTTGTAGGAGGTGGCGGTGCCGTCCCAGCCGCAGTCCAGCGCCAGGCGCAGGCGCACCGGGCCGCGCGCGAGCAGGCGCGTGAGTTGGTTGGCATCGGGCACCGACAGCGCCGCCGCCGGCACCGGCGTCAGTCCCTCGTCATAGCGGGTGATGCCGGTATGCGGCACGCGGTGCGAATCGGTGCCGGCCGAGCGCATCACGAAGCCGATGGCCCCCTTGCGGATCGCTTCCGACGGCCCCTTGCTGCGCACCGCGCCGCCATTGCCGTAGTCCTTGCCGTCGCGCGTGCGCAGCATCTGGTAATCGACGAAGGCGATCTTGCCGCGCAGCGCGTCCGCGGGCGCCGCCTGCAACGCGGCCAGGTCGGCAAAGCGCACCACCTCGGCCTCGACCGTGCCGCCGGGGCTGCCGCCCAACGCGGTGACGGTCAGCGGTTGCGCATGCGCGCCGAGCACCTGCGCGTGTTCGCTGCGTCGCTCCCACTTCGGGAAGGTCACCGGCTCGGTCCACACCTTGTCGAAACCCAGTGCCTTGAATTTCGCCGTGGCCCAGGCCACCGCGCGTGCATCGGCCTCGCTGCCGGCCAGGCGCGGGCCGATTTCGGTGGTCAGCGATTCGACCACCTTCCAGCCGGTGTCGTCGGCCAGCGCACGCTCGCGCAACGTCGCCGCATCGCGCAGCGCCGCCTCCGGAATGCGCGTGGCCTCGGCGGCGACGGCAGGGGAGGAGAGGCTCAGGACGGCAGCGATGACGACGGCGAGACGGCGCATGGAAGACTCCGCGGACAGGAACGGCGAGCTTAGCAGTGCCTCGCCGTCGTGCACGGCGCGGCCTCCATGCGAAGGCCGCGCCTGCCGTCGCGCTTACTCGGGGCGCGGCTCGTGCTTGAGCGAATCGCGGATCTCGCGCAGCAGCAGCACTTCTTCGCTCGGGGCCTTCGGCGCCGGCGGTTCCTTGCGCGCGATGCGGTTGATCGCCTTGACCAGCATGAAGATGGCGAAGGCCACGATCACGAACTGGATGATGGTGTTGAGGAAATCGCCGATGCCGATCACCACGGCCGGCACCGGCTTGCCCGCCGCGTCCACCGTGGCCGCCTTCAGCGTCCAGGCCCAACGCGAGAAATCCACGCCGCCCACGAGCAGTCCGATCGGCGGCATGATGATCTTCTCCACCAGCGCGGTGACGATCTTGCCGAACGCGGCGCCGAGCACCACGCCGACCGCCAGGTCCAGCACGTTGCCGCGCATGGCGAATTCCTTGAATTCGCGGATCATGCTCATCGGAACTCCTCTCTTGTCAGTGCGGGCCTGTCGCCGCGGCGCTAGCCTAGCGCAGTGACTGTGGTCGTCGGATCACGGCATGCGCACGGCGCGCGACCAGCGCATGGCTTCAGCCGACGATGCGGCCGTGCCGTTCGGCCACGTTCTCCAGGCGCGCGCTGAAGCGGTCGCCCGGGCGCAGCGCGGCCACGCCGGCCGGCGTGCCCATGAACACCAGGTCGCCGGCGCGCAGCGCGAACAGCTTGGACAGCTCGTGCAGGATCTCCGGCACGTTCCAGATCATCTGATCCAGCAGCGATTGCTGACGCACCTCGCCGTTGACTTCCAGCGACAGGTTCAGCGCCTCCAGCGCACCGACTTCGCCCGCTGGGATCAACTCACTGATCGGCGCGGACGCATCGAAGCCCTTGGCGATATCCCATGGCAGGCCCTTGGCCTTGGCGGCGGCCTGCAGGTCGCGACGGGTCAGGTCCAGGCCCACGCCGTAGGCCAGGATCAGCGCGTCGGCGCCTTCCACCGGCAGCACGCCGGCCGGCGCGTCCTGGCCCAGCGCCACCACCAGTTCCACCTCGTGGTGCAGGTCCTGGGTCGCGGAGGGGTAGGGGATGGCCTCGTCGCCGATCACCAGCGCATCGGCCGGTTTCATGAAGAAGGTCGGCTGGCCGCGCTCGGCCTTGGAGGCCGGCGCGCTGGCGCCCATCTCGCGCGCATGGTCGGCGAAGTTGCGGCCCACACAGTAGATGCGATGCACCGGAAACAGGCCCTGGCCGCGCACGGGAACGCGCGGAGCCTCGGCAGCGGCGAACAGGTCTTTCATGGGCATGCATCCAACGAGAAGGGGATGCAGCAGTCTACCGCGATGGGTTCAACCCAACTCCAACAGGCATACGGAATCCGCTTTTGCGATTCCCCAATCCCGATTCCCCATTCCCAGCCTTACAACGGCAACGCCGGCTTGCGCACCACCCGGTACTCGCCATCGACGACATGCCGGCGCGCGGTGGCCGGGCGCTTGCCGCGCTGGCTCAGCAGCTTCATGGCGATGCCGCCCAGGATCATTGCCGCACCCACGAACACGCTGACGAACACCAGCCCGGCCAGGATCGCCAGGCCCAGCAGGCCGACCGCCAGCTTGACCAGCGGATGGCGCGGCTTGCGCGGCGCGAAGACATGCCGGAATTGGTCGAAATTGAAGAGGCGAGCACGCATGGCAGAACTCTGTTTCAGTTTGAACCGAAGGGGCGCAGTATCGGCGCTGTTTTATGTGACGGAGTGAAAACTTCGTTAAGCGAAAAATTAACACTTTGCGTTCAACCGCTTGCATGTCCTCGCGGAGTGAAGCCGCGCGCCGGCGCGGGGCCCGCGCGTCCGTGCCAGAATTGCGGCCCCATCGCTGTGCGCGCCTGTAGCCCATGACCGACCCTTCCAACGTGCTGGCGTCGCTGCACGACCTCGTCCCCGGCGAACTGGCCGAGGCCGAGGCGCTGCTCGGCGGCGAGTCCGAATCGCTGCTGCTGTACCGCGAAGGCGACAGTGTGCGCGCGTGGTTGAACGTGTGCCCGCATGCCGGGCGCCGCCTGGACTGGGCGCCGGGGCAGTTCCTGAAGAGCCACGAGGGCCATGTGGTGTGCGCCGCGCACGGCGCCGCGTTCGACCTGCAGGACGGCCTGTGCGTGTCCGGCCCGTGCCGCGGCCAGAGCCTGCACGCGGTGCCGGTGGACGTGCAGGCAGGGCAGGTGGTGCTGGTCTAGGGCGTGTCATCCATCCTGCGAATGTCGCGCCGCGATTGCGCGCGCCCGGGGCGAGGAAGAACGGGGACGTCGACCTGCGTTCGCCCGAGCGGTGACGCAGCCACTGGCAGGCGCAACCACGGCTCTTCGCATTGGGCCTGGCAGGCGCGCGCTACAGCGCGTGCCACCAGCCCATCGACATCAGGTTGACCATCAGCACCACCACCAGGGTGTAGATCAGCGACAGTGGACCGCCGACGCGCCACAGTTCGCGCGGCTGGTAGTTGGCCGGGCCGGTGATCATCGAGATCACCGGATTGGACGCGGTCATCAGGTTGTTGGACGCCGACAGCGCCACGATCAGCGCGAACGCGGTGGGATTGCCGCCGGCCGCCAGCGCCAGGTTGACCGCGATCGGCACCATCACGATGGTCGCGCCGACGTGGCTGATCACCAGCGAGAACGCGGTGGTCAGCAGGCCCAGGGCGATCTCCAGCGCCCACACCGGGATGCCCTCGGGCAAGCGCGCGATGGTGTGGCCGGCGACCCAGGCCGCCGCGCCGCTGCTGTCCATCGCCCAGCCCAGCGGGATCAGCCCGGCCATCAGGAACACGGTCTTCCAGTTGATCGAGGCATAGGCCTCGTCCATGCGCAGCACGCCGGTCAGCAGCATGCCGGCCACGCCGGTCATCAGGGTCAGCGCCACCGGCAGCTTGGAGGTCAGCGCGATCAGGATGGTCAGGGCGAAGATCGTCATCGCGATCTTGAACTTGTGCGGGCGGTGCTCGCCCTTGGGGTAGTCGGTGACCACCACGAAATCGCGGCTTTCCGAGGCCTGCGCCAGGTCCTGCCAGATGCTGTGGAACACCAGCATGTCGCCGGCGCGCAGCGGCACCTTGCGCACGTCCTCGCGGATCACCTGCTTGTCGCGGTTGATCGCCAGCAGGCTGATGCCGGCCTGCTTGCGCAGCCGCAGCTCGGCCGCGCTCTTGCCGATGAACCGCGAGGTCGGCGGGATCACCGCCTCGGAGATGCCGGCGCGGCTGGGGTTGAACAGGTCGCCCAGGTTGCGCAGGCGCGAGGACAGGCGCAGGAACTGGTTCTGCGCGAAATCGGCGACCTGCTGGCGCGCGCCCATCACCCCGAGCACGCTGCCGACCCAGATGCGCATGTCCGCCGGCGGTGCCAGGCGGGTGTCGTTGCCGGTCTTCAGGGCCAGCAGCAGGGGGGCGTTGTGCACGGTCTCGGCCTCGCCGAGGGTCATGCCGACCAGCGGGCTGTCGGCGCTGACG